>NZ_JCAMOR010000030.1:0-92863 GCF_059512385.1 Bradyrhizobium sp. Crot121 | reverse complement strand
AGCTCCTCCTTGCCGATCAGTTGACCTGTTACCCATGTCGCCGGTCTATTCTGTTACCTATGTAGCCGGTTAGGACCCCGCAAGTGCACCTCTCCCTAGGGGAGAGGTGCAGAGAGGCAGCGCCACTTCCTGTCCCTGTCCAACGGGACAGACGTCCTTTCTGCTCCTCGGTACCCTTGAGGAATACAGGGAGGGCCAAACCGTGAGCACTGCGCCTCGTATCGATATCGACGTCGCGGCATTCTGGAGCGATCCCTATCCGACGCTTGCCAAGTTGCGCCGCGATGCTCCCATCGCGTTCGTGCCGCAGCTCGGCAGCACGCTGCTCTGCAGTCGCGACGACATCTTCGTCTCGGAGAAGCAGATCGGCGTCTTCTCATCGCACCAGCCCGCAGGCCTGATGAATACGCTGATGGGCCACAACATGATGCGCAAGGACGGCGAGGCGCACCTGTCGGAGCGGAAGGCGATCTTTCCTGCAGTATCTCCGAAGACCGTCAGATCTCACTGGACGGCGCAATTCCAGGCCCATGCCGACCGCATCATCGGCGAACTCGAGCCTGCGAGCGCATGCGATTTCGTGCGCGATTTCGCGCTGCCGTTCTCGGCGGAGTGTTTGAAATCGATCACCGGGCTGACCAATATGCGCTTTCAGGACATGAACGCGTGGTCGCAAGGGATGATCGACGGCATCGCCAACTACATTGGAGATCCCGCCGTCGAGGCGCGCTGTCATGCCGCGACGTCGGGCATTGATGCGGCCATCAACGACATGCTGCCGGTGCTCAGCAAGAAGCCCGATCAAAGCCTGCTGGGCGTGATGCTCGCATCCGGCATGCCGATGGAGAGCGTGCGCGCCAACATCAAGCTTTCGATCAGCGGCGGTCAAAACGAACCGCGGGATGCGATCGCAGGCACCGCGTGGGCGCTGCTGACGCACCCCGATCAACTGAGATCGGTCATGGAAGGCAAGATTCCCTGGATGCAGGCATTCGAGGAATATGCCCGCTGGATTTCGCCGATCGGCATGTCGCCGCGCCGCATCGCCAAGCCGTGGAAAATCCGTGACGTTGCCTTTGAGCCCGAGGAGCGGGTGTTCCTGATGTTCGGCTCGGCAAACCGCGACGAAAAGCATTTCGAACGCGCTGATGAGTTCGACCTTGAGCGCGATACCAGCAAGAGCATCGCGTTCGGCGCCGGGCCGCATTTCTGCGCCGGCGCCTGGGCCTCGCGCGCCATGGTTGCCGATGTTGCGCTCCCGGCCGTCTTCGCCAGGCTGAAGAACCTGCGCATTGTTGAGAGCGAACCTGTGCGGATCGGTGGCTGGGCGTTTCGCGGACTGCTTAATTTGCCTGTCGCGTGGGGTTAGGCGGCCCAGAAAATTCGCGTTCGCCGCTTATCCTGACAGAACAGCACGTCCAGGTTTTTCCGAGCGGCTGCGGCCGGCCGTCGCGGCGCGTGGGTGCCATGCGATCGTGCGAATTTGAAAAGTCGCTCCTAGTAAACCGCACCGGAAATCTCGATAACGGTTGCTGCAGTGCGGGGTGACCGACAATTGAAGTCCGGCATCGCGCGGAGTACGCTAACGAGTAGCGAACCTGGTTTAGGAGCGCGCCGCGATGAAGGAAAATCCTGAGAAGGAAAATCCTAAGCGAAAAATTCCTCGGCGTGATTTGCTTCGTCTGACCATCGCCGGCAGCAGCGTGGCCGCCGTCGGCGCATTGCTGCCGCGGCAGGTGCCCGCCCAATCGGTCAATCTGAAGGACAAGCGCAGAGCGCGCTATCAGCCAAATTCCGCCGAGGTTCGAGACTTCTACCGCGTCAACAGCTATCCCGGCGCTCGATAGAGGGAGGCGTTCGTGCTGATCAGGAAGGCGGATCGTCGCCAGGGAAGTGCAAAGCCTGTCCTCGCCGGAGACAGGCCAGGCAGCGGATTGGATCGCCGTACTTTTCTGAAGCGTTCGGGCATCGCTGCCGGCACGCTGGCGGCGCTCGGCGAATTCACGCTGAATGGCGTGCGCAAGGTGGAGGCCGGCCCGCCGGCTCCTCCCGGTGCACCCGTCGCGACCCGCAAGAATGTCTGCACCCACTGTTCGGTCGGCTGCTCTGTCATCGCCAGGGTCGCCAATGGCGTATGGATCGGGCAGGAGCCGGACTATGACAGCCCGATCAATCGCGGCTCGCATTGCTGCAAGGGCGCCGCGGTCCGCGACGACGTCCTGAGCGAGCGCCGCCTGCGCTATCCCGTCAAGCTCGTCAACGGCCAGTGGACGCGGATCTCCTGGGAGACCGCGATCAATGAGATCGGCGACAAGCTGATGGAGATCCGCCAGAAGGCGGGTCCCGATTCGGTCTATTGGCTCGGCTCGGCCAAGTTCACCAACGAGGCCGCCTATCTTAACCGCAAGTTTGCGGCGTTCTGGGGTACCAACAATTCCGACCATCAGGCCCGCATCTGCCATTCGACGACGGTCACCGGCGTAGCCAATACCTGGGGCTACGGCGCGATGACCAACAGCTACAACGACATCCGTAACTCCCGGACCATCCTGCTGATGGGCGGAAATCCGGCGGAGGCGCATCCGGTCTCGCTGCAGCACATCCTCGAGGGCAAGGAGCTCAACCGCGCCAACATGATCGTGGTCGATCCTAGGATGACGCGGACCGCGGCGCATGCGACCGAATATGTCCGAGTCCGCCCGGGTACCCACATCGCCACCATCTACGGCATGCTGTGGCACATCTTTGAGAACGGCTGGGAGGACAAGGAATTCATCAGCCAGCGCGTCTACGGCGTGGATGATATCCGCAAGGCGGCGGCGAAGTGGAATCCGAAGGAAGTCGAGCGCGTCACCGGCCTGCCGGAGGCGCAGGTCAAGCATATCGCTGAATTGTTCGCCAAACAGAAGCCGGCGACGCTGATCTGGGCGATGGGCCAGACCCAGTTCGCCACCGGAACCGCCAATGTCCGCGCCAGTTGCCTGTTGCTGCTCGCCACTGGCAATGTCGGCATGGCCGGCGGCGGCGCCAACATCTTCCGCGGCCACACCAACGTGCAGGGCGCGACTGATCTCGGGCTCGATGTCACGACCCTGCCGCTCTATTACGGTCTCGCCGAGGAGGCCTGGCGGCACTGGTGCCGGGTGTGGGAAGTCGATTACGAGTGGATGAAGTCGCGCTTCCCAAGCAAGCAGTTGATGGAAACGCCGGGCATTCCAAGCACGCGCTGGTTCGACGCGACCTTGCTGCCGAAGGACCAGATCAACCAGCCTAATCCGGTGCAGGCCATGTTCGTCATGGGGCATGGTGTCAATACCATCACCCGGATGCCGGAAGCGGTGCGCGGCATCGAGAAGCTCGAACTCCTGGTGGTCTGCGATCCCTATCCGACGGCGTGGTCGGTGGTCTCCGAGCGCAAGAACGGCACCTATCTGCTGCCGGCCTGTACCAGCTTCGAGATGGACGGCTCGCGCACCGCCTCCAACCGCTCGCTGCAATGGGGCGAGAAGATCGTCGAGCCGGTCTTCGAATCCAAGAACGACTACGACGTGATGTATATGCTCGCCAAGAAGCTCGGCTTTGCCGACCCGATGTTCAAGAACATCAAGGTCGAGAACGGCTCGGTGTCGGCGGAGGACATCCTGCGCGAGATCAACCGCGGCGGCTGGTCGACCGGCTATTGCGGGCAGTCGCCGGAGCGGCTGAAGGCGCATATGAGGAACCAGCATAAGTTCGACCTGGTCACGCTGCGGGCACCGAAGGATGATCCGGAAGTCGGCGGCGACTATTACGGTCTGCCATGGCCGTGCTGGGGCACGCCGGAGTTCAAGCATCCCGGCACGCCGATCCTCTACAACACCAATCTTTCGGTGAAGGACGGCGGCGGCACCTTCCGCGCCCGGTTCGGCGTCGAGCGCGTCGTCAAGCGCAAGGTGATGGAGAACGGGCAGGAGGTCGAGCGGGAGGTTCATGAGAATCTTCTCGCCGAGGGCTCCTATTCGGTCGGCTCCGCAATCAGGGACGGTTATCCCGAGTTCACGCTGGGCGTGCTGAAAAAGCTCGGCTGGGACAACGAGCTGACGCCGCAGGAGATGGAGATCATCCAGCGCGTCAATTCGGCCGACCCCGACAAGGTGTCCTGGTCGCTGGATCTGTCCGGCGGCATCCAGCGGGTCGCGATCGAGCACGGCTGCTCCCCTTACGGCAACGGCAAGGCGCGCATGATCGCCTGGAATCTGCCCGATCCGATTCCGGTCTATCGCGAGCCGATCTATACGCCGCGTCCGGACCTCGTCGCCGACTATCCGACCTTGCCAGATGCCAAGCAGTTCCGCATGCCGAATATCGGCTTCTCGGTGCAGAAGGCGGCCGTCGATCGCGGCATCTCAAAACAGTTCCCGCTGATCCTGAGCTCGGGCCGGCTGGTGGAATATGAAGGCGGCGGCGAGGAGACGCGCTCCAACAAGTGGCTCGCCGAGCTGAAGCAGTTCATGTATGTCGAGATCAACCCGGCCGACGCCGCCGAGCGCGGCATCAAGGACGGCGGCTGGGTGTGGGTGACCGGCGCAGAGAACAGTTCGCGGACCCGCGTCAAGGCGATGGTCACCGAGCGCGTCGGCAAGGGCGTCGCCTGGATGCCGTACCATTTCGCCGGCTTTTTCGAGGGCGAGGACCTCCGCGCCAGATATCCGAAGGGCGCCGATCCGATCGTGCTTGGCGAAAGCGTGAATACTCTGACGACCTATGGCTACGACCCAGCAACCGGCATGCAGGAGCCGAAGGCGACGCTTTGCCAGATCAGGGCCGCGTAAGGGGAAGAGACGATGGCACGCATGAAATTCCTTTGTGACGCGGACCGCTGCATCGACTGCAACGCCTGTGTCACCGCGTGCAAGAACGAGAACGAGGTGCCCTGGGGCATCAACCGCCGCCGCGTCGTCACCATCAATGACGGCAAGCCGGGCGAGCGTTCGGTCTCGATGGCCTGCATGCATTGCACGGACCCGCCTTGCGCGTCGGTCTGTCCGGTGAACTGCATCTTCCCGACCGAGGACGGCGTTGTCTTGCACAACAAGGATCAGTGCATCGGTTGCGGCTATTGCTTCTACGCCTGCCCGTTTGGCGCGCCGCAATATCCGCAAGTCGGCAATTTCGGTACTCGCGGCAAGATGGACAAATGCACCTATTGCGCCGGCGGCGGCGGACCAGAGGCACCAGGGAGCGCGGCGGAATTCGCCAAATACGGCTCGAACCGGTTCGGCGAAGGCAAATTGCCGATGTGCGCGGAGATGTGCTCGACCAAGTCGCTGCTCGCCGGCGATGGCGACATCATCGCTCAGATCTATGGCGAGCGGGTGCGCAAGCGCGGCTATGGTTCCGGTGCCTGGGGCTGGACCACGGCGTACCACGAGGACGTCGGGGTCTGAGCGGACAGGCTCATGCGGCCCGCGATGGGCGCGGGATGAGAACAGGGTAACGGTCATGACGTTTCTCGCACGCTTTCGTCTGGCGACCTTCGTCCTGGCGCTGCTTGCGATATCAGCGGCGGCGCCCGTGTTCGCACAAGAGCGCGGTCCCGATGGCGCACCCAATCCGACCGCAAGCGTCACCAGCCAGCACGAATTGCTGCAGCAGGTGCCGCGCATCACCGGCCGCATCGACATTCCCGACACCAGGGCCAGCGTACTGATCCAGCCGGCGGGCCGGACCTGGGAATATTTCCACCAGGTCCTGCTGCGCTGGGGCGGTGCGATTGTGATCCTTGGCACGGTCCTGCTGCTGGCGGTCGCCTATCTGATCCTCGGACGGCTCCCGATCTCAGCCGGGCGCTCGGGGCAGAAAGTGGTCCGCTTCGAGGCGTTTGAGCGCTTCGCGCATTGGCTGACGGCGGCCTCCTTTGTCATCCTCGGGCTGACCGGATTGAACATCACGTTCGGCAAGGCTCTGCTGCTGCCGCTCGTTGGGCCGGATATGTTCGCCGCCATCTCGGAGGTCGCGAAGTACATCCACAACTTCACGAGCTTTGCCTTTGTGGTCGGCCTCCTCCTGATCATGGTGATCTTCTTCAGGGACAATCTCCTGGAGAAGGTGGACATCGACTGGCTCAAGCAGGGCGGGGGGTTCATCAAGAACAGACACGCGCCGGCGGGCCGCTTCAATTTCGGCGAGAAAATGGTGTTCTGGCTCTCGATCGCGGCCGGCATTGCCGTGTCAGCCTCGGGATTCCTGCTGCTGTTTCCGTTCTACGGGACCGATATCCTCGGCATGCAGCTCGCGCAGGTGGTGCACGCCGTGACGGCTATCCTGTTCATCGCCCTGATCCTCGGCCATATCTACATCGGCACGGTCGGGATGGAAGGCGCCTTCGAGGCGATGGGCACCGGCGAGGTCGACCTCAACTGGGCCAAGGAACATCACGACCAATGGCTCGCCAAGAAGCTTGCGGGGGAAGGGCGCGCCGAACCTACGGCGACGCCGGCGGAATAGCTGCTCATTTTCAATCGTGACTGCCGCGGCGAGGCGGGGGCGCGTCGTCGCGCTCGCGCAGATAGTCGTCGGTGGTGCGGACCGCCGGGCTCGCCACGCCGTAGGATTCAAAGCCCTGCTCGGCGACGAAGTTGACGCGGCAATCGTCGCACATCTTGATGACGTCGAGCTTGCGCGGTGAGCCCTTGTACATCCAGTGCTTGCCTTCGAGCTTGGCGGCCACGCGCTCGATCGTGCTCTTGACGCCGAACGGCTTGCCGCAGCGGATGCAGCAGAACGGCTCTTCTTCCTTGAGGATGCGGGCAGGGGCTCTTGCCGCGCCGAAATCGAGCCGCGGCACCAGCGTGATCACGTTCTCCGGACAGGTCGACTTGCATAGGCCGCACTGGACGCAGGCGTCCTCCACGAAACGCAGCAGCGGCCGTTCGGGATCGTCGCGCAAGGCGCTGGTCGGGCAGGCCGATACGCAGGACAGGCACAGCGTGCAGCCGGTTGCATTGACTTCCACCGCACCGAACGGTGCGCCCGCGGGCAGCGGGATGATATCGGCAGGCGCGGGCGCCGCGCGATGCAATTCGCCGAGCGCAAAACGCAGCACGTCGCGTTTCTTTCCCGTGGCCCGGAAACTCGCCGGGCGCGGCGCCGGTGGCAATGACGGGATCGCGCGCAACGTCTCGAGCAGCGTGTCCGGATCGTCGGTCTCGATGGTGGCGATCCGCTCCGTGCCGAAGCCGAGTCCAGCCAGGATCGGATCGGCGATCGCCATTGTCCGCGTCAGGCCCGCAACGTCATGGCGCGGTTTTGCCCGCAGCAGGAAACGCATCGCAGACGCGCCATAGGCGAAGGCGGCGGCGATGCTCTCGAGCCCGAACTGCGTGACCTCGTTGACCGCGAACGGCAACACGTTGGCCGGCAATCCATCGCCGAACCGCGCCAGCGCGTCGATCAGCGGCGCACCATGTGCGTCGTCATGCACCAGCACGATCGCCTGCTCGCCGCCGGCCTCACGATAGGCGATCAGCAGCGCACGCAATTTGCGCATCAGCGCGTCTTCCGGCGGCAGCGCATAGGAGGCGGCGCCGGTCGGGCAGGCCGCCGCGCACTGGCCGCAGCCCGCGCAGATATTCGCATCGATCGCGACATGATCGCCGGCCGGCGTGATCGCGCCTGCGGGACAGAGATCGAGACAACGGGTGCAACCGATGCGCCCTGAGCGCGAATGCGCGCACAGCTTGGCGTCGAACGTGACGTAGCGAGGCTTCTCGAACGCGCCGACGAGATCGCGCGCCTTGAGCACGGCCTGCAGCATCGCCGCGGGGGAAGCGGGATCGGCGCGCAGATAGCCGTCGCGCAAATCCGCGGCCGGGAACAAGGACACGCCGCCGGTCAGGTCGAGGATGATATCGCAGTTCGATCGCGCATTGTTGCGCGAAGGGCCGAACAGCAGCGTGTCGCGCGAGGAGGGTGCGCGTTCCGCGAAATCGTCGACCACGATCTCAAAGGCGCCAAGATGGCCGCGTGCCGCGGTCACCTTTCCCTTCGCCACCGGGAATTCGTCCCTGCGCGGTGGCGCGATGGCGGCGGGCGGCTCGATCAGCACGGTGACGTCGAGGTGATCCTTGAGCAAATTGCCGGCCTCGATCGCGGCTTCATCGCGGCCGCAGATCAGGATGACGCCGCCGCTTTCGAGTTCGACCGATGGTGCCGGCGGTGCAGTCTCGGCCGCTGCCGCAAGCAGCGCCGCCATTTTCGGCCCGGCGCGGTCGGCATCGCCGGACCAGCCGGCGGTTTCGCGGATGTTGGCGAATTGTATGGATTGTGTGCGGCCACTTTCTTCGGCCACGTCGGAGAACAACGCCGCTTCCTGGGTACAGGCGACCGTGAGCGGGCCGTCTTCGGCGGCGATGGCTCGGAAGCGATCAATCTCGGCGCGACAGAGTTGCGCTGCCGTCATCGGCGAGTGACGACAGCCGCGGCTGATTGCATCGCCGTCGAGCGACATCGTGCCCTCGCACGAACAGATGAAAACACGCCTCTCGGTCTCAGACATGCGGTCACGAACCCGTGTAGCCATACGGTACAGCCGGCGAAACTGGCCGGGAAGATGTGCAAAGTATATACTGCCTCTCAGGCAAAATACGATGGCGGCATAGCGACTTGCAGGGAGTATCGGATGAGTGCGCCGCGCGATTTCTGGCTGGCTTGCGGCCATCATCTGCTCGACCGCGACAAGAGCGGCCGGCTGCTGGTCACCGACGACTTCCTGAAAGCCTATCTGGCGCGGCCTGAACTGATGCCGCCGCCGGAGGCCTGCGCGGCGGAGCAGGAGTTGCATCGCGTGCTGCTGAGCCACCCGCGGCTGCCGATCTCGGCCGCACAAGTCGATGCGATCGCCGACGCTGATGCGCGCGAGAACTGGCAGATGATGATCGCCTGGCGCGATCACCTGGTAAAGCACGGGAGCCTCGAGGCCGCTTATCTCGCGATCATCAGGCGCAACATCGCCTTTCCCCAGCTCTTCATCGGCCAACTGGTGCAACTGATCCTGCGCAACGCGCTGGATGATTGCGGCGATGCTTTCATCCTGCGCGCCGCCGAACTGTTCTTCCGGCCGCAGAAGCTCATGATCGAAGGAGCCTCGGTTCTCGCCATTGACGAGGAACGGGGCTCGCTAACCGGCCGGCATTCAGCGTCGCCCCTGATGGCGCTGCTCGGGCTGCCCGAGGCCACTGAGGTCGACGTGCTGAAGGAGTCCACGGCGGGCGGCTATTGGGCGCGCAGCGACCGGTTCGACATGGCGCTGGACCTCGCCGCTGGCGGGCGGGGGATGGCCGCGCTCGGCGATGTGATCGCCCGTTGGCTTGCGCATCTGCTGGCGGTCGAGGTCAAGGTCGAGCCGGTGGCGGAACTGCGCGAGGCATCATGGAACTGGTATGTCGGACTGAGCTCCGACGCCACTCGCATCGGCGACGCGATCTGGCATGGCGACGATCTCGATGACGGCGTGCGCGCTCAGTTGATCGGCCTGTTCCGGCTGACGTTCCGCGATCCCGCCTATATGATCGAAAAGGTCAGGGGCGAGCCGGTTTATTTGCTGCTCGCCATGACCACCGATGGGGCGTTGCGGCTGAAGCCGCAAAACCTCATCACCGGCTTGCCGATTGCGAACGCGGAGGCAGTCAATTGATATCGACGGCGCTGGAGCGCATTTCCGTTGGCGTTGTGGTCGAACGGCGCAAGGGCAGGAGCGCCTGGGCCGACGTCCTGTGGCGACCGGTTTCGGTGCTCGTGGGAAGCCCCTCGGCGGCGCCGTGGACGCCGCTCGATAGGCAAGGAGAGGTGACGTTGTTCTATGCCGGCGAGGCGGTGATCGAACTGCACCGCACCGAGACCGGCAACTATCGCGACAATCTTGCATCCGGCTCGCCCACCCTGTGGGTCAATCTGCGCCCGACCGGCTCCGAGCCGCCTTACGAACTGCTTGCCGTCACCGCGGATCCGGCCGAGGGCGAGGCGTTCACCGACGCCGGGAGCAATCTCGTCGAGGCGGTGCCGATGCCCACCGGCATTGCCGAGATCATCGAACGATTTGTCGCCCGGCATCATGTCGATCGCCCCTTCATCAAGCGGCAGCGCGACCGGCAGGGGCCGCCAACTTAGGACAAGAGAGAGTGCACCGTGGCTGAAGAGCACAATGTTTTCCTTCGCTGGGCGCGGCTGAAGCAGGCCGCAAAAGAGCGTCCAGATACGGAGGCCGCTCCGACGGACAATCAAGAAGCAGCCGCGCCGCCTGCAGCCGACGCGGCGGGCGATGAACCGTTCGACCTCGCCAGCCTGCCGTCAATCGAATCGATTCTCGCCAATACCGACATTACCGCGTTCCTGCGCGCCGGCGTGCCGGCCGAATTGACCCGCGCGGCATTGCGCCGGGCCTGGACCAGCGATCCCGCTATTCGCGACTTCATCGGCATCGCGGAGAACCAGTGGGATTTCAACGACCCGACCGCAATTCCGGGGTTCGGCCCGCTCGGTCCGACGGAAAACGCCACTGACCTTCTCGCGCAGGTCTCGCGGCGGCTGGAGCAGGTTCCGGATACGCTCTCAGACATGACGTCGCCCGCCGATACGGTTCGGCCCGCGGCGGCTAATTCCGCCGAACCCGTTCTCGATCCTCCGCCCGCGACAGAGGGACCGTCGCTAGCTGATGCTGCTGCACAATCGAATGAAATGCAGGACCTTGGCTCGCAAGGCGAGCAAGCCCCTCGCGAGCAAGCGCTAGAATCTCCCCGAAAGCGGCGTCATGGCAGCGCATTGCCGCAATAGCGATCGACAGGGCGCCATGTCTTTTTGGATCGAACCATGACGGATTCAATTTCAAAGGGCACTGCACCGCGCATCGTCGACGAGATTGATCGCGCCCGGGCGCAGGAATACGCGCTATTGGCGACCCTGCTGACGCGCAGCCCGGACGCCGAACTTCTTTCCCGTCTCGCCGGCCTGCGTGGCGATGCCAGCCCGATCGGAATAGTGCATATCGCGCTGGCCGAAGCGGCGGGGCGGACCGATCAAGAGCGCGCGTCGCGCGAGTTCTTTGCGCTGTTTGCCGGCCTGGGGGACGGAGCGCTGCTGCCCTATGCGTCGCATTATCTTGCCGAGACATTGTACGGGCGGCCGCTCGTTCGGGTGCGGGAAACGCTCGATAGTCTCGGCATCGAAAAGGCGCCGGAACGGACGGAGCCGGAGGATCACGCCGGATTCCTCTGCGAGATTATGGCGGGTCTGGCTGGCGGCAGCATCGCGGCGCCCAATGGTGCCGACCGTGACTTCTTCGAGCGGCATCTTTCGCCCTGGATCAGGCGCTTCTTCATCGACCTGGAACGGGCAAAATCGGCTGATTTCTACGCATCGGTCGGCGCGCTCGGGCGCACCTTCATCGACATCGAAGCCGAGGCGTTCGCGCTTTCGGCCTGAACGCCGCTTTTGCCTCCGGCTGAGACTCATTCGCTGCGGAACTGTGGTACAAAATGACGTGAAGAGGAGAAACACGATGCGCGCGTTCGTCCTGGCCTGCCTGTTTGCGGTCGTTGCCGCGGTTGGAGCGGCGGTGATTCTCGACAATTTCGTCCAGGAATCGGCGACCTCGGCCTTTGCCTTGCCGAGCGCCAGGGTTTAGCGCCGCATTCACATCGGCGTGGGTCTCGAAACCTTAAGCTGATCGTACGGACTCAATTGAGTGGAGAGGGAGATGCCTCATATGATCCGCTCAATGATTTCAGTCTTCGCCATTGCCGTTGTAATTGTTATTGGAACCCTGTTTTGGCGAGCGCATTCGCATCCGGTTGAATTGACCTCTGCGGCCATGCCGCCGCTGGCGCAATTGCACACGATGGCCGGCGTCGAGAAATTGCCTGCTCAGGAGATCGAGGATCAATCGCTGATCTATCCGACACCGACGAGATAGGCTGACGCGACAGTCCGGGCTTGGACGGCCGGTTTGAGAAACGGGACCGGCCCATGATAGGGCTAGGCGGAGAATGTCTCCGTCCATTGCCGGCCCGCCATGCGCCCCCGAACCATCGATCTCAATCTGCTTGTCATGCTCGAGGCCCTCGTCGCCGAGCGCAGTGTTTCCAAGGCGGCGCGGCGCATGGGATTGACGCAGTCGGCGATGAGCCACGCGCTGCGGCGGCTTCGCGACACCTTCAATGATGAGCTGTTTGTCCGCTCCCCCGACGGGATGGAGCCGACGCTGCGCGCGCTCGAACTCGCCAATGCGACGCATGCGGCGCTGGAGCAGATCGAGCGGACTATCGACAAATCCGCAAGCTTCGATCCCGCGACCGCGGAGCGAACCTTCACGCTGCGGATCTCCGAATATGTATCGGGCCACCTGCTGCAGCGCTTGTGTCCGATCCTGCGCAAGGAGGCGCCCGGCATCCGCATCAATGCGGCGCATTTCACCGGCGATCCGCGCGAGGACGAGATCGTCGGCGACGAAATTCACGTCCGGCTTGCCTCGTCCGGAAATCCGGAAGGCCGGCGCGAGCGGCTGCGCGTGCTCGACGAACGTTTCGTGGTGCTGATGCGGAAGACCAATCCGGCGCGTCGCAGCAAGATGACGCTGCCGTTCTACGCCTCGCTCTCGCATGTCAAGGTCGCCGGCACCATCGGCACCAATGTGATCGATGATGCGCTGCGCATCCGCGGACTCTATCGCCAGATCGTGTTCAATGTGCCGAGCTGGCGGGATGCGCGCCATATCGTGGCCAACAGCGATCTTGTCGCCGCCATACCGGCGCGATGGGCACGCGACCGGGAGACGCCGCTGCCCTGCGTCGCGGTCCCCTTTCCGCTTGATGACGTCACCTTCGCGATCGACCTCGAATGGCATCCGCGCTTCGCGCTCGATCCTGGCCAGACCTGGTTCCGCGCGCTGATCGCGAAGCAGTTCTAGCGCGGCACGCCCTCACCTCTCCCGCTTGCGGGAGAGGGGGCGCAGCGTCCATCCTGGGCGCCTTCTGTATGAATTCAACTCATATTCAACATGAAAATTATGAGTTTTATTTATCTGACCGGTTTGTGACATCGTGGGCCGCCAACAACACAAAAGACGGCGGGAGAAACGCGGGTGGCCCTTCAGAAGCGATATCTTGTCTACATCGGCCTGTTCGTGCTGATGTTCATCAACTATCTCGACCGGGTTAATCTCTCGGTCGCGGCCAAGTCGATCTCGGAGACCTACGGTCTGACGCCGATCGACATGGGCTACATCTTCTCCGCCTTTCTCTGGACCTATCTGATCTGCCTGATCCCGATGGGCTTGCTCGCCGATCGGTATGGTGGCCGCGCCGTCATCTATACGACGCTCGGATTGTGGTCGCTGGCCGGCATCTGGACCGGCCTTGCGACGACCTACTCCTCGCTGTTCGCCTCGCGCCTGGTGCTCGGCGTCGGCGAATCCGCAAGCTATCCCGCCGGCGGCAAGATCATCCGCGAATGGGCGCCCGAGGGCGAGCGTGGCATCGCCTCGGCATTCCTCAATTGCGGCGCGCATGCCGGGCTTTGCGTCGGCTCGGTCGTGGTAGGCTCGCTGATCGTCGCGTTCGGCTGGCGCGAGTCGTTCTACATCACCGGCGCCGCCGGCGTCGTGCTCGCGCTGCTCTGGTTCGCGCTATATCGCCAGCCGGAACGTGCGTCGTGGCTCAGCGCACAAGAGCGCGATTTCATCCTGAAGAACCGAGGCGCCATCGCCGCACGGGGAGCCGGCGAGTTAAATCAGTCGGCCGCGCTGAAAGGACTTCTGAGCAGCCCCTCGATGTGGGCGCTGGCGCTCACGCAAGGCTGCGCCGGCTATACGCTCTATCTCTTCATGACCTGGCTGCCGAGCTATCTCGCCGCCACGCGTGGCATGGATGTGCTCAAGTCGAGCCTGTTCTCCGCCATTCCCTATGGCGTGGCCGCGATCCTCGGCCTTGGCCTCGGCTGGTTCAGCGACAGCCTCTTGAAGAAATCAGGTCGAGGGAATGCCGACCGGCGCAAGCTGATCGCGGCGATGCTGCTGCTGTCGTCAGTGATCCTTGCTGCTCCGCTGGTCGATTCGATCTGGGTCATTACGATGCTGATCAGCATTTCGCTTGCCTGCGTGGCCACCGCGATGGCGATGAACATTGCGCTTACCGCCGACCTGATGACCGACGGTCGCTATAACGGCGCCGCCACCAGTCTCTTGATCATGGGCGGCAATCTGTTCGGCACGGCCGCGCCGATCGTCACCGGCTATGTGGTCGCGACCACCGGCGGTTATTCCGGCGCGTTCCTGATTGCGGGCGTGCTGCTGCTCGGCGGTGCCGTGGTGATCACCTCGGGGGCGCGGACGCCGATCCGGCTTTCAGCCGCGTCGGAAGCGAGACTGCAGGACCGCGCGGCTTCGGCCGTCTAAGGGAGCAAATCATGAAGAAGCTGACATTCACCGCGGTCTCGCGGAACTACTTCAACATGCCGGTCTGGATCGCCAAGCACCGCGGCATGTTCGCAGATGAAGGGCTCGATGTCGCGATCGAGCTTTATGAGGGTGTCGACGAGGTGACGAATCGCATTCGTGATGGCCGCGCCGAGCTCGGCTACGGGATCACCGAGCACGTGATCCTCGACAGCGAGGCCGGCGGCTTCCTCGAAATCGTCGGCGGCAATGTCAATCGGCTGCCGTTCTCCTTCATCACCGGCAAGAACATCAGGACGGCGGAGGATCTGCGCGGCAAGACCGTCGGCGTCTCCTCGATCGAGGCGGGCAGCTCGTCGCTGGTCATGAAGCTGCTCGCCGCACGCGGCCTCGAATACCCGCGCGATTACAAGATCCGTGCGGTCGGCCCGATCCTGACGCGCTGGCAGATGCTGCAGTCCGGCGAGATCGATGCCGGCCTGCAGGGCGCGCCGCTGAATTACATGGCGATCGACCAAGGCTATCCCAGCCTGTGCGAGCCTCGCCAGGAGGTGCCGTATTTCCAGTTCACCTCGCTGAACGTCGACAGCCGCTGGGCGAAGGCGAATACGGACACGATGCACCGCTTCATGCGCGCCTTCGTGCGGGCGCATGAGTGGTTTTTTGCCAACCGTGCCGGCGTCAGCCCGATCGCGATCGCCGAAACCGGGATCGCGCAGCGCTATGCCGAGCGCGCCTGCGACGAATACACCAGGGATGAGATTTTCCCCCGCGATGGGGATGCGAACGACGCCGCGGTGCAGGCGCTGATCGAGATCAGCTCCTTAATCCGCGCGGTGCCCAACCGCGTCAAATCGCAAGCCGCCGACTACATCAACCGCAGCTATCTGCACGCCGCGCAGCACGACGTCGCGGCGGCCTGACGGCCACGACCATGTCGACCTTATCTGATATCGACTACGGCAGCCGGCTTCGCGCCGGGCTGCTCATTCCATCCGGGAATTCGGTGGCCGAGCCGGAGATCCGCGCCATGCTGCCGCGGCAAGTCTCCATGCTGGTGACACGGCTGGCGTTGCGCGGCAGCTCGAAGCCGGAGCTGATGCGCATGCTCGATCGGCTCGAGGCCGCCTCCGAGCTGCTGGCGGACGCCGAGGTCGATGTCATCGTATTCCATTGCACGGCGGTCTCGACCTTCGCGCCGGAGCTCGCCGGCGGAATCCGTGAGCGCATCCAGTCGGCCTCCGGCATCCGCTGCTTCACCACGGCGGATGCGATCCTGGCGGGATTGACGCGCCTGAACGCGAGGCGGGTCTCGCTGCTGACGCCCTATATCGATGAGGTGCACGCGCGCGAGATCGCGTTCCTGGAAGCCAGCGGTTTCCAGGTCGCGGGCGGCGCCAATCTCGGGATCAACACCAATTCGGAAATGGCGGGCCTCAGCCCCGAGGCGATCCTCGACTGGGCCAAGGGCGCGATCGATCCGCGCGCGGATGCCTGCCTGATCAGTTGCACGGCCATCAAGTCGGCGCCGGCGATTGCCGAGCTCGAGAGAGTCTCAGGAGTCCCCGTGCTCACGAGCAATCAGAGCATGGTGTGGCACCTCATGAGGTCGAACGGCATCGACAGCGATGTCGCGGACTATGGTTGCCTGTTTTCGACCGGCCGGGTCGTAAGGGGCGCAGAGCGGAAGCCAATCGGCGCGAATCGTTAAGGCAATTCACAGGCGTGGAGGTGGCCCACGTGGACCAGCCGCGCAGATAACTTTTCGTCGCGCGGGTGATCAGGTACATCCAGGCTTCGTTCCCTGCCGCCTGCGGCAGGGAGATGATGTGCCGGCATGTCCCAAGGCTTCACGGATGAAGAAGACGAAGAATGTGCAACCGGGCGCTCCCGCCCTTGAAAAGGGGCTGGATCTTCTGGAAGCGCTGTCGGCTGAGGCGCGCGGTCTCAGCCAGAAGCAGTTGGCCGAGCGGGTCGGCCGCTCCGTCGGCGAGATCTTCCGCATGCTGGTGGCGCTGGAGCGCCGCGGCTATGTCACGCGCGATCCGGCGACGGGTGAATACACGCTGACGCTGAAACTGTTCCGGATCGCCTCGCAATTCCCGCCGGCGGAGCGGCTATTGAAGGCCGCGCTGCCCGTGATGGAGCAGCTTGCCGGCCGGGTGCGGTTGTCCTGCCATCTCACCGTGCTGCACGGCGAGCAGTTCATGGTGATCGCGCGGATCGAGCCGGAATGGCTGATGGGCTGGTCGGTCAAGGTCGGCGCCGTGTTTCCACTGACCCAGCAATACGCGTCCGCGATGGTGCTGGCGGCGTTCCAGCTCGAAGGCCGGCGCGAGGAGCTTGCGGAAGTCATCGCCGCCAATGATCGCATCAGCGGCAAGAAGGCGCTCGCGGCGCTCGACCGAATCTCGGCGGAGGGCGGCAATTTCTCCAACGACGACGGCTATACGCGTATCCTCGCCTATAGCTGCCCGATCGTGGAAGCGTCGGGCCGCGCGGTCGCTGCGCTGACCGTGCCCTTGGTGCGAGAGGGCCGCATCTCCGCCGGCGAAGCCGCCACCATCGCCACCGAGTTGCGCGCCGCCGCGAAGATCGTGTCGGAGAAGATCGGCGGCGTGCCTTAGAAGTCGAGTGGCAGGCACGGTCGAGGTGTGCTCCCTCTCCCGCTTGCGGGGGAGGGCCGGGGTGGGGGTGTCTCCGCGAGGCGAGACTCTTCGTGTGGACAGAGCCCTCAACCGGATCGCATCTGACGATGCGATCCGACCTCTCCCGCAAGCGGGAGAGGTGAAGGGAGGGTCTCTAACCTACCGTCATGCCGCCATCGACGACCCAGGCGGCGCCGTTGACATGCGCGGCGGCGTCGGAGGCAAGAAACGCGACGACATCGGCGATATTCTCCGGCTTCCCGTACGGCGCACCACCGCTGCGGCGTGGCGTGACGGACCGCTCGCGCGCCTGGTCCTCGAGCTCCTGGATCATCCGCGACTCGATCGGCCCCGGCAGGATCGCGTTGACCCTGATCTTCGTTCCCGTCACTTCCAGCGCCGCGGTGCGGGTCAGGCCGAGCACCGCATGCTTGGACGCCACATAGCCGGCGAGCCCCGCACGGCCACGGATCGCCGAGGTCGATGCGGTGTTGACGATCGCGCCCCGGCCGCGCGGCCTCATCTTCGCCAGCACGTATTTGAGACCGAGGAAGACGCCCTTGACATTGACCTGCATCAGCCGGTCGAACGTGTCGTCAGGGTATTCGTGCAGCGGTGCGACCACGCCCTCGATCCCGGCATTGTTGGCGAAGATGCCGATCGGACCCAGCTTCTGCTCGATCGTTTCGATAAACGCCAACGTCTCCGGCGCGCTGGAGACGTCGGCGCGGACGGCCAGCGCCTTGGCGCCGGCCGCTTCAACCAGGCGCGCCGTCGCCGCGGCCGCCGCCTCATCGATATCGACGATCGCGACGGCCGGGGCGGTCCGGGCCAGCGCGACCGCGATCGCCCGCCCGATGTCGCCACCGCCACCGGTGACGAGCGCTACGTCGCCCTTCATGATTTCAGGAAGTCACAGCCGCCTTCCTCCAGCGGCCGCCACGCTTCGCTCGGCGGAATGGTCTTGATCAGCTTGTAATAGTCCCAGGGATATTTGGATTCTTCCGGCTTCTTGACCTCGAACAGATACATGTTGTGCAGCTTGCGGCCATCGGCGCGAACGCTGCCCTTGCCGAACAGGGGATCGTCGGTCGGCAGCTTCTTCATCTCCTGCACAACTGCCTTGCCGTCGCTGGACGCACCAAGCGCGTCGACGGCCTTGAGGTAGTGCAGCGTGGCGGCATAGACACCGGCTTGCAGCGCGGTCGGATAGCGGTCGCCGTTGCGCGGCGCGAAGCGCTTGGCCCAGGCGCGGGTATCGTCGTTGAGATCCCAGTAGAAGGATTCGGTGAACTGCAGGCCCTGCGCCGTCTTCAGCCCCAGCGAATGCACGTCACTAAGATAGAGCACGGTCGCGACCACGCGCTGGCCGCCCTGCGGGATGCCGAACTCGACCGATTGCTTGATCGAATTGATGGTGTCGCCGCCGGCATTGATCAGGGCGATGACCTCTGCCTTCGAGCTCTGCGCCTGCAAGAGGAAGGAGGAGAAATCCTGGCTGTTGATCGGCGTGCGCACGCCGCCGACGACATTGCCGCCGAGTTTCTGCACGACGTTCTTGATGTCCGCCTCCATCGCGTGCCCGAACGCGTAATCGGCGGTCAGCGTGAACCAGGTCTTGCCACCGCTGCCAACGACCGCCCGCGCGGCGCCGGACGACAGCGCGTAGGTGTCGTAGGTCCAGTGCACAAGATTTGGCGAGCATGATTTGCCGGTGAGATCGGACGAGGACGCGCCCGACACCAGGAGCGTCTTGTTGTTCTGCTGCACGACGTTGCGCACCGCGAGCGCCACCGAGGAATTCGGCGCGTCGATGATGGCGTCGACCTTGTTGCGGTCGATCCATTCGCGCGCGATGTTGGCGGCGAGATCGGCCTTGTTCATGTGGTCGCCGCTAATGACTTCGATCGGCCTGGTCATCTTGTGCGGCGAGGCCTGAAAATCCTCCACCGCCATCTTCGCCGCCAGCAGCGATCCGGGTCCGGTGACATCGGCATAGAGGCTCGACATATCCGTAAGCACGCCGAGCCGAAGCGGCCCGGGCTCCTGTGCCTCTACGCCGAAGCTGGCAAGGCCCAATGCCATGCCGCCAAGGCCGGCCATCAGCCGGCGGCGGTTCAACGAAATAGACTTTATCATATCCAAAACCCTCCCTTGTGTGGTCCGCGCTCTCGCACGGATGGTTGCGCCCGCGCGTGCTTGGCGCGCGGGTCGATGTTGTCGTTTACGGAATCAGGCGCTCGATCAGCCGCCGGTCTTCGACCTCGAAACCGCCGCCATAGACCTCGGACACCATGAATTGCGCGCCCAGGATTTCCGGCTTGAGATCCGCGATCGGGTCGTATTCGCTCGCGTGCAGCGTCATCGAGGCGCGGCCGGGCAGCGGCGCGGAATATTTCAGCGGCGTGCGGCGATAAGCGATGTCGGCATAGGCCGTCTCCAGGCGCTCCGGATGCGGCAGGCGGCGGACATGGATTTCGCCGGCGGGCAGCTCGTTGCCGTCGACGATGCGGACGACCGGCGCCTTCGGATCGGGTGTGAAGGAAAAGTCCGCCAGCGCAATGCCGCGCCGCCTGACCGATCCGTTGATCGAGCCGTCCGGCTGCTCATTGAAGGTGTAGTGCGCATCCTTCTTGGTGTAGCCGAAGACCTCACGGCCGGCGCAGATCCCCATCGGGTCGCTGCAATACATGAAGATATGCGTCTCGGTGAACAGGCCCTTGTAGCGCACGGGAACGGTGATCATCAGATCGAACATCTGCCCGGCATGCACCGCCAGCGAATGGCCCGGCGACACCATGAAACGGAAAGCGACGCGGTCGCTCGCGATCTCGAATGGGGTATCCGCAAGCAGGCTCGCCACCTTGCCCGGCGCGACGCGCGTCATGATCTCGACCGTCCGCAACGTGCAGCCCCACTCCACGGGATAGGCCGGCGAGTAGGGTGGATTGACCCCGCTGTTCGGCTTCAACCGGTAATCGCCGAACATACGGCGCCGGGGATCGTTGGGATCGGTAATCAGGTCGGTCATCTGGGCTTGCTCTCCATCGGCGGCATGCTCATCGCATGGCGCTCGCTTGCGTGTTCCGCATCAAGACCTTCTGCTGGTCGCCCATGACGTGGGCGTGGAAGGCTATCGCGGCCTCGGACAGGTCGCTCTCCGGAGCATATTCCGGCGCGAAGTTGCTGTAGCGATCGACGCCACGCACCAGCGTGGCGCTGTCGTTCGTTCCCACCACCTGCCGCACATGGGTCGGCAGATAGCGGATGGCAAAGCCGATCCGGCGCTTGCCCGATGGGTTCGGGTCGCTGCCATGGATCAGGCGGACGTGATGCAGCGACATCTCGCCGGGCTGAAGCTGCAGCATCACCGCCTTGCTCTCATCGACGTCGACCGCGATCTCCTGCCCGCGCGTCAGCAGGTTGTCGGTCGCAAAGGTGTCGCGGTGGGCGACCTGCTCCAGCGTCTGGGTATCGGGAATGACGCGCATGGCGCCATTCTCGGCGGTGCTTTCGGACAGCGCGACCCATGCGGTGACGATATCGGCGGGGTCGAGTCCCCAATAGGTCGAGTCCTGATGCCAGGAGACGAAGCCGGGATCGCGGGCCTCCTTGATGAAGAAGGTGGAACTCCAGCAGAGGATGTCGGGGCCGATCACGCTTTCGACTGCATCGAGAATGGCCGGATGGCGGATCAGGCCATCAAGCCAAGTGAACAGCAGATGGCTCTTGTGGCGCATCGATCCCTTGAGCAGGCCGTACGCGGCCTCATGCGCCTCCAGTTTCGTGCGAATGCCTTCGACCTCGCCCGCCGACAGGACCCTGATCGGCGCGTAGTAGCCGTGCTCACGGTAGTGGTTGATGGCAGCTTCGGGCAGGACGGCCATGGTTTCCTCATTTCATATATGTCTTCTTATTTGCATATATGAAATCAGATTTCAAACCCGAGTCAAGCCATGGATGGGCGGTTCCGCGGGTCCCGATTGCGTCCGAATCGGGACTAGAGTGTTTTCGAGCGAAGTAGGCACCGGTTCGCGTGAAGAAGACGCGTCAAAACAAGAATCTAGCGTTTCGGTTCTGATTCAATCAGAACCGAAGCGCTAGAAGCGCCATCCAGAAAGCGGTTGCCAGCCCCGCTAGGTGGCGAAAAGATGGAGTCAAACCGAAGAGGGAGTGCTCCGTCGTGCATGTGAAAGACAAAGTCTGCGTCGTGACCGGAGCGGCTGGCGGTATCGGCGAGGCCGTGGCGCGGGCCTATGCTGAGGCTGGGGCCCGCGGCGTTGTCGTCGCCGATCTCAAGACCACGCGCGAGCGGCTCGCGAGCGTCGCCGGCGATATCGACGGGCTGGCGGTGACCGCCGATGTCGGGCTGGAAGAGGACATCAAGGCGCTGGTCGCGGCGGCGGAAGCCAAATATGGTCCGGTCGACATCTTCTTCTCCAATGCCGGGCTGTCGCGCAAGGGACAGGAGACCGCCTCCGATGCTGACTGGGATGTGAGCTGGCGCGTGCACGTGATGAGCCACGTGTTCGCGGCGCGGGCGCTGGTGCCCGGCATGCTCGCGCGCGGCTCCGGCTATCTGCTCAACACGGCGTCCGCCGCGGGTCTCTTGGCGTCGCTGAACTCGATGCCGTATGGCGTGACCAAGAATGCCGCGGTCGCGCTCGCCGAGCATCTTGCCATCCAGTATAGCGACCGCGGCATCCGCGTCTCCGTGCTGTGCCCGCAATCGGTGCAGACGGGCATGACCACGCCGGGCCCGAGCGCGGCGCGGGTCGATGGCGTCATGCAGCCGGCCGAAGTCGCGCGCATCGTGATCGAGGCGATGGCGGAAGAACGCTTCCTGATCCTCTCGCACCCGCAGGTGCAGGAGTACATACAGCGAAAAGCGTCCAATCGTGACCGCTGGCTCGCCGGCATGCGCCGCTTGCGCGACCGCATCTACGGCGCGCCGCCAGCAGCGTAGACACTCTTTCCGTCATTGCGAGCGAAGCGAAGCAATCCATGGTGCCGCTTGCGGAGATATGGATTGCTTCGTCGCTGTCGCTCCTCGCAATGACGGGCTCACACACCCTTCGGCGCGAATTGTTTGAGTAGGCCCATGTAGCCCTTCGCGGCTGGAAGCGCGTAGGCGCCGCGGCGCGAGGTCGTGAGCTTGAGGCCGACCAGCGCCTCGGCCTGCTTCACCGCGGCGGCCACGCCATCGATGACGGGGACGCCGAATTTCTGCGACAGTGCGGCCGCAAGATCGGCCATGCCTGCGCAGCCCAGCACGATCGCCTCCGCGCCGCGGTCCAGCGCCTGCTCGATCTCGGCGCGAAGCTTTTCCTCCGCGCCCGAGCCCGGTTTTTCCAGATCGAGCACCGCGACGTTGCATGCTGTCACCGAGACCCGTTCGGCAAATCCATAGCGGCGCACCAGCTCTTGCAGCGGCACGACCGAGCGCGGCAGCGTGGTGACGATCGCGATGCGCTTTGCGAGTTGGCCGGCGGTGACCAGCGCCGCCTCGCAAATGCCGACCACCGGGAATGGCGCCGCCGATCGCGCCGCATCCAATCCGGTGTCGTCGAAGCAGGCGATGATGCCGGCATCAGCGTGCTGCGCGCCGAGTAGCGCCTGGATCAAGCCGGGGACCGCGAAGGCCTCGTCGTAATATCCTTCGATCGAGACCGGTCCCATCGCCGAGGTCACGGCAGCAATCTCAGTGCCGGGAGATGCCACCGCGCGCGCCGCGGCGGCGATGGTCTCGGTCATCGTGACGGTGGTGTTGGGATTGACGATCAGGATTCTTGTCGGTGCCATGGCGTCATCGTAGCCAAATTGAAGCCGCCTGGCAAAATTGGTCACGTCCCATGACCTTCCTCAAGGAGCCTGTGGCCGCTTGCGGGCCGCTGTGGCATGCTCAGCGCGACTTCCTCATGCCAAGTTGCACAGGGTCCTAACCTAGGGAGGACGGCCATGGTAACTTATGTCGTGTTGGCGAAGTTCACCGATCAGGGAATCCGCAACGCCAAGGACTCTCCGAAGCGAGCGGAAGCTTTCAAGGAAATGGCGAAGACGTTCGGCGTGACGGTGAAGGAGATCTGCTGGACCCAGGGGCGATATGACGTCGTGACCTTCCTCGAGGCGCCGGATGAGTCGTCCGCCATGTCGCTCAGTCTCAGCCTTGGCGCCCTCGGCAATGTTCGCAGCGAGACACTGCGGGCGTATTCGGCGGCCGAGATGACGAAGATCATCGGCAACATGCTCTGACATCACTGCTGTTGCCAACGCGGTTGTTCGGGCCGCCGCCGGCCGGCGCTCCGAGGTGGCGCGTCGTGTGCAGCCGCTTACTGCTGAGCCTGCCTCTCGAGCAGGTGATCCTTGACCAGGCGCACGGCGCCCCGCCGCCACGAATAGTCGGCGCCCATGCGAAGCCCGCTGTCGGCCCGCGAAACGACGGCGCCGGTCCTGATGTCGCGGACTTGAAATCCGATCGTGTATTCGGTGCGGCTGACCCGCCGCACCACGCCGATCAGCGATTGATCCGCGCCGAGTTTCAGGGCGATGCCGGCTTCGCAGCCGCCGCAGTCGCGCAGCGTATGCGTCTTGACCGCTTCCGCGTTCGTGCCGCTGCTCTCGATCACCCGGTAGCGGCCCGATTGCGCGAGCAGTTCGCGAACGCCATTGGTGGCATCGGCCAATTGTGCCGCATCCGAAGCCGCGACACCGCTTGCCTGAGCGGCGGCAGTGGTATCTTCCAGCTCGAAGTCGAACACCGCAAGCGCGATAGGCGCAGACGCAATTGCCGCAGATGCAGCTAGCTGCGCCGCAAGTGCCGCACGAATGTCGCGGGACAGGAAGGTCTCGGCGCGATCCCACGCCTCGTCATTGTCGCCCCGAAACGTGTAGCGCCTTTCGAACAGGATACGGTTGGTGCCGACGTCGATGACCGCCGCGCTTGCGAACTGGACCAGGGTGCTCATCTTCTGCACCGCGCCTGTGATCAGGACGTTGGCGCCGCCTTGCGCCGCGGCCTGCATGCGCTCGGCGGACGTCGCCCGATCGTCCGTCGAGGGCGGGACGAGGCGGTAGTGTCCGTCCGCCTCGACGTCGCGTCTCAGCCCGGCCATGAACGCCTGCACGCGCTTTTGATGGGCGGCGGTCTGATCGATAGGCTCGCCCGAGGTGTCGAGATAGCCGAAGTCTTCAATCGTGACGCCCAGAGTCCGGGCTGCGGGCGCTCCGGTATCGGCATTGGCGGAACCGAACCCCAGCAAGAGCCCAAGCACGGCAACGGTGAGCAAACCAAGACGGGATCGGCGCATCGGCGGACCTTTCAGTGATCATGCGGGCGTCCAGGCTATGCCGACCAGGCCCACCGCTGAAGCTGAGCCCTCCCGACGGTAACCGGGAAAACTTCACGACGTCATTCTCGGGTTGCGAGCAGCGCTTTCCGCCGCTTGCATTCTGCCGTTAAATGTATGGGTCCCGCTCGTAGAGCGGGAGTCCAAAGTTGTCCGCGCGAGGGGGATCCGCAAGATGTGGGACCACAGGAGCGATCTGAAGGTACGGTTGATGCTGCGCGTTGCAGCCGTATCTGCCCTCTGCTTTGCGGCCATCTCGGCCTATTTCCTCATCGACGCCGATAGGTCCGTGCGGGCCAGGACCAATGCGATCGCCGACGTCGCGGCAAAGACGCTGGAGCTGCAGCAAAACAAGATCCAGTGGGTGAACAATCCGCGGCCCGAATTTCCCGACCTCGACAATGTCGCGACGGCGGTCATAACGCCCGGTCTCTGTCTTGCGTTTCGCGCCAGCGATGGCGATATCCGGCAGCGCTTCTGCGGCGGCGCGCCGAACGAGGACAGCGCTCCGCCACAAATATTCGCTGCGTTCTATCGCAGCCTGTTCGATCCCGGCCGCGAGGCCACGCGGCCCGTGATGTCTCGCGGCGCCATCATCGGCGAAGCCGTCGTCTGGGTTGATCCGGCCGTGCTCACGGCCGGGGCCTGGCACGAAGCGGGCCGTCTGATGACCGTGCTCGCGCTCGCGCTGCCGTTATTGTGCGCGCTGGTCTATGCGGCCCTTGCACGCGCGCTGCGTCCGACGCGGTTGATCCGGAGCGGTCTCGAGCGGATCGCCGCAGGCGACCTCACCGCGCGCCTGCCGCCGTTCGATCTTGCCGAGCTTTCGACCATCCGCGACGTGTTCAATCACCTCGCGGAGAGCCTCGGCACGGCGCTGTCCGAGCGCAGCGAATTGACCCGCAGGCTGATCGCGCTGCAGGACGAGGAGCGCCGACATCTGGCGCGGGAGTTGCACGATGAATTCGGGCAGTCGCTCGCCGCGATCCGCGCGCTGGCGGCATCGGCCCGCCATACCGCGGGACAGGATTGTCCCGCCATGCTCGCCGAATGCGACGGCATTGCGCGCATTGCGACCGACATGATGGAGACCCTGCGCGGCGCGCTGTTCAGATTGCGTCCGCCCGACGTCGAGGAACTTGGACTGGCGGCAAGCCTGGAAGGTCTGGTCGCCGGCTGGAACGGGCGCAGCCGGGGACAGCCCCGCTTCGAAATCATTTTTTTCGGTCGGTTGGAGAATACGCCTGCGGCGGTCAGCGCCAATCTCTACCGCATCGTGCAGGAAGCGCTCACCAACGCGGCCAAGCATGCGGGCGCGACGCGGGTCATGCTACGACTGAGCATGCGTGAGGCGGAGGCTCCCTCGAATGAGGGCGCTACAATCGAGCTCGACATCGAGGATGATGGCCGGCTCGGCGATCCCGCCGTCAAATCCGGAATGGGTTTGCTCGGGATGCGCGAGCGCGTCGCCGCCCTCGGAGGGCGGCTGAGCTTTGAAGCCGGGCAAAACGGCGGCTCCGCCTTGCGCGTCGTTATTCCCGTCGCGCCGTCCGGACAGCATGGCGCCAGCCTGGAGCGTGCGGCATGAATGGCAGCGGCCACGCCATCATGCTGGTCGACGATCACGCCGTCGTTCGCGAGGGCTATCGCTCGGTGCTGCAGAAGCAGCCGGGATTGCGCGTCGTTGCCGAAGCCTCCGATGGCGCCGAGGCCTATCGGCTGTTCAAGGCCACCGAGCCCGACCTGGTCATCATGGATCTGAGCATGCCCGGCATCGGCGGCATCGAGGCAATCAGGCGCATCCGGCAATGGGACAAGCGCGCCAGGATCCTCGTGTTCACGATGCACCAGAACGCGGCCTTCGCGGTGCAGGCGATCCGTGCCGGCGCCAGCGGCTATGTCACCAAGACAAGCCCGCCCGAGACGCTGGTGCACGCCGTGATGGACGTTCTGGCCGGAAAGATCGCCATCAGTCCTGACATCGACCATGAACTGGCGCTCAGCCGGCTTGCTGGCGAAGCCGCTGCCGCGGATGTTCTCTCCGCGCGCGAATTCGAAGTGCTGCGCATGCTGCTGGCCGAGAGGACGACCGAGGAAATTGCCGCGGCGCTTCACATCAGTCCCAAGACGGTGGCGAACCTGCACTCCCTCATCAAGGACAAGCTCGGCGTCGGCTCGGATATCGAGCTGGTACGGCTGGCGCTGCGGCAGGGGATATTGACGCAGATCGATCTGGGAGAGGCGTGAGGGGAGCGCTCACTGAACGGAAGGCGCCTTCAAAGGACCGAATCCACCCACGCTGCGAATGCATCGAGCACCTCGTCCATCACCTCGCGGTCGTTGCGGCCTGAACGGACCAGCACATGGAAGGAATGATCGGCTTCCTTCACCAGATGCAGCGTCGCCAATGATCCGAGCTCCTTGACCACCGGCTCGAGCAGCTTCAATTCCGCCAACGCATCGCGCGTGCCCTGCAGGAACAGCATCGGGATTTTGATATCCGCGAGATGCTTTGCCCGCTCGGTGGATGGCTTTCCGGCTGTATGCAGCGGGAAGGCGAGAAACACCAGGCCGCGCACACCGGCAAGCGGCTTGATTGCCTGAGCCTGCGAGGTCATCCGTCCGCCGAAGGATTTACCGCCGGCAAAGATCGGCAGCCCGGCGCACCGCTCTGCAGCTTCCGCCACCGCGGCGCGCACGGTGGCATGCGCAATCGCGGGCGGATCGGGGCGCTTGCTGCCTTTCTCCATGTAGGGGAACTGGTAACGCAACGTCGCGATGCCGCGCGCGGCAAGGCCTGCGGCAATCGCCTCCATCGAGGCATGCGTCATGCCGGCACCGGCACCGTGGGCAAACACGTAAGTGGCGCGCGCCTGCGGCGGACGAAGCAGCAGCGCCGAGACCGCGCCGGCATGTTCGACTTCGATCCTGAGGGACTGCGCATCGGTTTCCATCGGGGTGGTATGTAGCCCGGGTGGAGCGTCAGCGTAACCCGGGACGCTCGTAAACGTTGATGCAGAGGTCCCGGGTTGCGCTGCGCTCCACCCGGGCTACGGGGCCAATCAACACGAGCAGCACGTGCGACACGCCGCCACAAATGGTCCGCGAGACATCGGCGGCAGATTGTGCGAAAAGCCCAAAATGCTGCATGATACGCCACTTATCGCGACCATTGTCGCAGGGCTTGGGCTCGCTTTTGTGTTCGGTGCCCTCGCCCAGCGGTTCCGACTTCCACCATTGGTTGGCTATCTGCTCGCGGGAGTTGCGGCCGGTCCGTTTACGCCCGGCTTCGTGGCGGACCAGTCGCTGGCAACGGAGCTGGCGGAACTAGGCATCATCCTGCTGATGTTCGGGGTGGGCCTGCACTTCTCTCTCAACGATCTCCTGTCTGTCCGCGCCATCGCGCTGCCCGGTGCCGTCGTCCAGATCGCCGTCGCGACGCTGATGGGGCTCGGACTCGCCCTGGCCATGGAATGGTCAGTTGGAGCGGGCCTCGTGTTCGGGCTGGCATTGTCGGTCGCCAGCACCGTCGTGCTGCTTCGCGCGATGCAAGAGCGGCGGTTGATGGATACCGATCGCGGCAAGATCGCCGTCGGCTGGCTGATTGTCGAAGATCTGGCGATGGTGCTCGCGCTCGTGCTGCTGC
The DNA here is from genome assembly GCF_059512385.1 of Bradyrhizobium sp. Crot121. Classification (NCBI taxonomy): domain Bacteria; kingdom Pseudomonadati; phylum Pseudomonadota; class Alphaproteobacteria; order Hyphomicrobiales; family Nitrobacteraceae; genus Bradyrhizobium; species Bradyrhizobium sp. Crot121. The sequence continues at coordinate 64,798 of NZ_JCAMOR010000030.1, read as the reverse complement.
CCGCGCTTGCGAGCGTGCTCGGTGGCAACGGCGATGCGCAGACCGCCGGTCCGCTCGCGGCGCGCCTTGGTCTTGGACTCACGGGCACATTGTTGCTCACAGTCGCCAAGGTCGGCCTGTTCATCGCCCTGATGCTGGTGGTGGGGCGCAGGCTCATCCCCTGGATCCTCCACTATGTTGCGCACACCGGCTCCCGCGAGCTGTTCCGGCTCGCCGTGCTGGCGATCGCGCTCGGCGTTGCATTCGGTGCGACCAAGCTGTTCGACGTTTCGCTCGCGCTCGGCGCCTTCTTCGCCGGGATGATGCTGACGGAATCCCCGCTCAGCCAGCGCGCCGCGCAGGAGTCGCTGCCGCTGCGGGACGCTTTTGCGGTGCTGTTCTTCGTTTCCGTCGGCATGCTGTTCGATCCGATGAGCGTAATCCGCGAGCCGTGGCCGCTGATCGCCACGCTCTTCATCATCACCATCGGCAAGTCGGTAGCAGCCTTCCTGATCGTGCTGGCGTTCCGGCACCCGGTCTCTACGGCGTTGACGATCTCGGCCAGTCTTGCCCAGATCGGTGAGTTCTCCTTCATCCTGGCGGAGATCGGCGTTGTAACCAATCTGCTTCCCAAGGAAGGTCGCGACCTGATCCTGGCCGGAGCGATCCTCTCGATCATGCTCAATCCGCTGATCTTCGCAGGCGTGGACTGGCTGATAGCGCGCCATGATCGGGACCGGTCATCGGGGGAGACAGCCGCTCCTGCCGCCCGCGAACCGATCCCGGTCACGAGCCTGACCGATCACGCGATCCTGGTCGGCTACGGCAGGGTCGGGAACATCGTCGGCAGTGCCATGAAGGAGGCGGGCCAGCCGTTCCTCGTCATCGAAGATGCCGATGCGGTCGTCGCCGGGCTCAAGCAGAACAATATCGAGGCGATCATGGGCAATGCGGTCCGCGCCGACGTGCTCGCCGCCGCCAATCCGTCCGCCGCCCGATATCTGGTGGTCGCGATTCCCGAAGCGTTCGAAGCCGGACAGATCGTTCAGCAGGCGCGCGTCGCCAATCCACAAATCCGGATCATTGCCCGCGCCCATTCGGATGCCGAGGTCGATCATCTCACGCGACTGGGCGCCGATACCGTCATCATGGGCGAGCGCGAGATCGCACGGGCGATGATCGAAAGCCTGCAGCGTGTGCCCGACATGCGGCAGATGGAACCGCAGCACGCCGCGACCATGATCGCTCTGCACGGTGTTCCAAATGCCCCGGCAGATCGCTAGTATGCCGCTGTCTCGCGTGGGAACGCAGCCGACAGAAGAGGGACAGAATGGGCGCGCTGGCGGAGCTGAAGCGGATCATCGAAACCGAATCCATCGATGGGATCCACTTGTTGAACAGTCCGCACGACAACCCGATTTGTTCGCTCTCATATGACGAAAGCATACCCTGCATCGCAGTGGTGTGGCGGAAATACGCGACCAGCGCCCAGCTTCGCTTCGTTCATGAGATCATCCTTGGCATGCTCACGCAGCATGCCGCCGACAGGATCCTGGGCGATGATTCGGACCTGCCGATCGTCCACGCGGAAGATCAGAAGTGGATCGTGGAAAATTGGCTGCCGCGGGCGCGCGCGGCGGGTCTCAAGGCCGTTGCCACTGCCGTGTCGCTGACATTCTTCGGCAAGGTCTCGATCGGAAGCATTCATTCGAAGCTGGCTCGGGAAATTGCGATCAAGGACTTTCACAACATCCACTCGGCCCGCATGTGGCTCGGCAGCCTGAGCCCGCAACAATTGGCATAGCCGCGCCGAGCCTTACGTCACTTTGTGCGGGAAAAAGCGATGCCCTTTCTCCTCTAAAGCGAGCGTCATTTCGCGGCGCGCTTCTCGACGTGCGTCGCGAGCCAGTCGATCAGCCAGTCGGCGACCTGCAGATTGTTCTTGTCCTGCATCAGCATGTGGGAGTTGCCGTGAACCGGCGCGGCAATATCGCGACCGGCTTCGTCGCCAAGTCCGATCCCGACGGCTACAACGTCTTGATCGCTGCCAACAACCTCGCGACCAATGAAGCATTGTTCGACAGCATGCCGTTCAACGCGGAGAAGGACCTGGAGCCGGTCGCCCTGGTCGGCTATTCGCCGTTGATCCTGGTGGTGCAGCCGCAATTCGTGGCCAAGACGGTCAAGGACCTCGTCGACATGGCCAAGGCGACGCCGGACAAGCTCACCTTTGCCTCCGCCGGCGCCGGCACCTCGGGCCATCTTGCGGCGGAGATCTTCAAGCAGGTGACCGGCATCCAGGCGCTGCATGTGCCGTACAAGGGCGGCGCGCAGGCGATGGTCGATATCATAGCCGGCCGCGTCTCCTTCATGTTCGTCGATCCCGTGCAGGGCATGCCGCAGATCCGCGCCAACCAGCTCCGTCCCGTCGCCGTCAGCTCGCGCGAGCGACGGGTGCTGTTGCCGGATGTCCCGACCGTCACCGAGGCCGGTTTCCCCGGTGTCGAGGCCACCGTCTGGTGGGGCTTCCTGGTTCCGGCCGGCACGCCCAAGGAGATCGTGTCGCGGCTGAACAAGGAAATCGATCTCGCGCTCGCCGATCAGAAGGTGAAGGACAGCCTTCGCGAGATGGGCGCCGTAGTCAAAGGCGGTTCGCCCGAGGACTTCCGCGCCTTCATCAAGTCCGAGACCGAACGCTGGGGCAACATCATCCGCGCCGCCAAGATCAAGGCCGAATGACTCGTTGGCGTTGCAAGCGCGCTCGGTCTCACCTCGCTCCGCTTGCGGGGAGCGGTCGACATTCAAGCGCAGCTTGAATTTCGGGTGAGGGGAACTCTCCGCGAGTCCATCTGTCACGGTGTTTGCGCAGGCTGTCTTTCACCCCAACCCTCCCCCGTAAGAACAGGGCGGAGAGAGGGAGAAGTCCGTGCCTAGCGCAATACCAGCCCGGTTGCCGCCTCAAGCTCGGAAATCGCCTGGTCCGCGCTGACCACCTTGATTGTGGTCATGCCCATTTCGCGCGCGGGCTTCAGGTTGACGCCGAGATCGTCGAGATAGACGCAATTGCTCGGATCGACCTTCAGCGTTTCTACCATCAGCTTGTAGATGCGCGGATCGGGCTTGCGCAGGCCGATCTTGGCGGACTCGATCACGTGATCGAACAGCGCCATCACCTCGGCGACATAGAGTGTGCGGCCGCTTCTGCTTCCGATCGCGTTCGCCGGCAGATTGTTGGTGATGCAGCCGGTCTTGAATTTGGCATTGATGCGCTTCAGCGCTTCTACCATTTCAGGGCGTAGGTCGCCCTGCAGCAGCGGCAGCACGTCCCTGCCGCGCACCTCGGCGCCGAGCGCCAGCGATTCGGCGGCGAACAGCATATCGAAGGTTTCGATATCGATCTCGGCGCGCTCGAATTTCGCCCAGGCGTTTTCGAGGTGGTTGGCGGCGTTGGTGCGGCGGACGATGTCGGCGGGCAGGCCGCGTTCGGTCTCGAACCGGGTGAATGCCTCGAACGGCGAGGTGGTCAAGACGCCGCCGAAATCCCAGATCACTGCCTCGATCATTTCCTGCTGCCTGCCGTTATGTGTGTTGACCGAGCCGCTAACATGGATCGATTTACGGAGCCAGCCAGAATCCGCCGGCTTGGCGATGCGCGCGGCGCAAGCTATTGCTGTGCCCATGAAAGCCTTGCTCGCGATATCGGCAGCGCTCGCGCTGCTCGCCTCCACGCCGGCCTCCGCCATTGTCGGCGGCGGCGTGCCGTCTGCCGAAGGCGTCGGCCGCTCCGTCATCACCATCGTCGGCTCGCGCGGCAATTTCTGCACCGGCGCGCTGATCGCACCGAAGGTGGTGCTGACGGCGGCGCATTGCGTGCAGCCCGGCGCGGACTACAAGATCGTCGAATATGGCCCGGACCGGCAACCGCAATTGAAGGATGTGAAGAGCATCGCGATCCATCCCGCGTTCAGGATGGACGCCATGACGTCCCATCGCGCCACGGCTGACGTCGCGCTGCTGCAGCTTGCCGCGTCCGCCGCCGGCAAAGCGCCCGCCGCGCTCGGCGCGCCCAACATTCCGGTTGTCGTCGGCAGCCGCTTCACCATCGCAGGGATCGGCGTCACCGTGCGCGGCGATGGCAAAAGCGGCGGCATGGTCCGCGTCGCAGGCCTGATCGCGACCGGCCAGCCGGGCACGCTGCAGATCCGCCTAGTTGATCCGCTCGCCAAGGGCGCGCACGACGGGCTGGGGGCCTGCACCGGCGATTCCGGCGGCCCGGTATTCGAGGATAAGCAGACCGGGCCTGCGATCATCGGCGTCATCAGCTGGTCGACGGGGCCGAACAGTGCCGCCGGCTGCGGCGGCATCACCGGCGTCACGCCACTGACGCTGTATCGCGACTGGATCTTGCAGACCGCAAGGCAGTGGGGCGCGGGGTTCTAGCTCCTGGCGTCATTGCCGGGCTTGACCCGGCAATCCATCCTTCCCACAAGACTCATTTCTCGATGGATGCGCGGGTCAAGCCCGCGCATGACGAGAAGAGATCAATGCCCCGCCGCTTTATTTGCCGCGGCGTTGTTCAGCACGATCAGCGCATCCACCGCAACGCCCAGCTTCGTGTTGATCAGGAACGGATTGATGTCGATCGAGGCGATGCGGTTGCCGGCATCCGCGATCAGGTTGGAGAGCCCGACCAGCGCCTTCACGGCGGAGGCTTCGTGCAGTGCCGGCCTGCCGCGATAGCCCTTCAGCTTGATGCCGGCTTTTGTCTTCGCGATGAGCTGTTTTGCTTCTTCCGCGTCGAGCGGCGCGCCGGCAAGCGCGACGTCCTTCAATAGTTCGATGTCGATGCCGCCGGTGCCGAACAGCACCACGGGGCCCATCTCGGCGTCGAGTGAGGCACCGACCACGAGCTCCAGATCGGCCTTGACCTGCTGTGCGATCAGGATGCCCTCGAGCTTCGGCTTGTTCTTCAGCTTTCTGACCCGCGCCGTGATGTCGTTGAACGCCTTCTTCACCTCGGTCGCGCTGTTGAGGTTCAGCACCACGCCGCCGATATCGGACTTGTGCAGGATATCAGGGCTGACCACCTTGGCGACCACAGGGAAGCCGATCTTCCTGGCGATCGTCGCAGCTTCAGTTGCCGTCTGCGCGATCTCCTCCTTCGAGATCGGAATGCCGTACGCCTTGAGCAGCTTCTTCGACGCGACCTCGTCGAGCGCAGCCGTGCCGTTGGCGCCGTTCAGCGCCTTCTCCAGCATCGCGCGCGCGGATGCTGACGAGCTCGAGACGATATCAGGTACTTCCTTGCGAAGCTGCGCGTATTCGATCAGCGACTTGATCGCGCCGACCGCGCGGTCGAGCCCCTGCAGCACGGCGACGCTCTGCAGCGTCTTGCGCAGCGCCTTGGTGTGCTCGGTGAAGCCGATCGACATCGCGCTGATATAGATCACGGGCTTGCCCGCCTTGGCAGCCATCTCGTTGACGATGCGAAGATTGCGTTCACGCAATTCATGCGGCGCCTTCGGCAGTTCGGCGTCGATGATGACGATGTCGGTATCAGGGTCATCGATCATGATCTTGATCGACTTGATGTAGACGGAGGGATCGACCACGGCGGCAAAGCCGGCGTCCAGCGGATTGCCGACAATGCTGCCGGGACCGAGCATCTTGGCGAGTTGCTCGGTCGCGTTCGGGCTGAGCGGCGCGAAGTTCAATCCGGCCGCATAGAACGCATCGATCAGCAGTCCGCGCTTGCCGCCGGACAGCGATACCGCGGCGAGCCGGTTGCCCTTCGGCAGGTCGGCATGCACGAAGCATTCGGTGGTCTCGATCAATTCATCGAGGCCACGGACGCGGATCACGCCTTCGCGGGTCGAGATCGCGTCAAAGGTTTCGATCGAGCCGGCGAGTGCGCCGGTATGCGCCATCGCCGCGGCGCGGCCACCCTCGGAGGCGCCGAGCTTGAGCGCGATCACCGGCTTGCCGGCGGCACGCGCGGCCTTGCAGGCATCGCGGAACGCCTTCGTGTTCCGCACGCCCTCCAGGTACACCACGATGACGCGGATGCTCGGGTCAGTGGCGAAATAGGTCATCAGGTCGGGCGTGGTCAGCCCGCTCTCGTTGCCGGTCGTCACCATGTAGCCGACACCGACGCCACGATCCTCCAACGTCTGGCGGATCGCCATCACGATCGCGCCGGATTGGCCGGCGATCGCCACCGGCCCGGCTTCCATCGTGACGATGCGGTCGTCGATATTGGTGAAGAGGTTTTCACCGGCGCTCAGGTTCCCAAGACAATTTGGTCCGGTAACGGCAAGCCCGGTCTCGTGCACCGCCTTCTTCAAGTCCACCGCGAGGCGTTGACTTTCTTCGTCCTGCAACTCGCTGAAGCCGGAGGTGACGATGGTCGCCGAGCGCGCGCCGGCGGCAGCCGCATCGCGGATCACCTGCACCGCAAAGCGCGCCGGCACCAGCACCAGCACATGATCTGGCTTGTCGGGGAGGCTCGCAAAATCCTTGTAGCAGGTGACGCCCCAGATCGTCTCGCGCTTGGCGTTAACCGGATAGAGCCCGCCGCGGTATCCGTATTTGATCAGGTTGTTCCAGATCCGCTCGGCGTAATTGCCGGGCTTGTCGGTGGCGCCGACCAGCACGATGTTGCGCGGGTGCAGCATCGCATGAATCTGCTTGACCACGTCGCTGGCATCACGCGACGGCGACCATTTCTCAGTCGGAGCAGACGCGGGGCTGAATTGAGCTTCCATGGACTCTGCCTTGTCGTTTCCTGTGGCGCTGCAGCGAACACTGTGCGCCATGTTTTTTTGCTATTTCTATTGAGCCCTGCGCGGCGTGGCAACTCACCTTGGCTGCATGCCGCTACGCTTTGATGCGATATCCCACCGCGCGGACAATATTCACGGTGTTGTCATCCGCGAGGAGCCGGATTCGATCATCGTCGCGTGCAGGAGATAGCGTTCCGGCCCCGATGTCAGCGCGTCGAATGGCCAACAGGTCGAGAGCACCAGCTCGTATTCGTTCGAGAGCGGATCGATGCCGAAGGCATCGAAGCGCACCACGGAGCTTCTGTCGGCGCGATAGCGGAAGGTCTTGCCGTCGCTGCGGGTGATATCGATCGCGTCCCCGATGACGACATCTTTCAGGAAACGAAAATGGGTGTCGCGATGCGCGGAGTAGACGGCAACGCCGCGTTCGCCGGCGTCGGGTGTGAGTTCGACATGGCCCGGGCCGAAGGCGAGCGCCTGACCGCTGGAGCCCGCCAGCACGATGGTGCTGGCATCGAGCCGCTTCACCTCGATGCGTGCGACCGGCCAGGTATCGGCCCATGACCATGGTTTCGTCGGATGCCCGGTCGCGATGGTTTTGGTGAAGGCGCGTTCGAGCAGGACCTGAGCGAGGAGGGCTTTGGCGTGGATGTAGGCGCCCTGGCCGAACAGGATAAGGCCGGGAAGGGCGAGGAGGAAGGGGGCAAGGAAACGCGACATTTGACCGATACTCCGTCGTCATTGCGAGGAGCGCAGCGACGAAGCAATCCATCTCTCCGCAAGTGGTGGCATGGATTGCTTCGCTGCGCTCGCAATGACGAGTGTGGATAAAGTCCCGCGCGCGGCCTTCGGGACGGGAGGCCGCGCGCGCCAAGAGGAGGTGGGGGCGCCTCCTCTTGGCATTCGGCGTCAGTGGGCGAAGTTCTGACGCCGGATGAATGCGAACAGGAGCAGGCTGAGCGTGAGCAGGATCGCGCCCGCGATCATCTTCAACTCGGCGTCGGTCGCGGTCTTCGGCAGCTTGACCGTGTCGGGCGCCTGCACCACTGCCGGGCGTTTCAGGGCCGCGAGCTGCACCCGGCCATCGCCTTCCGCGCGCCGCTCGATCGGTGCCACGGGCAATTGCGGGCCATCGCCGAAGACCTTTGCGAAATCCCAGCCGGCGGGCAGGTTGAGCGGCAATTCGCTCACTTTCAGCGGCTCGCCATCGGGCCGGCTCGGAGTCTTGTCGACCGCAACCAGGCTGGTGAGCCGGGTCACGAGCTGATGCTCGAGCGCCAGTGCGAGGATGGTCTTGTCGGCATCGTCAGGACTCGCCTGCCGCGTGGTGCGCGCAACCTCGGCATCGTCGATCTTGCGCCGCGCCCACAGCTTCGACAGGCCCTTGCCTTCGGCGACGTTCGCCAGCGGCAGCGTCACGAGCCAGGGGCGATCGCCGATGCGGCCCTTGGTCTCGACCGAGCCTGCGAGCTTGTCGAGCCTAGCCGCCAGCACCAGCGGCTCGCCGCGATAGAGGTCGGGAAGGATCGCCGGCGTGATCTCGGCATGCGCCTCGGAGAATTTGGCCGAAAGATTGGTCACCGCGGGATTCTCGAGCTTGGCGAACAGCGCGCGCATGCGCTCCTCGACCTGGTCGGTGGAGCCGATGTGGGTAAAGGCGCCGCGGCCAAGCTCGGCGGCGCGCGTCATCAGATAGGTGTTGGGCGCCGAGCCGATGCCAACCATGAAGATACGCGAGCGGCCGCGCATCGCCGTGATCGTCTCGAACAATTGCTGCTCGTTGCCAACAGCGCCGTCGGTCAGGAACACGACCTGGCGGACATGATCGGAATCACCATCCGAACGGTCTGTCAGCGCCGCCCGCATCGCCGGCACCATTTCCGTGCCACCATTGGCCCGCAGCGCGCTCACGAAGGCGGTGGCGCGGCCGAGATGCTCGCTGTCGGCCGGCACCGCTGATGGAAACAGCGCGTCCATGGTGTCGTCGAAACGGATCACGTTGAAGCGGTCGTTCGGCTGCAGCCGTCCGAGCGCGTAAATCAGGCTCGCTTTTGCCTGCACGATCGAGGTGCCGCCCATCGAGCCGGAATTGTCGATGACGAAGATCACTTCGCGCGGTCGCGGCTTCTGCTCGGCCTCAATGACGGCAGGCGGGGTGACGAAAGCGAGCAGATAGTCGGCGTCGCCGACATGCTCGCGGAACAGGCCGACTGATGGCGCCTTTTCGGCGGCAGGCTTCCAGGTCAGTTCGAAATCGCGGTCCGCCGGCACGAGCCCCTCGGCGAGCTTGATGAGCCGCGTCGCATCGTCGACGTCTTCGATCTTCACGATGTGATGATGGCTTTTCACCTCGCCGAGCGGAAAGCCAGCCTGCAGGCGAACGGTGATGTTGGTTGGATTGACCGGCGCATGCTTGGCCGGGTCGAGCACCGTCGGCGTGATGCGGTCGCGATCGGGAACGGGATCGGACTTCGTTGCACCCCAGCCGCCGCCATCGGGGCGGAGGTCGACGCTCTGCACGATCGGCGCGGGATTGTAGCGTGGTGCTACCACCATCGGCACGCGCAGCGAGAATTCGTTGCCGGACTGCTGCACCGGCTCCTGATATTCGATCTGCACCAGCACGGTCTCGCCCGGGCCGATATTGGCGACCGAGTTGGTGAAGATGTTCGGCCGCTCCTGTTCGGTCAGCGCGGCCTTCTGGCCGTTCCGTTTGGCCTGCTCATAGATCACGCGCGCTTGGCGGCGCTCCTTGATGTCGCCGACCACGATGCGATCGCCGACCACCATCTTCAGCGTGTCGACTGCGCCGCCCGTCGGTAGCGGATAGACGTAGACCGCTTCGACCCAATCCTTGGTTGGGTTGCGGAAAATTTGCGTGACGCGGGCGCGGATGGTGGGGCCCGACACCGTGAGGTCGACATCCGTGCCGAGCCTGACGGCGTCGTCATAACCCTCGTCGGTCTTCAGCAGCAGCGACCCGGAACGGGCATCGCCCGGCTTGATGTACGCTGCCGGTGGCTTGATCTCTGCCGACCGGGCGGGCGCGAAGTTCACAAAGAGTGCTGCGAACCCGATCATGAGCGCGACAATGCCTTCCGCCAGAAAGAATAGCGCTATTCGCATCCTGCGCGACAGGCGCGGGCGGCCGGTCGCGATACAATCGCACGTCGTCATTTCCTTCTCCCGAGGGACGTCTTGGATACGCAAAATCTTCGGGAAAGTGCGTCGAGGCGCGAGCAGAATGATCGGCATTGTTCAGCCGCGGCAGGCGCCGTACGCCGCGCCGTCGGCGGCTTTGTGCGGTTTTGTGCTGAAATGTACGGTCTGGTAGAGTTGGCGTGAATCAGCATGGGGTGACGATGCCGACGCCGGACAAGCAGCTTTCCGAGGAACAAAGTCGGCAGATCGCGGAGCTGATCCGCGAGGAATTGGCGCGCCGGCGCATCTCGCGGCAGGCGCTGGCCGAGCAGGCCAAGCTCAGCCTGTCGACGCTGGAAAAGGTGCTGGGCGGGCGCCGCCCGTTCACGCTGCAGACCACGGTGCGGCTCGAACAGGCACTCGGCGTCTCCTTGCGCAAGGTCCAGCCGGCGCCGGCGATGCCGGTGGTCAATGGCGAAGTCGCGCCCGACGGGCTGGGGGCCTATTCGCGGCGGGCGGTGCAGTGGATCGAGGGCACCTATCTCACCGTCCGGCCCTCGTTCGGGGCCAAGGACGCGGTCTACGCCTATCGCACCGAGATCGCCTGGGATGACGCCGTCTCGTCGCTGATTTTTCGCGAGGGCGAGCGGCTGGATGCCGCCTACACCCAGTTCGGCGAAGTCGCCGTCCCCAACCAGTCCGGCTTCGTCTATCTCGTCACCAACCGGCACGGCCAGCATCGCCTGATCACGGTGTCCAGGCCGCGTAACACCGGCGAGATGTACGGCATCATCACCACCCTGCTCGCCGGCCGCGGCTCGCTGTTGACGCCGATCGCAGCTCCGATCGCATTCGTGCCGATCAGGAGTATCGCCAATCCCTCGGTCGGGCGGGTCTCGCCCGATGACGAGAACTACGCGCTCTATCGCGAGCATCTGCGCCGCACCGTCGACGAACCGTTCGCGATCTTCCTGCCGGGTTAGCGACGCGCTACGAAGTGCGGTGCAGCGGCGAGGGTGAAACGATGGCGGCGAGCAACACCGCGAGGATGCCGGTCAGGAACACGCCATCAAACGTGCCGGCGCCGCCGATCGAGGCGATGGGCGCGCCCAGGCTGCCGATCTTGTCCAGGTTGAGGATATCGGCGCCGATCAGCGTTCCGACTGAACCTGCGATATAGGCGAGCGGCGCGGCATAGATACGCGAGAGCAGGAGCGCGATGATCGCGACGCTGACAACGGGCACGAACACCGGCACGGCGATGCCGATGCCCGGCACCGGCGTCGCCAGCCAATGGACGATGAAGGCGATGATGGCGGTGCCGATCGCGGCCCTGACCCAGAGCTCGTATCTGACGACCAGGTAGATCGACATGAATGTCGGAATCACCGCGCCGCCGACATTCACGGCCAGGATCGTGCTGGGCGCGGTCACCAGCGGCACGACATAACGCATGCCGAAGAAGTCGACGATCTCGCCGGATCTCACCGGCGGTCCCGACAATTCCGTGATCGGAATATTGACATAGCTGCCGATCAGCGAGCCGAACAGCAAAAGGAACGCAGCTCCTGGACTGACACCGAGGCTCAGATAGGCATAGCGGAGAATACGGAGCTGGATCAGGATCACCAGCACCAGGGCCAGGAACACCAGGATCGAGAACGATCCCGGTGTCATCGGCAGATAATGCATCTGGCTTTCCACGATCGGCGGCTCGCTTTGTTGGGCCACTCGTTCAAGTGGGGAGCCGTCCGCACGATCTCAAGGACGACACGCACTCCGGCCCACCTCGCCCGCTTGCGGGGGGAGGTCGAAATTCAAGCGCAGCTTGAATTTCGGGTGAGGGGGAGCCTCCGCGAACTCATCTGTTAGCGTGCTCGCGGAGAGAGGCGCCCCTCACCCCGACCCTCTCCCCGTAAGAACGGGGAGAGGGAGGACTGACGTCATCGATTCACGACTAACCACCCGTCTCGGCGCTGATGATGTCGCCGAACAATTCCCACGGCCCCTTGGTGAACCGCATCATCTTGAGCTGCTCGATGGGGGCGAAGTCATTCGGGCCGGTGTTGATCTTGATGCCGGGGATCAGCGTATCCGGTGCGAAATCCTTCAGGCTGGCGGCCTGCTTCATCACATTTTCGCGGGTGAGATTGTCGCCGCACTGTTTCAGCACCTGCACCAGTGTTTGCGCCGCGGCGTAGCCATAAACGGTGTTGGTGTCGGTGACGTTGGCGCCCGGCATGTATTTATCGATGAACGCCATGAACTTCTTCATGCCCTCATCGTCCTTCCATTGCGGGTCGGACGCATCCTTGAGATAGCCCGCCGACAGCACGCCTTCGGATGCATCGAGACCGGCCGGCTTCATGACAGCGCCGATCGAGATCGAGACGTCGGTCATCAGGTGCATCGGCTTCCAGTCCAGTTCGGCGATCTTCTTGATCGCTTGTGCTGCGAATTTCGGCGTCGCGATGTTGACGAAGACGTCGGCGCCGGTGCCCTTCAGCTTGACGATGTGGGAATCGATCGAGGGCTCGGTGGTCTCGTAACTCTCCTCGGCCACGATGAGTTTTGCGGCTTTGTCGCCGAAGATCTCCTTGATTCCAGCAAGATAGTCTTTGCCGAAATCGTCATTGGCATAGAAAATCGCGACCTTGGCATCGGGCTTGTTCTTGAGAATATATTTCGCGAAGATCCTTGCTTCGACCCGGTAGCTGGGCTGGAAGCCCATGGTCCATGGAAAATCCTTCGGATCGTTCCACTTGCTGGCGCCGGTGGCGAGGAAGAGCTGCGGCACCTTCTTGGCGTTGTGATATTTCTGCACCGCGGTCTGGGTCGGCGTGCCCAGCGCGTTGAATACCAAAAACACCTCGTCGCCTTCGATCAATTTGCGGACCTGCTCCACCGTCTTCGGCGGCGAATAGCCGTCGTCGTAGGAGATCCAGTTGATCTTGCGACCGTTCACGCCGCCCTGGTCGTTGATCATCTTGAAATAGGCTTCCTCGGTCTTGCCGATGATGCCGTAGGCCGAAGCCGGGCCGCTATAGGCTTCGACATTGCCGATCTTGATTTCGGTGTCGGAGGCGCCGGTGTCGTATTTCTTTTGCGCGAATGCGGCTTGGGTCGAGAGCAGGGAGAAGGCCGCGACGGCAGCAAGCAAAGCGATTTTCTTGTTCTGCATAAAGCAATTTCCTCGGGCTTTTTGTGGTTGGGGACGAACGCACGAAAATCGCCACCGGTCCCGGCAGGCGGCGGCGAAACCTGTCAGCGTGTCACGTCACGAAGCTTGCGCCAGACCGGTCGGCTTCTGCTCGGCGAATTGCTTGCGCAGCGTCGGCTTGTGGATCTTGCCGGTCGCATTGCGCGGCAGTGCCTCGACGAATTCGATGATGCGCGGGCATTTGAAGCGCGCCAGATTGGCCGTGCAATGGGCGTGGATATCCGCCGGCGTCAGCGTCTGCCCCGGCTTCACTGCGACGATCGCCATGCCGACCTCACCCCATTGCTCATCGGGAATGCCGATCACCGCGGCCTCGGCGAGCGCCGGAATCTGGTGCAGCACGTTCTCGACTTCGGCCGGATAGACGTTCTCGCCGCCGGAGATGTACATGTCCTTCCAGCGGTCGACGATGTAGTAGAAGCCCTCCTCGTCGACGCGCGTCGCATCGCCCGTATGCAGCCAGCCGTCGGTGAAGGAGGAGGCGTTGGCGTCGGGCCGGTTCCAGTATCCCGGCGTGATGTTCGGCCCCCTGACCCAGAGCTCGCCGAGTTCGCCCACGGCAGCGTCGGTGCCATCGGGACGCACGATCCGCACTTCCGTGTGTAGCACCGGCTTGCCGGCGGAGCCCGCCTTGCGCGCGGCATCCTCGCGGTCGAGCGCCATCACCGCGGGCGAGGTCTCGGTCATGCCATAGCCCTGCTGCAGCGCCACGCCGCGCGCTTCCCATACCTTCAAGAGCGGCACCGGCATCGGTGCGCCGCCGACGCCGCCGATGATCAGCCGGCCGAAATCGGCGCTCGCAAACGACGGATGCTGCGCCATGAACTGGTAGATCGCGGGCACACCGAAGAAGGCGTTGATGCGCTCAGTGGGATCGCTGATCAGCCGCAAGGCTTCGCCAGGATCGAAGGCGCGCATGATCAAGACGGTGCCGCCGGCATGCAGCACCGGGTTGGTGTAGCAATTGAGCCCGCCGGTGTGGAACAGCGGCAGCACGCAGAGGAACACCGAGGATGGCGAGATGTAGGCGAGGCCGCCGAGATTGACGCAATTGAAGAACGTCATGCCGTGGGTGATGATCGCGCCCTTCGGCTGCCCGGTCGTGCCCGAGGTGTACATGATGGTCGAGATGTCATCGAGCGTGACGGGCTCGAATGTCTCGATCGGCTGCGCCGCTGCGATGCCTGCCTCGTAGGAGCCATCGGGGCCGAGCCGCAGGGTCGAAGACACATTGCAGAGCCTGGCGACACTGAGCGCGGTCTCGGCGAGGTCGCCATCATGGATCATGACTTTCGGCGAGGCGTCGCCGACAATGAACTGCAGTTCCGGTACCGTGAGGCGGGTGTTAAGCGGCAGGAATACGGCACCCAGGCGCCCACAGGCGAACTGCACTTCCAGCGTGTCTGATGTGTTCAGCGCCAGCACCGCGACCCGGTCGCCGCGCGCGACCTTGAGCTGATCGCGCAGATGCGCAGCCAGCCTCGAGATCCGCGCATCGGATTGCGCATAGGTGAAGCGTCGGTCGCTGCCGAGGTCGACCATCGCGACCTTGTCAGGTGTCCTCAGGCCATGATGAGCGATCCAGTCGTAGTAACGAACCGGCACATGTCCCTCCCACGGTAAGCGGTCTGGCGCCGCCTGATCATGATCCGCAGGGTACCAGTGGACGGGCCGAGGCTGGAATCTGTCTTGCGTTTAGTGGCTGGACCGAGGGTAGGATCGGCGTCCATTCGCCGCCGGCAGCCACTTGACGCAAGTTGGCGCGGCGATTTCCGGACATCGTTCCGGACACAGGAATCGACGGAGCAGAGGGATGGCGAGCCCATTCTACAGCAGCGAGCACGAGGCCTTTCGCGAGGCGGTGCGCCGTTTCGTGCAGAAGGAGATCGAGCCTTACGCCCATGAGTGGGACGAAGCGGGCGAGTTTCCGCGCGAGCTCTATCGCAAGGCTTCCGAGATCGGTCTGCTCGGGCTGGGCTTCCCGGAGGAATATGGCGGCATTCCCGCCGACCAGTTCATGAAGATCGTGGCCTCGCAGGAACTGGCGCGGGCCGGCGCCGGCGGCATCAGTGCGAGCCTGATGAGCCACACCATCGGCTCGCCGCCGGTCGCGCGCGCTGCCCGTCCCGAGGTCAGGGCGCGTGTGCTGCCGGAAGTGCTGCGGGGCGAGAAGATTTCCGCGCTCGCGATCACCGAGCCGAGCGGCGGCTCCGATGTCGCGAACTTGCGCACCAAGGCGAGCCGCGACGGCGATTATTACATCGTCAGCGGCGAGAAGACGTTCATCACCTCGGGCGTACGCGCGGATTATCTCACGGTCGCCGTGCGTACCGGCGGCGAGGGGCCCGGTGGCGTCAGCCTGCTGCTGATCGAGGGCGATACGCCCGGCCTGTCGCGCACCAAGCTGAAGAAGATGGGCTGGTGGGCCTCCGACACTGCAACATTGCATTTCGACGAGTGCCGGGTGCCGGCCGAGAACCTGATCGGCGAGGAGGGTCAGGGCTTCAAGATCATCATGCAGAATTTCAACAGCGAGCGCATGGGCATGGCGGCGAGCTGCACGGCTTACGCGCGCGTCTGCCTCGACGAGGCGATCGCCTACGCCAAGGAGCGCCAGACCTTCGGCAAGCCGATCGCACAGCACCAGGTGATCCGCCACAAGATCGTCGACATGGCGCAGAAGGTCGCCGCCTCCCAGGCGATGCTGGAGATGCTGGCCTGGCGGCTGGAGCAGGGCGAAAGCCCGGTCGCCGAAATCTGCATGATGAAGAACCAGGCGACCCAGACCATGGCATTCTGCGCCTCCGAGGCGGTGCAGATCTTCGGCGGCGCCGGCTTCATGCGCGGCATCAAGGTTGAGCGCATCTACCGCGAGGTCAAGGTCAACGCCATCGGCGGCGGCACCGAGGAAATCATGAAGGACCTCGCCAGCCGGCAGATGGGATTGTGACTAAACACGCTCCGTCATTCCGGGGCGCGCGCAGCGCGAGCCCGGAATCCATCGGGCCGTATACGCCGGCGGAGAAATGGATTCCGGGTTCGTCCTTCGGACGCCCCGGAATGACAAGACAATGCTGATTGGAGCTCAAGAGGGACCATGATCTTCACCGCCGACCATGACGAACCCCGCCGCGCCTTGCAGAAATTCATCGCGGCCGAGATCAACCCCTATGTTGACGACTGGGAAGACGCCGGCATCTTCCCCGCGCATGAGCTGTTCAAGAAGCTCGGCTCGCTCGGCTTCCTCGGCCTCAACAAGCCCATCGAATTCGGCGGCCAGGGGCTCGACTACAGCTTTGCGCTGATGATGGCAGAAGAGTTAGGGGCCATCAGATGCGGCGGCGTGCCGATGGCGATCGGGGTGCAGACGGATATGGCCACGCCCGCGCTGGCGCGGTTCGGCTCCGACGAGGTGCGGCGCGAGTTCCTGGTGCCGGCGATCGCGGGCGATCAAGTCGCCTGTATCGGCGTCTCCGAGCCGGGCGCCGGCTCCGATGTCGCCTCGATTAAAACCAATGCACGTTCCCACGGCGACGATTACGTCATCAATGGCGGCAAGATGTGGATCACCAATGGCACGCAGGCCGATTGGATCTGCCTGCTCGCCAACACCAGCGACGGCCAGGTCCATCGCAACAAGTCGCTGATCTGCGTGCCGATGAAGAGCAAGGGCGTCACCATCGCGCGCAAGCTCGACAAGATGGGCATGCGCTCCTCCGACACCGCGCAGATCTTCTTCGACAATGTCCGGGTGCCCAAGCGCAACCGAATCGGCGAGGAGGGCAAGGGTTTCACCTACCAGATGATCCAGTTCCAGGAGGAGCGTCTGTGGGGCGCCGCCGCCTGCCTGAAGGCGCATGAATTCATCATCAACGAGACCATCGAATATACCCGGGGCCGCAAGGCGTTCGGCGGCTCGATCCTCGACAACCAGGTGGTGCACTTCAAGCTCGCGGAGATGCAGACCGAGGTCGAGCTGTTGCGCTCGCTGATCTATCGTGCCGGCGAAGCGCTGGTCGCGGGCGAGGACGTCACCCGTCTCGCCACCATGGCGAAGCTGAAGGCGGGCCGGCTCGGGCGCGAACTGACCGACGCCTGCCTGCAATATTGGGGCGGCATGGGTTTCATGAACGAAACCCCAGTCAGCCGCGCCTATCGCGACAGCCGCCTGACCTCGATCGGCGGAGGCGCCGACGAGGTGATGCTGATGGTGTTATGCAAGATGATGGGTATGTTGCCCAGCATGAAGGGAAGCGCCTGAGATGGTCACGCTTTATCACTGCGAAGCCGCGCGTTCGTTCCGGCCGCTCTGGATGCTCGAGGAAATGGGATTGGCCTACGAGCTCAAGATGCTGCCGTTTCCGCCACGGGTGTTCGCGAAGGACTATCTGGCGCTCAACCCGCTCGGCACGATTCCCTTGCTGATCGATGGCGAGACGCGGATGACGGAGTCTTCAGGCATCTGCCATTACCTTGGTACCAAATATGGCCCGACACCGCTGATCGTCGGACCCGACGAGCCCGCCTACGGTGCCTTCCTCAACTGGATGTATTTTTCCGATGCGACGCTAACCTTTCCGCAGACTCTGGTGCTGCGTTACGCCCAGCTCGAGCCGGAGGAGCGGCGCAATCCGCAAGTGGCCGGCGACTACGCCAAATGGTTCTTCGGCCGTCTGCGGGCGGTGGAGGCCGCAACCGGCAAGGCCGAGACGTTGTGCGCCGGCCGCTTCACCGCCGCCGACATCGCCATCGGCTACGCACTCCGGCTCGCCGACAATATCGGGCTCGCCAAGGATTTCGGTCCCAATGTCGCAGCCTATTGGGCGCGGCTGCAGCAGCGCGAGGCATACCAGCGGGCCGTCGCGGCGGAACGCAAGGCCGGCGTGGAGCAAAACGTCGCGCCGCGGGTGCGTGGGTAAAGCGCCCGCCCCGGCCGTCACTGCGAGGAGCGACAGCGACGAAGCAATCCATTTCTCCACTCGTGGTGGCATGGATTGCTCCGCTTCGCTCGCAATGACGGAGAGAGCCGTTTCCTCGCCCCAATTGTAACGGTGACTTCAGCCAGATTTCGGCTATGGTTGGCGCCGCAACGGCCGGGAAGAGCCGTGCGAGGAGGAACCACCATGGACGACCAGGCCCGCGAAGTAGGCCATCTGATGCTGATCACGCCGGAGCGGGTGTTTTACGCCGGACTGCTCGGCCGCCCGCGCGAGCGCTGTCCGGGCGCATTCCATGTCTATGTCGCGATCAAAGGCCGCCTGCACCTTGCGACCAGCGATGGCCGCGAGTCCTATGGTGATCTCGTCGTGACCATGCCGAACCTGCGCCACACGATCGCGAGCGACTATCGCTCGGCGATCTGCGTCGCCATCGAGCCTGAGAGCGTTCGCGTCGGCGCGCTCGAGTCGTTCTCAAGGCTGTTGACGGGCTCGGAAAGCCAAATCTTCGCCGACCGCATCCGCGCCGCCTATGCCGCGCTCGGACGTCGCCAATATAGCGACAACCTCTCGAACGCCGAGTTCGACATCATGTGCTTCGGAGAGGGGCTGCCGCAGCGTGTGCTTGATCCGCGCGTGGTGCGGGCCATCATGCGCATCGGCAAATTCTCCGGCGAGCCGGTGACGGCGGCGGATTGCGCGGCGGATGCCGCGCTGTCGCCCTCGCGCTTCCTGCATCTGTTCAAGGAGGAGACCGGGATCTCGTTCCGCTCCTTCCGTGCCTGGAAGCGGGCGCGGCATCTGTTGCATTTCGCCAACCAGGACATCAATCTGGCGCATCTGGCGCAGGACATCGGCTATCCCGACTCGACCCATTTCAGCCACTCGATCCGCCGCTTCTACGGCCTGAAGCCGCGCGCGATCTTCTCCGGCTCGCGCGATCTCGCGATCTATCGCAGCAGCGGATCGTTCACGGAAGCGGTGGTTCCCTAATCGTCATGCCCGGGCTTGTCCCGGGCATCCACGTCTTCCTTTGGTGTCGCCGGCACGTGGATGGCCGGGACAAGCCCGGCCATGACGGAGAGAGCGTCTACAATTCACTCCTGGGTCCAGCCGGTCGCTGGCCGCCTTCCGCCATCAGTGCGACAGCAGCACGGGCAGCGGCGGGTGTGACATCATGCTGAGCGTGGCGCCGCCGAGCACGAATTGGCGGAAGCGGGAATGGCCGAACGCGCCCATGACCAAAAGGTCGCTGTCATGGCTCGTCAGCGCAGCCTCCAGCGCGTGCGCGACCGAGCGGCCCGCGGCATCGACGGTGTCGAGGATCACCTCGACGCCGTGACGGGCGAGATGCTTGGCAAGTTCCGGCCCGGACCGCTTGGTGTCGATGCGCTTCTCATTGGTCACCGTCACGATGTGGACGCGCTTGGCCTGCTTGAGCAGCGGCAGCGCATCCGCGACTGCGCGTGCGGCCGGACGGCTGAAATCCCAGGCCACCGTTGCCGTATTCAGGATGAACGGCTTGCGGCTGCTTTGCGGCAGCAGCAGGACGGGGCGTCCGGATTCGAAAATGATCGGCTCGGCATTCCAGGCGCCGAACAGGGCATTGTCCTGGACCGGAATGATGGTGAGGTCGCGAAGCCGCGCATACTCGATCAATAGCTCGCGCTGCTCGGAGGTCAGGCAGCGTTCCAGGATGCGTTCCTCGAAGACGCCGCGCTTTTCCGCGGCGGCCTGGAACGCTGCGAGCGTGGCCTCGGCCTGAAAGCGTGATTTCTTTTCATCGGTCGCGGCGATTCCGGGAACGTCGAGCAGCGCCGGGCTCAGGAAGCTGCCGGGCACGGCGACGCGGATCTCGCAGGCGATCGCGGAAATCTTGGCACCGACGGCGGCGGCGAAATCGGTCGCAAGATCGATCGCCGCCGGCGGCGTCGTTTCGGGGTAGCTCGCGAGCGTCAAGAGGAGGTCTTTGTAGGCCATGTCGTGTCTCCCAGAATCCAGGGAAACTCATAGCCCTGTCGCGGCGTCCGGGTTTGATTCAGAGCAAACCTCCATGCGCGCTATTGCCACGGCGACCTGCCTGCCGCCGCGGCAATAGCCAGTCAACGCAAGAGGGCTCTGGCCAAATCGCGCATCATGCAAAAAACTGAGCCATTCAAACACCTTGGACTGGATGCATGAGCGACAAGGCCGTTATCACCTGCGCGCTGAACGGCGTGCTGACCGATCCAAAACAGCACAATGTGCCGGTGACGCCGGAACATATGGCGCGCGAGGCCAAGGCGGCCTTCAACGCCGGCGCCAGCATCATGCATATCCATCTGCGCCAGCAGGCACCTGGCAAGGGCCATCTGCCGTCCTGGGAGGTCGGCGTCAGCAAGGAGATCCAGCAGGCGATCCGCGAGGCCTGCCCCGGTGTCATCATCAATCACACCACGGGCACCTCCGGCCCGAACTATCAGGGCGCGCTCGATTGCGTCCGTGAAACCAGGCCCGAGATCGCCGCCTGCAATGCCGGCTCGCTGAATTATCTGAAGGTCAAGGCCGACAACACTTGGGCCTGGCCGCCGATGCTGTTCGATAACGCGGTTGAGAAGGTGCAGGATTATCTCGACGTGATGAAGGACGCCGGCACGATTCCCGAATTCGAATGTTTCGACGTCGGCATCGTGCGCTGCGTCGGCATGTACCGGCAGACCGGCATGTATTCCGGTCCGCTCGAATATAATTTCGTGATGGGCGTTGCCTCGGGCATGCCGGCCGATCCGGAATTGCTGCCGATCCTGCTCAAGCTGAAGGCGCCGGACGCGCATTGGCAGGTCACCGCGATCGGCCGCGCCGAGATCTGGCCATTGCACCAGCGCGCCGCCGATCTCGGCGGGCACTTGCGCACCGGGTTGGAAGACACCTTCTATCTGGCTGATGGCACGAAGGTGACCTCCAACGGCCAGTTGATCGAGGCGATCGCCGCCTGCGCGCGCAGAGCTGGCCGCGAGATCGCCAGCCCCGCCGAAGCGCGGCAGATTTTCGGGGTGAGGCACTAGGGCTGCTCCGCTGTCATTCCGGGGCATCGCGAAGCGATGAGCCCGGAATCCATCGGGCCGCATGGACCTGTGGCGAAATGGATTCCGGGCTCGCGCTACGCGCGCCCCGGAATGACGACGGCGGGTGGAGGGGAGGGAATCAAATCAATGGATGATCTCGCAGCAACCGGCGGCGTGTCGGGTCCGGGACAGATCGGCCGGGTGGCGATCGGCGATCTGCTCAAGCGCGCGGCGCGGCGCTTTCCTGATCGCGTCGCGCTCACCGACGGCGCGCGTCGCGTCACCTTCACCGAGCTCGAGCGTGACGCTAACCGATTTGCCAACTACCTCGTGCAGCGGGGTCTAAAGCCGGGCGAAAAAATCTCGACCATCTGCAACAACTCGGTCGAATTCGTCAAAGCGCTGTTCGGCATTCACCGCGCGGGCCTCGTCTGGGTCCCGATCAACACCATGCTCGGGCCTGCCGATATGGATTACATCCTCGGCCATGCCGAGGTCCGCTTCGCGCTGATCGACGACAATCTGCATGCGCAAGCGGACCGGCGCGCGACGCTGGAACAGCGCGGCATCGGGATGGTCGCGATCGATCTTGCCGGAAAAGTCGCGGCAACCGGCCTTGAGAATTTCAACGATCTCATTAAGGGTCAATCCGACATCGAACCCGAGATCGAGATCAACGACCGCGATCTCGCCATGATCATCTACACCTCCGGCACGACGTCGCGGCCGAAGGGCGCGATGCACTGCCACCTCGCCGTGGTAATGGCGGTGATGAGCAATTGCATCGAGATGCAGCTCTCCCGCGATGACGGCATCACTGGACAATTCCCGCTGTTCCATTGTGCCGGCCATGTGCTGCTGCTCAGCTATCTCTCGGTCGGCGGCCGCATGGCGCTGATGCGCGGCTTTGATCCTGTCGTCTGCATGGAGGCGATCGTCCGCGACAAGCTCACCGTCTTTGTCGGGCTGTCGCTGATGTATCAGGCGATCCTCGACCATCCGCGGCGGCGGGAATTCGATCTTTCGGGCTTGCGCTGCTGCATCTACACCATGGCACCGATGGGCAAGCCGCTGCTCGAACGCGCCATCGCCGACCTGTGTCCAAACTTCGTGCTCTCCAGCGGCCAGACCGAGATGTATCCGGCGACCACGATGTCGCGGCCCGAAGTGCAGCTCAATCGCTTCGGCAATTACTGGGGCGAATCGCTTGTTGTTAACGAGACCGCGATCATGGACGACAACGGCAATCTCTTGCCGCGCGGCGAGATCGGCGAGCTCGTGCATCGCGGGCCGAATGTAATGATGGGCTATTACAAGGACCCGAAGGCGACCGAAGAGGCGCGCAAGTTCGGCTGGCACCACACCGGCGACCTCGCGCTGATCGACGACAATGGCGAGGTGCTGTTCCTCGATCGCAAGAAGGACATGATCAAGTCCGGCGGCGAGAACGTGGCTTCCGTGAAGATCGAGGAGACGCTGCTCGCACACCCCGCGGTGCAGAACGCCGCGGTGGTCGGCCTGCCGCACCCGCAATGGGGCGAAGCCGTCTCCGCCTTCGTCAAGCTGAAGCCGAATGCTGCGGCTGGCGAAGCTGACATCATCGAGCATTGCCGAAAGCATCTCGGTGGCTTCCAGGTGCCGAAGCTGGTGCGTATCCTCGACGAAATGCCGATGACGGCAACCGGCAAGCTGCGCAAGGTCGAACTGCGGCAGGCGTATAGTGAGTATTTCTCGGAAGCGAAAAGCGCATGATGCTTACCAAGAACACCCCTGTCATTCCGGGGCGCGCGCAGCGCGAGCCCAGAATCCATTTCTCCATGAGCGTCCGCGGCCCGATGGATTCTCTGATGTGCAATTGCACATCATAGCTCGTCCTTCGGACGCCCCGGAATGACGGAATAGGCTGAGCTATGGCCATCATCGAAAACACCATCTCGCCCTCCAGCGCCGCCTTCCAGGCCAATCGCGACGGCATGCTGGCGCTGATCTCCCGGATGCGGGCGCTGGAAGAGCGCACCCGCGCGGTATCCGCTGCTGCAAAGGACCGCTTCCACAAGCGCGGGCAGCTCCTGCCGCGTGAGCGCGTGGCGCTGGTGCTCGATCCCGGCTCGCCCTTCCTCGAACTGTCGACGCTCGCCGGCTACATGTTCGACGTCGCGGACGCGGACAGAAGCGTGCCTGGCGGCGGGCTGATCGCCGGCATCGGCTTCGTCTCCGGCATCCGCTGCATGGTCAGCGCCAATGATGCCGGCATCGATGCCGGTGCGCTGCAGCCCTATGGCCTCGACAAGACGCTGCGGGTGCAGGAACTGGCACTCGAGAACAAGCTGCCTTATGTGCAGCTCGTCGAGAGCGCCGGCGCCAATCTGTTGCGCTACCGCGTCGAGGATTTTGTCAGGGGCGGCAACATCTTTCGCAACCTGGCGCGGCTCTCGGCAGCCGGCTTGCCGGTGGTCACGGTGACGCATGGCTCGTCCACCGCCGGGGGCGCCTATCAGACAGGATTATCCGATTACATCGTGATGGTGCGCGGCCGCACCCGCGCCTTCCTCGCCGGTCCACCGCTGCTCAAAGCCGCTACCGGCGAGATCGCGACCGAGGAGGAACTCGGCGGCGCCGAGATGCACACCTCGATCTCCGGTCTCGGCGATTACCTCGCTGAGGACGACCGCGACGCCATCCGGATCGCGCGGGACATCATGTCCAGCCTCGAATGGGACCGGCGCCAGCCCGCGAGCGCGTCGTTCAAGCCGCCGCGCTACGATGCGGAAGAATTGCTCGGCATCATGCCGATGGATCACAAGCGTCCCGTCGACATACGTCAGGCGATCGCGCGCTTCATCGACGATTCCGATTTTACCGAGTTCGGCGCCAATTATGGTTCGGCCACGATTTGCGGCCATGCCCGCATCGAAGGGCAGGCGATCGGCATCATCACTAATAACGGCCCGCTCGATGTGCCTGGCGCTAACAAGGCGACGCATTTCATCCAGGCCTGCTGCCAGTCGCGCACGCCGCTGCTCTATCTGAACAACACCACCGGCTACATAGTCGGCAAGGCCTATGAGGAAGCCGGCATGATCAAGCACGGCTCCAAGATGATCCAGGCGGTGACCTCGGCGACGGTACCGCAGATCACGATCTATTGCGGCGCCTCGTTCGGTGCCGGCAATTACGGCATGTGCGGCCGCGGCTTCCATCCGCGCTTCTGCTTCTCATGGCCCAATGCCAAGACCGCCGTGATGGGCGGCGAGCAGGCCGCCGAGACCATGGCGATCGTCACCGAAGCCGCCGCCGCCCGCCGCGGCAAGCCGGTCCCGAAGGAGAAGCTGGACGCGATGAAAGCCGAGATCATCGGCGTGTTCGACGGCCAGATGGACGTGTTCTCCACCAGCGCGCGCGTGCTCGACGACGGCGTGATCGATCCGCGCGACACCCGCAGCGTCCTCAGCGAGGTGCTTGCGATCTGCCGCGAGGCGGAAGCCCGCAATCCTCAGCGCATGCAGTTCTCGGTGGCGCGGCCATGAGTCGTGAAGGGGGCGGGATGTTCTATCGGGTCCTGATTGCCAATCGCGGCGAGATCGCGCTGCGGATCATGCGCACCGCGCGCCGACTCGGCTACGGCGTCGTCGCCGTTTATTCCGATGCCGACCGTGATGCCCTGCACGTAGGCGAGGCCGATCACGCGGTCCGCATTGGCGAGGCGCAACCGTCGCAATCCTATCTCAACATCGATGCGATCATCGCCGCCGCCAAGGCCAGCGGCGCCGGCGCCGTGCATCCCGGCTACGGCTTCCTCGCCGAGAACGAGCATTTTGCGCAAGCCTGTCGCGACGCCGGCCTCGTCTTCATCGGCCCGTCGCCGGAAGCGGTCCGCGCGATGGGCAACAAGGCGGGCGCCAAGGAGATCATGCAAAAGGCCGGTGTGCCCTGCGTGCCCGGCTATCAGGGCGCCGACCAGAGTGACGAGGTCATGCTGGCGGAAGCCAGGCGGATCGGCTTTCCCGTGATGATCAAGGCGGTCGCTGGCGGCGGCGGGCGCGGCATGCGGCTGGTTTCCGACGCGGCGTCGTTCCCGGATGCGCTGCGCAGCGCGCGCTCGGAGGCGCTGGGCGCCTTCGGCGATGCGACGGTTATCCTGGAGCGCGCGATCGTCGATCCCCGCCACATCGAGATCCAGGTGTTCGGCGACCGCCATGGCAACGCGATCCATCTCGGCGAGCGCGACTGCTCGGTGCAGCGCCGGCACCAGAAGCTGATCGAGGAGGCGCCGTCTCCGGCGGTGTCGCCCGAGTTGCGGGCGCGGATGGGCGCCGTCGCGGTCCAGGCGGTGAAGGCGCTTCGCTACGAGGGCGCCGGCACGCTGGAATTTTTGCTCGACGGCAACGGCGACTTCTATTTCATGGAGATGAACACGCGCCTGCAGGTCGAGCATCCCGTCACCGAGGCGATCACCGGGCTCGATCTGGTCGAGCTGCAGTTGCGTGTCGCCCGCGGCGAGCCGCTCGGCGTGAAGCAGGAGGACATCACATTCTCCGGCCACGCGATCGAGGTGCGGCTGTGCTCGGAGGACGCGGACCATGACTTCGTGCCGCAATCCGGCAGGATGGCGCGCTGGCAGATGCCGGAAGGCGTCCGCGTCGAGCATGCGCTGCAGTCAGGTTCTGAGATCCCGCCGTTTTATGACTCCATGATCGCCAAGATCATCAGCCATGGCGCCGACCGGCGCGAAGCCCGCAGCAAACTGATCGTTGCGCTGGAGCAGGTCGAAGCCTTCGGCGTCACCACCAACCAGGGCTTTCTGATCTCCTGCCTGCGCCATCCAGCCTTCGGCAGGGGTGAGGCAACGACGTCGTTCATCTCAGCGCATCGGAGCGAACTGCTGGCGCCGCGCGCCGACGGGAGCGCGGATGCGGCGCTCGCGGCGCTGCTGCTCTACGTCACCAATCCGCACGCGCCGTCGTGGCGGAGCGGCCGCTCGCTCGCTGCGACGTTCCCGCTCGGATTGCGCATCGATCTCGGCCGCGGCCTCCGCGAGGTCGAGATCGTGCGCGAGCGCGACGGCTCTTACGTCGCCGATGTCGCGGGACACAAGCATCGCTTCGAGATCGATGAACTCGGTCTGGACGCGATCCGCTATCGCACCAACAGCCTCATGGCCCGCGCGAAATTCCTGCGCGACGGCGATCGTCTCTACATCCTCAATCACGACGTCACACTCTCGGTCCGCGATCTGACGCTGGCGCCGCCCGAGGCCGCCTCGGGGGCCAATGGCGACGGCAAGGTCCGCGCCGCCATGAACGGCCGCGTCGTCGCGGTGCTGGTCAAGCCGGGCGAGCAGGTTGCCGCCGGCCAGCCCGTGATGACTTTGGAAGCGATGAAGATGGAGCACGTGCACACCGCTAGTGTCGCCGGTACGGTGTCGGCCATCGACGTTGCCGAGGGCGAACAGGTGACGACGGGCAGGATTGTCGTCGAGATCGAGGCGGCGGCTTAGCCTCAACGCGTAGGGTGGGCAAAGCGCGGCGTGCCCACCATCACGAGCACGACACTTGATGGTGGGCACGCTGCGCTTTGCCCACCCTACGGCGCGTTGACCCGCCCCGTTCCCTCATTCAGCCAGCACGCCACCTGATGTCTGGCACCCGCTTCCACCAGCGGTGGGCGTTCAAGCTTGCAGCGATCCATTGCGTAGCGGCAGCGCGTATGAAACGCGCAGCCGGAGGGCGGGTTGATCGGGCTCGGCACGTCGCCCTCGACCAGCGGCGTCAGCCGCTTGACCCGTGGATTGGCGACCGGCACGGAGGCCAGCAATGCCTGGGTGTAGGGATGGCGCGGGTTGGCGAACAGCTCGGCTTTGTCTGCGATCTCGACGATGCGGCCGAGATACATCACGGCGACGCGGTGGCTGATATGGGCGACGACGGCGAGGTCGTGGGCGATGAACAGATAGGAGAAGTTGCGCTGGCGCTGCAGGTCGATCAGCAGATTGATCACCTGCGCCTGGATCGAGACGTCGAGCGCGGAGACCGGCTCGTCGCAGACGATCAGGCTCGGCCCGAGCGACAGCGCGCGTGCGATGCAGATGCGCTGGCGCTGGCCGCCGGAGAACTGGTGCGGATAGTTCTTCATCTGGTCGGGCCGCAGGCCCACCTGCTGGAACAGTTCCGCGACGCGTTCCTGCTTCCGCTCGCCCGAAGCCAGCCCGTGCACGCTTAGGGGTTCGCCGACGATGTCGCCCGCGGTCATGCGCGGGTTGAGCGAGGCAAACGGATCCTGGAACACGATCTGCATCGAGCGGCGGTGGGCACGCAGCTCCGCTTTGCTCAGATGCGTGATCGCCTCGCCGTTCAGCCGGATCTCGCCGCTCGACGGCTCGACCAGCCGCAGCACGCTACGCGCCACCGTCGACTTGCCGCAGCCGGATTCGCCGACCAGCCCCAGCGTCTCGCCGGGAGCCAGTGAAAAGCTGACACCATCGACCGCATGCACGGTGCCGACCTGCCGGCGCAGCACGCCGCCGCGCACCGGGTAATGCTTCACGAGGTCGGTGACCTCCAGCAGCGGCCGCGCTTCGCTCATGAGGCCTCCGCCATCTCGCCCGCGCGCCAGCAGGCGGCAAGGTGCCTGCCGCCGAAATCGCCGAGCGGCGGATATTCCTCCCGGCAGCGCGGGATCGCGAACCGGCAGCGCGGCGCGAACGCGCAGCCCGTCGGCAGCTTCGTTAGCGACGGCACCATGCCGGGGATTTCGACCAGCCGCACATCGGCTTTTGCGTCGAGCGACGGCACGGCCGGGATCGAGGCCATCAGGCCGCGCGTATACGGGTGCAGCGGATTCTCGAACAGCGCCTCGACGCTGGCTTCCTCGACCTTCCTGCCGGCATACATCACGATCACGCGCTGCGCCGTCTGCGCGACCACGCCGAGATCATGCGTGATCAGGATCAGCCCGGTGCCGAGCTTCTTCTGCAGATCGACCATCAGCGCCAGGATTTGCGCCTGGATCGTGACGTCAAGTGCAGTGGTCGGCTCGTCCGCGATCAAGAGCGCCGGCCGGCAGGCCAGCGCCATCGCGATCATCGCGCGCTGGCGCATGCCGCCCGAAAGCTGGTGCGGATATTCCTGCGCGCGCCGCTCCGGCTCGGGGATGCGAACGAGGCGCAGCATGTCGACCGCCTGCTTCCAGGCCTCCTTGCCGCTGATCTCCTGGTGCAGGCGCAAGGCTTCCGTGATCTGGTCGCCGATCCGCATCACCGGATTGAGCGAGGTCATCGGCTCCTGGAAGATCATGGAGATGCGATTGCCGCGGATCCTGCGCATCGCTTCGTCATCGAGCGCGAGCAGGTTCTGGCCTTCGAGCACGATCTCGCCGCCAACGATCTTGCCGGGCGGGTCCGGCACCAGCCGCATCACCGAGAGCGCGGTCACGCTCTTGCCGCAGCCGGATTCGCCGACGATCGCCAGCGTCTCGCCGCGGCGGACGCTGAAGGAGACATCGTCGACCGCCCTGAATAATCCCGAATTGGTGAAGAACACCGTTTTTAGGTTCTTCACCTCGAGCACCGCTTCTGCCTTGCCTGCTCCGCTCATCAGCCGCGCTGCCTTGGATCGAGGATGTCGCGCAGGGCGTCGCCGAACAGATTGGTGCCGAACACCGCGAGGCTGATCGCGATCCCCGGAAAGATCACGAGCCACGGCGCGACGCGCACATATTCTGCAGCCGATTCCGAGAGCATGCGGCCCCAGGACGGATAGGGTTCGGGAATGCCAAGGCCGAGAAACGACAAGGATGCCTCCGTCAGGATGGTGGAGCCGAGCTGCGCGGTCGCGAGCACGATCAGGGGGGCCAGCGTGTTCGGCAGCACGTGGCGGAACGCGATCCGCATCTCGCTCATGCCGATCGATTTCGCTGCCTCCACGAACGGCAGTTCGCGCAGCGCCAACGTGTTGGCGCGGATCACGCGCGCCACCGTCGGGATCAACGGGATCGCGATCGCGATGATGACGTTCGGCAGCGACGGGCCGAGCGCGGCCGTCATCACAAGCGCCAGCACCAACAGCGGCAGCGACTGCAGGATGTCGGTGATGCGCTGGAACAACAGATCGACCCAGCCGGAGAGATAGCCGGAGGCGAGCCCGACGATGACGCCGATCGACGCGCCGAGCGCGGTCGAGCCGAGACCGACCGCGAGCGAGATGCGTGCGCCATGGATGATGCGGCTCCAGACGTCGCGGCCGAACGAATCGGTTCCGAACCAGTGCAGCGCATTGGGCGCGGCCAGGCGGTGCGCCGAATCGACGGCAAGCGGATCGTAACGGCTGATCAGGTCGGCCGAGAGCGCCATCGCGACGAACAGCACCATGATGACGAGGCCGATCGTGCCGAGCAGGTAACGCTGCGCAAGGAACGTCAGCCGTCGCCAGCCGTGGGTGGCGTCAGCGCCGGCGCGCTTCAGTTCGGCATCGAAGTTGATGACAGCCAAGAGCTAGTCTCCGTAGCGAATGCGCGGGTCGATCGCGGCGTAGAGCATGTCGACCGTGAAGTTGACGACGACCACGACCACGGCGATGAACATCACGAGATTCTGCACGATCGGATAGTCGCGCCAGCGCAATGCCTCGACCAGGAAGCGCGCGACGCCGGGGATGTTGAAGACCGTCTCGGTGACGATCAATCCGCCGATCAGAAATGCCGCCTCGATGCCGATCACGGTGATCACAGGCAGCACCGCGTTCTTCAGCGCATGGTGATAGTTGACGGAGGCGTCCGATGCGCCCTTGGCGCGGGCGGTGCGGATGTAATCCTGCCGCAGGATCTCCAGCATCGAGGAGCGGGTGATGCGCATGGTCAGCGCCGCACTGCGGAAGCCAACCGCCATCGCCGGAATGCAGTAGATCGCGAACGCCTCGGCCCAGGTCTGCGGGTTCGGGTTGTAGATCGGCATCCAGCCGAGCATCGACACTGACGCCATCAGGATCAGCAGTCCCAGCCAGAACGACGGCAGCGACAGCCCGCTCAGGCTGACCACGCGCAAGGCATAGTCGAGCCGCGTGCCCTGATGCACCGCGCTGAGCACGCCCAAGGGAATGCCGATCGAGGCCGAGAACAACAGCGCCAGGCCGGCGAGTCTTGCGGTGATCGGGATCCGCGGCAGGATCTCCTGCAGCGCCGGCTTTTCCGAGACATAGGAATAGCCGAGATCGCCGTGCAGCAGGCCGCCGATCCACTTGAGATATTGCAGCACGATCGGGTCGCTGAGGCCGAGTTCCTTCTCCAGGTTGGCCTTGTCGGCGGGATCGACATAGCCGGCGGCGTCGAACAGGATATCGACGATGTTGCCGGGCACGATGCGCAGCAGCACGAAGATGATGACCGAGATCCCGAACAGGGTCACGAGCATCAGGAAGAGGCGCCGGACGATATAGGCTAGCACCTGGCCGCTCTCCTCTTGTCGTCTGCGCCGCTACAGCAGGACGGTCGCGGTTACTACCTCCCCCCAGCGGGGAGAGGTCGGCGCAACGCGCCGGGTGAGGGGCCGCGGCGCCCTCGATAGAGCGTAACCCCTCACCCGCGCCTTCAGCGCGACCTCTCCCTTTGGGAGAGGTGGGGACTCCCGACGCGGAGGCTGACTCGATTCCATCTCGTCACCTCGCGGACGCTACTTGTCCATCCAGACGTCTTCGTAACGGTAGCCGTTGTAGGAGCTGTTGGACATCACCGTCACGTTCTTGACGTAAGGCTGCCAGCAGGTTCCGGTGCGGCTATGCAGGATGATCGGCCGCGCCACGTCTTCCTGTAGTTTCTTGTCGATCTCCCACACCAGCTTCTTGCGCTTTTCGGGGTCGGTCTCGGCCGACTGCTGGTCGAACAGCTTTTCGATCTCGCGATTGCAGTAGTTGGTGTAGTTCCGTTCGGAGTCGCAGGAATAGTTCTCGTAGAACGACTGGTCGGGCTCGTCGACCGCGTTGCCGGTGAGGTTCAGGCCCAGCGAATAGTCCTTGCGCGCGACCTTCGGGAACCATTGCGCGGTGTCGACGACATCGAGCTCGGCGTCGATATAGATGGTCTTGAGCTGGTCGATCAGGATGATGGCGGGGTCGCGGTAGACCGGGATGTTGCGAGTCGAAACCTTGATCTGCAGATGCTTGTCGGGGGCGTAGCCCGCCTTCTGCATCAACTTGCGCGCCTGCTCGCGGTTGGCGTTGACGTCGGGCCCATAGCCCGGGATCGTCTCCAGCATCTCCTTCGGCATCGCCCACAATCCCGCCGGCGCGGGCTGCATGGTGCCGCCGATGTCGGCCTGTCCCTCGAACAGGATCGAGATGAACGCCTTGCGGTCAAGGGCGAGCGCCAGCGCGCGGCGGATGTCGAGATTGTCGAACGGCGGCGCCGACGAATTGATGATGATGTTGGTGGCAACGTTGCTCGGTTCCACCACGCAGATCGCATTGGGCGCCTGCGATTTGACATCCTTCAAGAGCGGGATCGATACTTCAGTCGGGAACGTCATGTCGAACTTGCCGGAGACGAAGCCAAGGATCGCCGTCGAGCGGTTCGGCACAATGGTGAACTCGATGCCGTCGAGATAGGGCAGGCCCTTCCTGAAGTAGTCCGGGTTCTTCGTCAGCTTGATCGACTCGTTGGCCTTGAACTCGACGAACTTGAACGGACCCGTGCCGATCGGCTTGGTGCGCATTTCCGCCGGCGAGACATGGCAGGGATAGATCGGACTATAGCCGGATGCGAGCAGCGACAATAGCGCGGGCTGCGGCCGCTTCAGGTTGAATGAGGCCTCGTAATCGCCATTGATGGTGACGTCATTGACCTGATCGTACCAGGATTTCCGCGGGTTCTGGCGGAACTTCTGTTGCGACTTGCCCATCAACAGGTCGAAGGTGCATTTGACGTCGGCCGAGGTGAACGGCTTGCCGTCATGCCATTTGACGCCGTTGCGAAGCTTGAATGTCAATTTCTTCTTGTCATCGCTCCAGGCCCAGCTCTCCGCGAGTTCCGGCACGATCGTATCGACGCTGTTCTGCGGAATATGCTGGTTGAAGATCACCAGGTTGTTGAAGATCGGCATGAAGGGAACGTTGAACGAATAGCTTGCGCCTTCGTGGATCGAGGCGCTGCCTGGACTGTCGCGGTGATACATCCTGAGAATGCCGCCGGACTTCGGTGTCTCCGCCAGCGAAACATCGCAAGCCGCAAGCCAACACAGCGCTGCCACGGCAAGCGCTCGCACGCTCCGCATCATTTCCTCCCGACGTTCGGTCTCTATGGCCGATTTGGCATGGAGGATACCATGGTGTGAGGTCTGAGCAACCAGCGTCGTATGCATGAGGATCGGCAATTCGGATGAAATGCCGAGCCTGCGACATTAGGCGCTGCAATGCGGGCCGCTATTCTGCCGCTTGTGGCGAGGGCAGGCCCATGCTGGCGAGACCGTCGGCCTCTGTCGCCGAGATCGTGGTGCGGATCATCAGCCGCGGCTCATGCGCCGGCCACGGCCGCCCGCGATGCATGGTGGCGCGGTTGTCCCACATCACGACATCGCCCTGCCGCCATTTGTGCAAGTAGGTTGTTCCCGGCGCGGTGGCTGCCGCCATCAGTTCATCGATCAGCTTCTTGCCCGCGGCGGCCGCCATGCCTTCGATCGCATAGGCGTGCGATGCGAGATAGAGTGCGCCGCGGCCGTTGGCGGGGTTGCGCCACACCATGCGCCAGCACACCGGCGGCAGCACCGCCATCTCCTCAGGCGTCGCAAGGCCGGGCGCGATCTGGTCGCGCGAATGCGCGTAGGAATGCCAGGCGAAGGAGTTTTCGAGCTGCTTTGCGAGTCCCTCGTCCAGCAGTTCGAACGCAAGACGGGTGGAGACGAATTCGGTCTCGCCGCCATGATCGGGAATCACTCGTGCCGACAGGATCGAGGTCAGCGCCGGCACGCGCTTGAACGAGGAATCGGTGTGCCAGAGCTGGTTGGCCTTGCTGCGCAGAGCCTGACGATGATCTGTTGGCACCACCTGGCCGTCGGGGCCGATGGTCGTGAGGATCACGAAATGCGATCCCGTTCCTATGGAACCGATTTTTGTCACTTCCGGCGGGCCGAAGCGGCGCGAGAATGCCAGTTGCTTTTCATCTGACACGTCCTGGTCGCGAAACACCAGGACTGAGTGCGCTTCAAATGCTGCACGCACTGCAGCATAAGCGGCCTTGCTTCTGGCGACATCGCCCAGCGTCACACCGCGAATTTCCGCAGCGAATCCCGGACCTACCCGGACCACGTCCATCGGCCATCCTCCCTAGTCTTTTTGTTGCTCAAGACTTAGGGCAAAAGCTGCAGCCGGGCAACGCGGCGACGTATCAACCCATCGCGATCAGGCTCTGCCGCTCGCGTCGGCTGGTGGTTTCGACGCGATACGTGACAAAAGCGAAGATCACCCAGCTTGCATGAAAGAGGACTCCCGCAAGAACGACCAGGATCCCCGGAATGGGGCCGATCGCGGCCCGCTCCCAAACTTCGGCAAGGGTGGTCAGCGGCGCCGGATGGATCGCGAGCTTGCCGTAATAGGCGATGGCCTGGATGGCGAAGATCCAGCCATAGGTGCGGCGCAGCCTTCGGCCGATCGCGCGCGCATAGCTGATGTGATAGCTCGGATTGCGATAATCATTGGCGAGCAGCTCGGTCCAGGTCGAATTCGGGTCAAGCCGTTCGCCGCGGATCATCGGCGCGTAGAAATCGGTTTCGAGCAGGCGCGCGCGGGCGCGCCAGACATTGAAGTAGCGGTAGCGCCGGGCCTCGAACAGCAGGAACACGGTGACAAGCAGGCCGACGAGGACCATCGGCAAAGGCGACGCGTCGGCGCTGCTGTAGGTGGCCGACAAGGCAATGCCCGTTGTGACCACCGCCCAGTTGGTCGAACTGTCGAGGCGCGTGCGCCAGACTGTGCTTCGGTAAACCTCGCCGCGATAGAGGTGGGCGAGGGCGCCAATCTCTGCGGCGGTGAATTCGAGCCTTGGGGCCGGTAGCGGCGTGGGCTCGCGTGGCTCGGGCAATGCCATGGCGTGCCTCCCGACGAAGCTGGCAGACGGGCAGGCACTATAGCGCAGACACGCCCCACCGAGCGAGTCCAGCCTCGGCGCACACGTCCACGCCTTCGTCGCAGCGCGAGCGCAGATAGGCCAGCTCACACGATACGCGAGGTCTTGTTGCCCCAATAGCGGTCGCGCAACAGGCGTTTGTAGAGCTTGCCGGTCGGCAGCCGCGGCAGTTCCGCCTCGAAATCGATCGAGCGCGGCACTTTCTGGCGCGACAGCGATTGCGCGCAGAACGCGATCAATTCCTCGGCAAGATCGGGTCCCGGCACCACGTCATGCATCGGCTGCACCACCGCTTTCACCTCCTCGCCGAGATCGGCGTTGGGCACGCCGAACACGGCGGCGTCCGCGACCTTGGGATGGGTGATCAGGAGGTTCTCGCATTCCTGCGGATAGATGTTCACTCCGCCGGAGATGATCATGAAGGTCGAACGGTCGGTGAGATAGAGATAGCCGTCATCGTCAACATAGCCGACGTCGCCGACCGTGCTCATGCTGCCGTCCGCCGAGCGTGCCTCACGCGTCCTGGCGGGATCGTTGAAATATTCAAAGGCCGAGGCGGTCTTGAACCACACCGTGCCCGGCGTCCCCTTGGGGCTCGGCTGCATGTTCTCGTCGAGGATATGCAGGTCGCCGAGCAGCACCTTGCCGACAGTGCCGCGATGGGACAGCCACTCCTCGGTATTGCAGGCGGTGAAGCCGAGACCCTCGGTCGCGCCGTAATATTCGTGGATGATCGGCCCCCACCAGTTGATGATGTCCTCCTTGACGAGGGCAGGGCAGGGAGCGGCGGCGTGGATCGCGATCTCCAGCGACGACAGGTCGTAGCGTTTGCGCACCTCCTCCGGCAGCTTCAGCATGCGCGAGAACATCGTTGGCACCAATTGGCTATGCGTGATGCCCCATTGCTCGACGAGCTGTAGATAACGCTCGGGATCGAAGCTCTCCATGATAACGACGGTGCCGCCGACGCGGATGGTGAGATTGACGGCCGCCTGCGGCGCCGAATGATAGAGCGGCGCGGGCGACAGATAGATCATTCCCTCGCGGTAGTGCCAGAGTTTCTGTAGGAAATCGAACAGCGGCAGTTGCTGTGACGGCGCTTGCTCCGGCAGCGGCCGCAGGATGCCTTTGGGCCGACCTGTGGTGCCGGACGAATAGAGCATCGCGGTGCCGATCGCTTCATCCTCGATCGGCGTCGCAGGAAGGCCCGCAGTCATCTGCTGTAGCCCGACGATGCGATCGCTTTCGCCCTCGCCGTCGGCGACGATGCAGAGCTCGACCTCAGGACATTCCTTCAGCGCCTCGCGCGCGACGTCGAGTTTTGCCCTCGACGTGATCAGGATGCGCGACTGGCTGTTGGTGAGGATGTAGGCGAGCTCGCTTGGGGTCAGATAGGAATTCACGCAGGTGAAATAGAGGCCGGAGCGCTCGCCGGCACCGCAGGCCTCCAGATAGCGATTGTTGTTCTCCATGAAGATCGCATAGTGCTCCAGCCGCTTCAGGCCGCATTTTCGAAACAGGTGCGCCAGGCGGTTGCTGCGCACCTCGAGCTCGCGATAGGTGACGGTCTCGCCCGTCGCAGCCATGATGAAGGCCGGTTGCAACGGGCGCAGATAAGCGTGCTTTCCGGTATACATCAGTGGAAAATGTCCCTCATGCTGCCAGCAGAAGAATCTCGCGGACCTGCTCGGGCCCTGCGATAGCGCGCGGATTGCGCGGAACCCACGGCGTCTTCATCGCCTGCGCCGCGATATGGTCGAAATGTTCGGGGCCGATCCGCACGTCCTGAAGGCTGCGCGGCAGGCCCAGTCCGCGGATGAAGTTGTCGAGCACGTCGCCGGCGTCCTGACCGGGATGGCCCATGGCGGCGGCGACCTGCGCCTGCCGCTCCGCATTGGCCGACTTGTTCCAGCGCATCACCGCCGGCAGCATCACGCAGGACGTGTAGCCGTGCGGCACGTCGAATTCGGCGCCGAGCACATAGCCGATGCCATGGCTCGCGCCCATCGGCACGCCGGAGGCGAGCGGCCCCGTCGACAGCCAGGTGCCGATCTGGCAGTCCAGCCGCGCGTCGATGTCGGTTGCATCGGCTTTGACCTGCGGCAGGGCTTGCGCCAGCATCGACAGTCCCTTCAGCGCCTGTGCATCGGCATAGGGATGCGATTCGTTCGAGCAGATGCCCTCGACGCAATGATCGACCGCGCGGATGCCGGTCGAGAGCCACAGCCATTCCGGCGTATGCAACGAAAGCCAGGGATCGAGGATGACGGCGCGCGGCATCACCAGGGGATGCGTCAGCAGCTCCTTGACCCGTTTCTTCTCGTTGGTGACGCCGGCGATCGCGGTGAACTCGCCGCCCGCGATCGTCGTCGGCACGCTGATCTGGCGTACGATGGGTGCATTGATTTGAGGCGTTACGCCGTGGCTGGTGCGGACTTTCTCGATGTCGTCGGCCTTGCGGATACCATTGGCGAGGCATAGCTGCACCGCCTTGGCGCCGTCGGTGATCGAGCCGCCGCCGATCGTGACGATAAGGTCGGCTTTCGCGGCGCGCGCCTGCTCGGCTGCCGCGACCACGGCGGAGCGCGGCGTATGCGGCGGCATCGCATCGAAGGTGCCGGCGCAAGCTGCGCCCAGCGCGGCGCGGATTCGCTCGATTTCGTCGGTCGTGCGGTTGAGCGTTCCGCTGACCATCAGGAAGGCGCGCTGCGCGGCCACACGCGCCACCTGCTCGACGATCGCCTCAGCCGCCTGGCGGCCGAACACGACCTCCTCCATTGCGCCAAATACGACACGTCCTCGGTGCACGAGCCGACCCTCCCTGAAAGATTTATTTTCTTTGACGGCAATCTAACGGAGCCGGAACGGCTCGTCATGCCCTTAGATGCGCCATCGGCGTCCGCGGGTGGGCTTTGCGGAGGTGATTGCCGCCTGTGTCGGCGTGCGGCCACGAAAAATGGACAGCGATTTTGCTTGATCCCGTCCCTCTCTTGAACAGACTGTCCTCCGGTCACATCTGTGACCTCCGCTGCGCGCAAGCTGCGGATCCGAGCGGCGTTACCCGCGCCGCCTGTGCTGTTCAGGGGGAGATCGACTTGGGCGCGAACGACAGGACGGGGAACCTCACGGCCAACTCACGGCGCGGCGTCAGCGCGCTTGGCTTGCTCATTGCCTTGGCAACGTCTGCCTTGGCATTGTCGGGCTGTGGCGACAAGCAGCAGCCACAGGCGGCGGCGCCGGCCCCTGCGGTCACGGTGGCGCAGCCGACCAAGCGCACGGTCACGGATTGGGACGAATTCACCGGGCGGTTCGAAGCGATCGAGGAGGTCCAGGTTCGCGCCCGCGTCGGCGGCTTCGTCACCAGCGTCGAGTTTCGCGATGGCGCCATCGTCCGCGCCGGCGACCTGCTTTACGTGATCGATCCGCGCCCGTTCGAGGCCGTCGCCAAGCAGGCTGAGGGACAACTTGCGGACGCGCGGGCCAAGGCGGAGCTCGCCAAGCGCGAGCTCGACCGCGGCCTGAACCTGGTTCAGACCAGTGCAGTCTCCGAACAGGTCGTCGACCAGCGCCGTCAGGCCTTGCAGGCAGCCCATGCCGCCGAGACGCAGGCCGAGGGCGCGCTCAAGGCAGCCCAGCTCAACATCGAATTCACCCATGTGCTGGCGCCGCTCACCGGCCGCGTCAGCCGCCATCTCGTCAGCGTCGGCAATCTTGTGCAGGGCAGCGAGGGCGGCGCGACCCTGCTCACCTCGATCGTGTCGCTCGACCCGATCTACATCTATTTCGACGTCGACGAGGCGACCTATCTGCGGAACAACCGGCTCTGGTTCGAGGGCAAACGGCCGAGTTCGCGCGATACGCCCAATCCGGTCCAGGTGACGCTGACCGGCGAAACCAGGCCCTCGCACGAAGGCAAGATGGATTTCCTCGACAACCGGCTGGATGTCTCGACCGCCACCCTGCGGAGCCGCGCGGTGATTCCGAACAAGGATCTCTCGATCCTGCCCGGACAGTTCGGCCGCGTGCGGATCATCGGCAGCTCGCCTTATGAGGCGCTGCTCGTGCCCGACACGGCTGTCGCCACCGACCAGTCGCGCAAGATCGTGTTCGTGGTCAAGGACGACGACACGGTGGAGGCAAAGCCCGTGACGCTCGGCCCGCTCGACGAAGGTCTGCGCGTAATCCGCGAAGGCCTCAAGGCGGACGACCGCGTGATCGTCGATGGCCTGCAGCGCGCTCGCGTCGGCGCCAAGGTGAGCCCGCATCCCGCACAAGCCGCGAGCGGTGGCAAATCATGAACCTCGGGCGGCTTTCCATCAACCAGCCCATCCTGGCGATGGTGCTGTCGATCGTGCTCCTGATCGTCGGCGCGATCGCCTACACCACGCTGCCGGTCTCGGAATATCCGCAAGTGGTGCCACCCACCGTGGTAGTCACCACCAATTATCCCGGCGCCTCCGCGCAGACCGTCTCCGACACCGTCGCTGCCCCGATCGAGCAGGAGATCAACGGCGTCGAGGACATGCTGTATCTCTACAGCCAGGCCACCTCGAACGGCCAGCTCACCATCACCGTCACCTTCAAGCTTGGCACCAACCTCGACACCGCCCAGGTGCTGGTGCAGAACCGTGTCGCGATCGCGCAGCCGCGACTGCCCGAAGAGGTGCAGCGCAACGGCGTGACCACGCGCAAGAACAGCCCTGATATCCTGATGGTCGTATTCATGCTGTCGCCCGATGACAGCTTCGACCAGCTCTACATCTCCAACTATGCGCTGCTGCAGGTCCGCGACCAGTTGCTCCGGCTCGACGGCGTCGGCGACATCCAGATCTTCGGCGCGCGCGATTACTCGATGCGGCTGTGGCTGGATCCCGACCGCCTCGCCAATCTCGGCTTGACCTCAACCGAGGTGCTGGCGGCGATCCGCGCGCAGAACCTGCAGATCGCGGGCGGACAGATCGCGGAGCCGCCGATTGCGGATCGCGCGTTCCAGCCCAACCTTGTCTTTACCGGCCGTCTCAAGGATCCCAGGCAGTTCGAGGATATCGTGGTCAGGGCCGGCGCCGACGGCCGC
Source organism: Bradyrhizobium sp. Crot121 (assembly GCF_059512385.1). Taxonomy (NCBI): domain Bacteria; kingdom Pseudomonadati; phylum Pseudomonadota; class Alphaproteobacteria; order Hyphomicrobiales; family Nitrobacteraceae; genus Bradyrhizobium; species Bradyrhizobium sp. Crot121. The sequence goes on along the minus strand of NZ_JCAMOR010000030.1, from coordinate 25,517 downwards.
ACCGTGCGCCTGCGCGACGTTGCCCGCGTCGAACTTGGCGCGCTGTCCTATAGCACCAACAGCTTCCTGCTCAAGAAATCGGCGGTCGGCATGCTGGTGACGCAGCGGCCCGGCTCGAACGCGCTCGCCACCGCCAAGGAAATCTCCGATACGATGGTCAAGCTCAAGGCGAGCTTCCCGAAAGGGCTCGACTACAATATCGGCTACAACCCGACCGAATTCATCGCACAATCCATCCACGAGCTGATCAAGACCATCTACGAGGCGATGCTGCTCGTCGTCATCGTGGTGCTGGTGTTCCTGCAGGGCTGGCGGCCGGCGATCATTCCGATCATCGCGATCCCGGTGTCGCTGGTCGGCACCTTCGCGGTGATGGCTGCGCTCGGCTTCTCGATCAACAATCTGACGCTGTTCGGCCTGGTGCTGGCGGTCGGCATCGTGGTCGACGACGCCATCGTGGTGGTCGAGAATGTCGAGCGGCATCTCGAGCACGGAATGAGCCGGCGCGATGCCGCGCTCAAGACGATGGAGGAGGTCGGCGGAGCGCTGGTCTCGATCGCGCTGGTGCTGTGTGCGGTGTTCGTGCCGACCGCATTCCTCGGCGGCATCTCGGGCCAGTTCTTCCAGCAATTCGCCGTCACCATTGCGGTCGCAACCGCGATCTCCTGCTTCTGCTCGCTGACGCTGTCGCCGGCGCTGGCCTCGCTGATCCTGGTGCCGCATGAGGAGAAGCGGCCGGCGGCGCGCTGGAATATCATTGCCCGTGGCTGGGAGAAGTTCACGGGCGTCTTCAACCGCCTGTTCGACCGGCTGTCGCATGGCTATGCCGCAGCGGCCGACTTCGTGATCCGCCATACGGCGGTGATGCTGCTGATCTATGTCGCGCTGATCGGCAGCGCCGGCTGGTTGCTCGCGACCACGGCACAGGGCTTCATTCCGGCGCAGGATCGGGGCTACATCATCGTGTCGGTGCAATTGCCGGGGGCGGCATCGCTGGCTCGCACCACGGCGGTGGTGCGCGAGATCGAGCGGATCGCGCTCGACACGCCGGGCATCGTGCGCGTCGCGGCCTTTGCCGGCTTCTCGGGCGCAACGCGCACGCAGTCGGGCAATGCCGCGGCGCTGTTCCCCGTGTTCGATGAGCCGGAGGCGCGCCAGAAGAAAGGGTTGTCGGCGACCGCGATCACGGCCGAGCTGCGCAAGCGCCTGTCTGTGATCCAGGGGGCCTTCATCATCGTGATCCCGCCGCCTGCGGTGCCGGGCATCGGCACCGGCGGCGGCTTCACCATCCGCATCCAGGATCGCCAGGGCCGCGGCCCCGAGCTGCTGGCTGCCGCGACCGACGAACTTGTCGCTGCCGCGCGCAAGTCGCCATATCTCACCTCGGTGTTCTCGCCGTTCACCGCCAATACGCCGCAAGTGTTCGTCGACATCGACCGCATCAAGGCGCAGAAGCTCGGCGTGCCGATCGCAAGCATCAACGACACCATCCAGACCTATTTCGGCTCGACCTACGTCAACGACTTCAACCTGTTCGGCCGCACCTATCACGTCACCGCGCAGGCTGACCTGCCGTTCCGCAAGGAAACCTCCGATCTCGCGCGGCTGCGGACACGCAATGCCGCGGGCGACATGGTGCTGCTCGGCAGCGTGGTCGAATTCCGCGACGTCTCCGGGCCCGACCGCGTCGCGCGCTACAACCTCTATTCGGCATCCGAGCTGCAGGGCGAGCCGGCGCCCGGCACGAGTTCGCAGACCGCACTCGACACCATCAAACAGCTCGCCGATGCAACGCTGCCGAGCGGTTTTGCGTTCGAGTGGACCGACCTGTCGTATCAGCAGATCACCGGCGGCAATGCCGGGCTCTACGTGTTCCCGATCTGCGTGCTGTTCGTCTATCTCGTGCTCGCCGCGCAATATGGCAGCTGGAGCCTGCCGTTTGCGGTGATCCTGATCGTGCCGATGTGCCTGCTGGCTGCGACCATCGGCGTGCGCATCATGGGGCAGGACGTCAACATCCTGACTCAGATCGGTTTCGTCGTGCTGGTCGGCCTCGCCGCCAAGAACGCGATCCTGATCGTCGAGTTCGCGCGCGACATCGAGGCCGAGGGCAAGCCGCGGCTGGAGGCGGTGATCGAGGCCTGCCGCCTGCGGCTGCGGCCGATCCTGATGACGTCGTTCGCCTTCATCCTCGGCGTGCTGCCATTGGTGGTCTCGACCGGCTCGGGCTCGGAGATGCGCCAGGCGGTCGGGGTCGCCGTGTTCTTCGGCATGCTCGGCGTCACCCTGTTCGGCCTGATCTTCACGCCGATCTTCTACATGGTGGTGCGCGGGCTCGCCGATCCCAGGCATCCGAAGAAGCCGGTGGAAGCTTGAGGCGGGGGCCGCGGTCTCACCCCGCCGTCATTCCGGGGCGCGCGCAGCGCCAGCCCGGAATCCATTTCTCCGCCAGCGTATGCGGCCCGATGGATTCCGGGCTCATCGCGGAGCCTGTCATCGGGCCGCGCTTCGCGCGGACCCGTTGGCGATGCCCCGGAATGACGAGGGCCGCAAGCCCCACTAATGGCTGAGCCGAAAGTGATGGGCAGCCGCAGGGTTATAAAATATCATTCGCTTATATTCCGAACAGAAACTGCAGGGAGATCATTTATGAAATCGGGATTGCTCGCCGCCGTCGCCCTTGGCGGCCTTTTGCTGTCAACTCCGAGTTTTGCCCAGGGCGTCAAGATCGGCATCCTGAACGACCAGTCCGGCGTCTATGCCGATTACGGCGGCAAGTATTCGCTCGAGGCCGCCAGGATGGCGATCGAAGATTTCGGCGGCGAGGTGCTGGGGCACAAGATCGAGCTCGTCACCGCCGATCACCAGAACAAGCCCGATCTCGCCTCTGCGATCGCGCGGCGCTGGTACGATACCGAAGGCGTCGACATGATCACCGAGCTGACCACCTCTTCGGTGGCGCTCGCGGTCCAGGAACTCTCCAACGAGAAGAAGAAGATCGACATCGTCGTGGGCGCGGCGACCTCCCGCATCACAGGCGATGCCTGCACGCCCTACGGTTTCCACTGGGCCTATGACACCCGCGCCCTGGCGGTGGGCACCGGCGGCGCGCTGGTGCAGGCGGGCGGCGATACCTGGTTTTTCCTGACCGCCGACTACGCCTTCGGCTACGCGCTGGAAAAGGACACCAGCGACATCGTCAAGGAAAAGGGCGGCAAGGTGCTGGGCTCGGTGCGCGTGCCCCTGAACTCGTCGGATTTCTCGTCCTTCCTGCTGCAGGCGCAGAGCTCGAAGGCGAAGATCGTAGGCCTTGCCAATGCCGGCCTCGACACCACCAACTCGATCAAGCAGGCGGCCGAGTTCGGCATCGTCAAGAGCGGGCAGAAGCTTGCTGGCCTGCTGATGACGCTGTCCGAGGTCCACGGTCTCGGGCTGGAAGCCGCGCAGGGTCTTGTGCTCACCGAAGGGTTTTATTGGGACCACGACGACGCTTCGCGCGCCTTCAGCGAACGCTTCATCAAGCGCACCGGCCACATGCCGAGCATGATCCACGCCGGCACCTATTCGGCGACGCTGTCCTATCTGAAGGCCGTGAAGGCCGCCGGAACCAAGGACAGCGATAAGGTGGCGAAAAAGCTGAAGGAGTTGCCGGTCGACGACGCCTTCGCCAAGGGCAAGGTGCAGGAGAACGGCCGCATGGTGCACGACCTTTACCTGTTCGAGGTCAAGAAGCCCTCGGAATCGAAGAAGCCGTGGGACTATTACAAGCAGCTCGCCGTGGTGCCCGGCGACAAGGCCTTCTTCACCGCCAAGGAAAGCGGCTGCCCGCTGACGAAGTGATGCTTTAGCAACCACTCGGTCGTCATCCCCGCGAAAGCGGGGATCCATAACCACAGTCGGTCGTTGTGGTGCGCGCAAGCGGTTGCGGCGGAGCACACCACGAGCGCTTGCGGTTATGGGTCCCGGGTCAAGCCCGGGACGACATTGGAGTTTGAATAGCCGTCAATCTCAAATAACCCTCTCAGGAAATCACCTTCCACGTCGCGGCCCCCAACGCGCCACCCCACAGCACGATGCACACCAGCGCCTGGATGCCGAAGCCGGGGCCGCGCTTTTCGACGGCTTGGCGATAGCCGATGAAATAGACGATGCGGCCGATGATCCAGACCACGCCGAGCGCGGCTGCGATCGCGTCGCTGATGTAGATCGCAAACAGCCACAGCGAGGGCAGGAAGATCGGCATCCATTCCAGCGTGTTCATCTGCACCCGGAAGATGCGCTCGAAATCTGGATCCCCCGAGATCGCCGGCAGCTTGACGGCGAATGTGTAACGCGCCCGCGCAACGGTCGCCGAGGTGAAGAAATAGAACGCGATCGCAAGGCAGGTGACGATCGCCGTGTCGTGATACATGGAGAGCCTCCCTTGAAGTCGCCGCTCAATAGCCGGTCAGTTCGAGATAGCCGACGCCGGCATGGCTGCCGGCAAAGCTGATCGGGCCCTCCCAGTAGGAAAAACCCGTTCCCATCCAGCTTCGCGCGTTGAGCGGCCTGGTTTCGATCTTTACCCCGCGCGCAGGGATTTCGATACGCCATGACGTCGGCACCTTGCGGCCGCCGATCTCGGTGAAGGCGATCGGCATGATGCTGTTGTCGCTTGAAGCGATCTCGCTGGAACGGCCGTCCGGCTCGATCCAGTTGCCGAATAGGTTGCTCTTGCCGTCCTTCTGGCGCAGCCGGTAGAGCATCAGCTTTTCGTCGTTGGGCAGATGCAGCGAGAACCAGTCCCAGCCGGTCTGGTCGGACGCGAGCGGCTGGCTGCTCCATTCGCGGTCCATCCAGGCCTGCCCGGTGACGTCGACAGGCTTGTCGTCGATGACGATGCGGCCGGCCGCCTTGAAGAAGGGCTGGCTGTAGTAATAGGACGCCTGTCCGCGATCGGACTTCATGCTGTAGCCGCGGTCGCCCTGCAGCACCAGCGCCCGCTCCGCATCGAGCCGGAGCTCGTAACTGAAATCCGCGCCCGTCGCGCTGAGTTTCAGCGGCGCCACTTTGTCCGCATTGAAGCCGTCGAGCCCACGCATCTCCCAGGCATCGATCCAGCCGACAAACGGACTCGTCTCGACGCCGGCCTGCCCGACGCCGCCGCGCGCAAATGTCTCGGAATAACGGTGCGTGTCGGCGCGCGTGACCGCGGCATGTCCCATCCAGATTTGCTGGTTGGCCCAGCCTTCAAGCTGCGCGCCCGCGCGCATCGCCTGCCGGAACAGCGTCCATTGCAACCCGTGGGCGGTGCCCGCCGCATCGACGAGGTTCGCGGTCACATACCACCATTCGATGCGGAATTCCGGATGCGGGCCGTGATCGAGCGGAAAGACGAAACTCTTACCAGGCGTGACAGGCGCAAACCCGTCGGCGGTCTCGCCGAGCCCCGCGAAGCCTTGCGCACGGGCATGGCCTCCAAGGCCAACTGCAAGCGCGCCGCCGACAAATGCGCGGCGCGAGATTTTCACCTCTCCCGCTTGCGGGAGAGGTCGGCGCGAAGCGCCGCGTGAGGGCTCTCTCCACACGGACAGTCCCATCGTGGAGACACCCTCACCCCAGCCCTCCCCCGCAAGCGGGGGAGGGAGCGCAGCCACCATTGCGGATGCAATTCGGCCCAGTCTCATTTAGCGCTCATTGACGAAGATGCGGATCAGATTGGCCGGCTGCATCCGCGCCAGCCGGATGACAGGCAATAGCGCAGCCAACAGCGCCGCCGCCAGGGCAACGCCGAGCAGCTCCACCAGTTGCAACGGAAACACCTGGAACGGCAAGCGCCAGCCGAAAGCCTTCACGTTCACGACCGCAAGCAGGCACCAAGCCACCAGAAGGCCGAGCGGCAGTGCAAACAGCGAGGTGATCAGCGCCACCGCCATTGTCTTCAGCAATTCGATCCGCGCGAGCCTCTCGCGCGTCAGCCCGATCGCCCACAGCGGCGCAAGTTGCGGTAGGCGGGAATTCGCCAGCGTCAGGAGGCTCGTGAGCAGCGCGACGCCGGCGACGCCGAGCGTGAAGGTGTTGAGTGCTGACGTAACCGAGAAGGTGCGGTTGAAGATGCGTTTCGACTCCGCCTTCACCGTCGTCTGATCAGCGACGCTGCGGTCATCGAGGCCGAACTTCTGCTGCAGCTCGGCAATCAGCGCGGGCACGGCGGGCGGTGGGACGCGGAGGCCGAACCGTGTCTGCGGCACTTCCGGAAAGTGCCGCGTCAGCGCGGCAAAGTTCACCGCCACCTGGCCCTTGGGATTGCCGTAGTCGGCATAGATGCCGACGATCTCGAGCGGCCAGTTGCCGCCCGGCGCGGGCACCTCGATCCGGTCGCCGATCGCAAGCTTCAGCCGCCGCGACAATTGCTCGCTGGCAAAGCAGGTGTCGCCGGCGCGCAGGCGGTCCCATCCATCCGACCGCGACTCCAGCAGCGGCCAGTTGTCGCGAAAGGTGGCCTGATCGGGCAGGCCGAGCACCTCGATCGGCATGCCTGCAAGCTGCGCATCCGCGCGGCCACCGGGCAGGATCGCCTGCACCTCGCTCCGCCCGCGCAGCCAGGCCTTGATCTCACTTGCCTGCGCATCGCTGGCCGCATTGACATAGACGTCGGCGGCGAGCCGTCCGTCGAGCCAGACCAGGAAAGTGCGGCTGAAACTTTCCACCATGGTACCGACACCGACATTGACCGCGAGCGCTAGCAACAGCGCCATCAGCGCCAGTGACAATCCCGAGAGCTGCTGGCGGCTGTCGGCCCAGAACCAGATACTGACCGGCCGCCCGGCGCTGCGTTGGCCGAGCGCAAGTGCGATCTCCAGAATCATCGGCAGGATCAGCGCGGCGCCGAGCATCAGCGCGGCGAGCACGGCAAAGCCCGAGAGCAGGGAATCGCCGAACCAGAGAAAGCCGCCGGCCACGGCAAAGGCGGCAAGCGCGGCAGCGCTCTGAAACACCAGCCAGCGCCGCTGCGCCTGCTGCCAGGCCTGCGGCTGCGCCGATGATAGCACCGGCATGCGGATCGCCTTGGCAAGGCTCGCGGCGGCGGCCGCCAGCGCGCCGAGGATGCTGATCGCGATGCCGGCGAGCCACCACTCGCCCTTCAATGTCAGTTGTCCCGGAATCTGCGCGCCATACAGCCCGCGCAACGAGGCCGCGACGTCGGGTAGCAGCGCCGCGGCGATGAAATACCCGCACACCAGTCCCACCAGGCCCGCGACCAGCGCGAGCGATACCAGCTCGGCTACCAGCACGCTGTTCAGCATCCGCGCCGACACGCCGCAGGCGCGCAAGGTGCGCAGCATCGGCAGCCGCTGCTCGAAGGCAAGCCCGATCGCGGAGTTGACGATGAAGAGGCCAACGAAGAACGACAACAGCCCGAACGCGGTCAGGTTGAGATGGAAGCTGTCGGTGAGGCGCTCGAGATCGGTTTCCGCGTTGGGCTCGACCAGGCGCAGCCGGTCGCCTGCGATGCTTTCGAGCGGCGCGCGCCTGGCGCTGGATTTGCCGATCAGCACGCGCGAGATTTGATCCGGCATCTTCAGGATCTGCTGCGCGATCCCGATATCGACGACGAGCACGCCGGGCACGAGCTGCGCCTGCACGCGGAGTGGCGGCAGCAGCACGCCGCCATTCGACGATGGCCGCTCGCCCTCTTTGAGGCCGAGGTCTGCCAGTGTCTCCGGCGCCACCAGCATTTCACCGGGCGGCGTGACAAAGGACTGCAGATCGGTCCGGCCGATCACGGGCGCAGTGCTGACTTCGCCCGGCAGCGTCACCGGCTCGATGCCGAGCAGCCGGAACGATCGTCCGCCGATCTGCGGGCGCCCCTCGACCACGGGCGAGACCGGCCAGCCGGCGCGGCGCAGATCGACGAAGAGGTGTTGCGGAAAACTGGTGCTGTCGCGACTGACGAGCATCGCGGTGCGGGTGCCGCCGAAGGTCGCCGCCGCCCGATCATAGGCGTTGCGCGCCTGCTGGTTCAGCGCCTGCACGCCGCTCCACAGCGCGGTCGCGGAGATCAATCCGATCAGCAGCGTCGCAAGCTGCATCGGATGCCGACGCCAATGGCTGAGCAGAACTGCCAGCGTCCACAGCGCCCGGCTCATGCGATCACCCCCGCATGCAAATTGACCCGGCGGTCGAGCAATGCTGCGAGCCGCGCGCTATGCGTCACCATCAGGAAGCCGCACCCGGTCCGCGCCACCAGATCGCGCGCCAGCGCCAGCACCTCGTCGGCGGTCTCTTCGTCGAGATTGCCGGTCGGCTCGTCTGCGAGCAGCAGCAGCGGCTTGGGCGCCAGCGCGCGGCCGATCGCGACGCGCTGCTGCTGGCCGCCGGACAATTGCTCCGGATATCGCTTCAAGAGCTGCGCCAGTCCAAGCCGCTGCACCAGTTCGTCGTGCCATTTCGGATCATGCCGTCCGGCGATCCGCGACTGAAAGGTAAGATTGTCCGAAACCATCAGGCTCGGGATCAGGTTGAATTGCTGGAACACCAATCCCAGCCGGTCGCGACGCAGTGCAGCACGACCGGCCTCGCCGAGGTTGGAAAGGCTGACGCCGTCGAGAACGATCTCGCCGCCATCGGCGGCATCGAGCCCGGCGATCAGGTGTAACAGCGTGCTCTTGCCGCTGCCGGATTCGCCGGTCAGCGCCACGCTTTCGCCCGCGGCAACCGCAAGGTTGACGCCGCGCAGCACCGCAATGTCCTCGCCGGCCGAACGATAGCTTTTCCTCAGGCCGGTGACCTCGAGCACGGGACGATTTCCACTTGGCATGCGCTGTCGATGCCACGGCAGGGCCGGCAGGTCAAAATCCACGGTTGCCTTGTCAGGAAACCCAAGGCTAGCATGGGGCACAACCTGGCCGACAGAGCCGAACAACCGAGCCGAGCAAGCGAGAAAACCACGGGGAGAACCAAGCATGACCGCACAGCCGACGCCGAAAGGCGCCTGGAAGATCACCTTCCTCCTGTTCCTGTTCATGCTGGTGAACTTCGCGGATAAGATCGTGGTCGGCCTCGCCGGCGTGCCGATCATGACCGAACTGAAACTCGATCCGGAGCAGTTCGGCCTGCTCGGCTCCTCCTTCTTCTTCCTCTTCTCGATCTCGGCCATCGTGGTCGGCTTCATCGTCAACCGCGTCGAGACCCGCTGGGTGCTGCTGGTGCTGGCGCTGATCTGGGCGCTGGCGCAGTTCCCGATGGTCGGCACCGTCGGCTTCGCCACGCTTCTGATCTGCCGCATCATCCTCGGTGCGGGCGAGGGGCCCGCGGCGTCGGTGGCGGCGCATGCCATCTTCAAATGGTTCCCCGACGAGAAGCGAACCTTGCCGATTGCGATCCTGTCGCAGGGCTCGGCGTTCGGCGTGATCCTGGCGGTCCCGGCGCTGAACTGGATCATCGTCAATCACGACTGGCACTATGCGTTCGGCGCCCTCGGGATCGTCGGGCTGATGTGGGTGGTGGCGTGGGCGATCCTCGGCAAGGAAGGCCCGCTGGTGGAGAGCGCGGCGACGGCGGCCAGCGAGCAGCGCATTCCCTATTCGCGGCTTCTCACCTCGCGGACCTTCGTCGGCTGCGTTGCCGCCACCTTCGGCGCGTACTGGGCGCTATCGCTTGGGCTCACCTGGTTCACGCCCTTCATCGTCAAGGGACTCGGCTATTCGCAGCATCAGGCCGGCTTCGTTTCGATCCTGCCATGGGTGTTCGGCGCCGTCGTCGTCATGCTCACGGGCTGGGTTTCGCAGTCGTTGCTGGCGCGCGGTTTCACCACCCGCGGCGCGCGCGGCGTGCTCGGCTCGGTGCCGCTGATCGTCGGCGGCATCATCATGGCCATCATGCCCCATGTCGCGCCGGGCGGAATGACGATCGCGCTGCTCGTCTTCGGCTCCGGTCTCTGCGGGTCGATCTATGTGGTCTGTGCACCGATGATCGGCGAGTTCACCCCGGTGTCGCAGCGCGGCGCCGTGATCTCGATCTATGGCGCGCTCTACACGCTTGCCGGCGTCGTGGCGCCGGCGGTCATGGGCAGCGTGATCCAGCACGCGGGGAATCTGTTCGACGGCTACATGACCGGCTTCACCATCAACGCCGCGATCATGATCACATCCGGATTGCTCGGCCTGCTCTTGCTCTGGCCCAACACCGAACGCGCAAGGCTGCGCGGCGAAGTGGTGCCCTCAAGCGAATTGAAGAGCGCGGTATCCCCGACATAGTTTCGGTGTAGTGAGGCTAACACAGCATCCGCACACTCGAACCGCCTCTCCCACAAGGGGAGAGGCGGGAGCGCGCAGCGCCGTTCTCGCGCTTTCTTCGCGCCGTTTTCGTGGGGCAGGCAAAGCGACTTGTCCGCCGTAACTCGAACAGCGAAGGCAAAGTCAGCATCATCACCCGATTGTGGATGTCTGCCGAGGTTTCCCCGAGTTACAAGCGAGCGTTGAAATGTCAGATGGAGTGTCGCAGTGAACAAGAAAGTGATATTCAGAACGCTGAATGGCCTTGCAATCGGGGGAGCCTTGGCACTCGGGTTGGTAGCCGTTCCGGCTACGGCTCAGCAACCGGGGCGAGTGAGGGTCGGAACGCTTTCCTGCAATATCGCCCCTAGCGTCGGCATGGTTATCGGGGGACAGCAGCAACTGAGCTGCATCTATGCATCTGCACGAGGCAGGACGCGTGACGCCTACCAGGGCACTATCAGCACGTTTGGGCTGGACATCGGTGCAACGTCCGGCGGTCAACTTGCGTGGGCCGTCTTTGCGCCGACCACGCTGCGCCGGGGAGCGCTGGCAGGAAGCTATGGTGGCGCCACCGTCGACGGTACGATTGGCGTCGGACTGGGGGCCAATGTCCTGGTCGGAGGTTCAGACCGCACTGTCAGCTTGCAGCCGGTGTCGGTCGAGGCCCAGACCGGTCTGAATGTCGCGGCGGGTATATCCAACATGGAGCTACGGCCGGCCGCGCCGCCCGCACGTCGAAGACCCTCATGAGCCAACCATAGTCGGCGCTGCCAAAGTTCTGCGGCAGTGTGCCTGATCGGGTAAGCAATATTTCGTCCTTGTAGGGTGGGCAAAGCGACTTGTCCGCCGTAGCTCGAACAGCGAAAGCGTGCCCACCATCGCGAGCACAGCGCGTGATGGTGGGCACGTCGCTGCGCTCCTTGCCCACTCTACGCCGCTACGCACCTAATGCATCGCCTGCGTACCGCGAATAAGCCGGCCTGGCCTTGCGCCGGTGGCCGCGCCGCCGCGCTGCGTCACTACGCCGGAGACGATCGTCGCGTCATAGCCGTCGACCTGCTGCAACAATCGGCGGCCGCCTACGGGGAGATCGTAATGCACCTTTGGCGGATGCAGATGCAGCCGGTCGTAATCGATCACGTTGACGTCGGCTTTGTAGCCGGGCGCGATCAGGCCGCGATCGGCGAGGCCGACCGAGAGCGCGGTCTTGCGCGATTGCACCGCGATCACGAAGGGGATCGAGAGCTTCTCGCCGCGGGTGCGGTCGCGGGTCCAGTGCGTCAGCAGATAAGTCGGGAAAGAGGCATCGCAGATGATGCCGCAATGCGCACCGCCGTCGGAGAGGCCGGGCACCGAATTCGGGTCCAGCAGCATCTCGCGGGTCGCGTCGAGATTGCCGTCGGAATAGTTGAGGAACGGCACGTAGAGCATGCCGCGGCCCTCGTCGGTCAGCATCGCGTCATAGGCGAGTTCTTCCGGGCGTTTGCCGAGCCGGCGCGCCTGCGCGCCCAGCGTGTTCTCCGGCGGCTGCTCGTAGTCGGGCGGATTTCCGAGCAGATACATCTTGTCGTAGTTCGGCCGGAAGAACAGCGGATCGTCGGTGTCGCTGGCATTCTCGGCGAGGATCGCGGCGCGCACTTCAGGTTGGCGCAACCGCGCCACCCGCTCCTTGAGCGGCAGGTGCGCGATCGCCTTGTAGCTCGCATGGGTCTGGAACGGGTTGCGCGACAATTCAAGCCCGAGCATCAGCCCGACCGGACGCGCGGCGATCTGCGCGGTGATCGACAGCCCGCGGCGGCTTGCCTCGTTGATGGTGTCGAGCGTCTGGCGCCAGCGCCGCGGCGACTTGTCGTTCTGGGTGATCGAGAACGAGATCGGGCATTTCGTGTTCTCCGCCACCCGCAGCATCATCGGCAGGTCTTCGTGGACGGTGGAGAGATCGAGCACGAATTGCAGCACGCTGCGGCCGACGCCATGCATCGCGCCGGCGATCGCGGTCAATTCGTCCTCGCCCGCCTTCAAGGTCGGCGTGAAGTCGCCGGTCGAGGTGCGGTGGTTGAGGGTGCGCGAGGTGGAGAAGCCGAGTGCGCCGGCGCGTACCGCGTCGCCCGCCAGCGCCGCCATCTGCCTGTTATCCTCCACCGTGGAAGGATCGCGCCGCGCGCCGCGTTCGCCCATCACATAGACACGCAGCGCCGCATGCGGCAGTTGCGCGCCGATGTCGACGTCGAAGCTGCGCTTCGACAGCCAGTTCATGTAGTCGGGAAAGCTCTCCCATTCCCAGGGAATGCCGGCGCTCAGGACCGGCTCGGGAATGTCCTCGACGCCTTCCATGAGCTGGATCAGCCTGGTGTGGTCGCTGGGCCGGCACGGCGCAAAGCCGACGCCGCAATTGCCCATGATCGCCGTGGTGACGCCGTTCTGCGAGGAGGGCGTGATGTCCTGGCTCCAGGTCACCTGGCCATCATAGTGGGTGTGAACATCGACGAAGCCTGGCGCCACCAGCTTGCCGCGGGCGTCGATCTCCTCCTTGCCTTTGCTCGCGACCTTGCCGACCTCGGTGATCTTGCCGTCCGTGATCGCCACATCGGCTTCATAGAGGTCCCCGCCGCTGCCGTCCGCAATGGTGCCGCCGCGGATCACGATATCAGGCGCTGAGGTCATGGCGCTTCATCCCGATTTGTTGTTGTTGCCGCGCATCATGGATCGCCCTCCGAGGCTGTCAACCGGCAGTGGTGGGGCTCTGCAATGCGCTATGGCGCCGCAACCTGGAAATATGCGGTGACGTCAAAGCCTAGTCCATGTCGCGGAAAGCGTGACCGTTGGTTTCGATCCTTTTCACAAGATCTGGCGGCAATTCGGCTTGTGCCGCCGTGCCGTCAAATGCCCATTGCTTGGGATCGGCCAGATCAGGAAGACCGGCCCCTTTGCGCACATAAAGGCCTAACGTCGGCTTTTGCGGATTAATATAGAGATCGTACTCCTGCATTGAGATGTCTCCTCTTCTGTTGCCAGCTCAGGATCGCATCAAGCCGCGTTGGCTCGCCTCCCTGTCAGATTATCGCGATCGGTTACAGCCGTAAGCATTTAGTTCGAGGCAGTGATCGGACCGTAACAGGCGCACCGCAGAGTCCCCTCGTATCACTGCGGAGACCTCTCGTGACCGCGACCACCATAGCCAACGAGCGCGCGCTTTCCATGCAGCCAGCCGAGGCCGGCGATCACGCTATCGGCGCCACGCGCGTGCCGACACGTCGAGACCGGAGCGTTCGCGCGCTTCAGACCATCTATCTCGGTATCGCCTGTTATGTCGGCCTGAACGATTGCGCGGATCGTCTGGAAGCAATCGCCCGCGAGGACACCTGAAAAATAGGTCGTCAGGCCGCGGCGCGCGCTTCCGATCCCTGCGGCTTGCGGTCGGTGACGAGCGCGAGCAGCACCGTCAGCACCATGAACGCGGCGGACGCGCCGAACACCCAATGCGGCAGGTTGTGGTCCATGATCCAGCCGAACAGCAGCGGGCTTGCGATGCCGCCGAAGTTGAAACCGGTGGAGACGATGCCGAAGGCGCGGCCAGCCGCACCGGGAGGCGCCGCGTTGCGCACCAGCATGTCCCGCGAGGGCGTGATCACGCCGCCGAGGAAGCCGGCCAGGCCGAGCGCTGCGGTCAGCACTGCCGATGGCGGGTTGACCAGCGCTATCAGCAGCACGATCGCGGCATTGACCACAAAGCAGGCCGCCGCCACCTGGCTATGACGGTGGGTGCGGTCGGCGAGATAGCCTCCGGCGAGCACGCCCGCCGCGCTGGCGCCGAGGAACGCGGTCAGCGCGATATTGGCCGACGAGAACGACACGCCATAGCCGCCCATCAGCGCCACCACGCCGAAATTATTGATCCCCGCGCTCGACAGGCTGAGCAGCGTGAAGAACACGGTCAGCACCATGATCGCCGGCGTCATCACGCTGGTTTTCACCTTCTCACTGCCCTCGGGCCTGTCCTTCGCGGCGCCCGCGTCGGGGATGCCCATGACGACGAGCAATAGCGCCACCAGCGGGCCGATAGCGCCGGCCACCATCAGCGCGCCGAGCCCGCCGATTGCCGCGACCAGCGCCGCCATGATCGCCGGCGCCACCGCGCCGCCGAGGAAGCCGGCAAAGGTATGGACCGAGAACGCCCGGCCCATCCGCGCCTCGTCCATATGCGCCGACAGGATCGCGTAGTTGGCAGGGTGATAGACGCTGTTGGCGAGCCCGAGCGCGATCGCGCTTGCGATCAGCGCCGGATAGCTCAAATGCGCACCGAGCCCGATCAGGGCAAGGCCGCCGAGGCAGAGACCGATCAGGAGAATTTTGCGCGCGCCGATATGGTCAGCGAGATAGCCGATCGGCGCCTGCGTCAGGCCGGAGACCAGCGCGAATACGGTCAGCGCGAAGCCGAGCTCGATATAGCCGACACCGAGCCGCTCTTTCAGGAACGGGAACAGCATCGGCAGCACGAAGATATGGAAATGGCTAACCCAATGGGCGATCGAAATCCCCGTCAGCGTGCGCACCGCGCTGTCGGTCTTCAATTGCTGCAGTGCGGCGAGAACATCAGCCATATCCGTGAGAAGCCCCTAAATGTGACGCCCGGCGGGGCTTGTCTCGAAAATATCGGCTGAGCGTTATTTGTCCATGAAGGCCACTGCATGGCTGCCCCGGCGAACCGCGACCGAGCGACATGCGGCATTAAAGCGGCAAGACAAGCAACTCGCATTGCAGCAATGATCTGGCATGACCGATCCGGCAACAAAGCTGCGCGTCCTGATCCCCGAGGGGGCGAGCACCTCGGCGCGCGAGGCGATCACGATCCTCGGCCTTGCCGGGCACCATGTCGAAGTCTGCGATCCCTCGCCCTGGTGCCTGTCGCGCTATTCGCGCTTCGTGCGCAAATTCCATCGCTGTCCGGGGTTGCGCCACGATCCCGAGGGATTCCTCGGCTTCATCGAGCGGCTGCTGGAGGCGCCGTTCGACGTGCTGCTGCCGACCCATGAGCAGGGCTTTCTGTTCGCGCGCGCCGAGGCGCGGCTGAAGGGCCGCGTCGGCCTGGCGCTGCCGCGGTTTGGCAGCTACCGGATGGCGCACGGCAAGGCCGGCTTCAGCCGTCTGCTTGGCCAATTGGGCCTGCCGCAGCCGCCGACTCGGATCGTGACGTCGGAGAGCGAGCTGCGCGACGCCATCCGCTTTCCTTCCGTGATCAAGACCTCGGTCGGCACCGCGAGTCGCGGCATCTGGTTCGTGCGCGACGAAGCCGATTTCAACATCGCGCTGTACGAGCTCGGCGCGGCCGACACCTTCGCCGACGAGCTTCTGGTGCAGGATCTCGTCACCGGCACCACCGAAAAGGCGCAGTCGGTATTTTGCGAGGGCAGGCTGGTCGGTTTCCATGCCTATCGGCAGATCGCGCCCGGCGTCGGCGGCGGCGAGGCGATCAAGGAAAGCGTCAGCCGTCCGCAGGTGCGCGCCTATCTGGAAGCGATCGGGGGAGCGCTGGCTTGGCACGGCGCGCTGTCGGTCGACTACGTGATGCCGATCGACAGCCCCGTGCCGCTCCTGATCGACTGCAATCCGCGTTTGGTCGAGCCGCTCAATGCCTTCCGCGCCGGCACCGATCTGGTCGATCTCCTGCTGCGCGTATCGCTCGGCGAGACGCCACAACCCTTGCCTGAGAGTCGCGCCGGCGTGCGGACGCATTTGGCGATGCAGGCGCTGCTCGGCCACGCCTCCCGCGGCGGCACCAGGCGCGACATTCTGGTCGAGTGCGGCGATCTCTTGAAGACCTCGGGGCCCTACAACGCCAGCACCGAGGAGCTGACGCCGGTGCGGCTCGACTGGCTCAGCGCCGTGCCGCTGACGATGACGGTCGGCCTCACTCTGGTCTCGCCGAAACTGGCAAAGACGGTCGCCCGCGGCGGCTTCGGCGCGCATCTGCTCGATGTGAAGAGCATCCGCAAGATCGAGCGCGACGATTTCGCGGGACTGCATCAACCTGCAAATCTCGCGTCTCACAACGGTTCGTCGTCGGGGCCGTAGCGATCGCGCTTCGGTGTGGCGATGTCGCCGTCTTCGTAGTCGTCGTCCTCCTCGTGACGCGCAGGTGGAGGCGGCGGCCTTGGCTTGCCGCCTTCCTGCTTCGGAGGTTGGCTTCTCTTCCCGATCCCGCCCATGTCGATCTCCCGCCATCACGACATAATGGCTGATTCGGGCGGAACAAGCCGGTCCGCGCGTGGCTCGCGGACCGGCCGATCGCTTCAGAACGTGGCGCCGGCCTTCACCAGGAAAGTCCGACCCGGCAGCGGATAGGCGCTGAAGCGGCCGGGCGTGAAGTTCGAGGCAATGGCGTAGTCGTAATAGAGCGCATTCAGGACGTTGTTGACGCTGACCGACCAGAAGAAATGCTCATAGGCGCCGCTGAGCTTGAGGTCGATCGTCGCATCGCCCGGAATGCGCGTTTGCGTATTGGCCTGATCATTGTCCATGACGCGCGAGCTCCAGGCGCGCAGCGTGGCATCGAACACGAGATAGTTGTCCCAGACATTCCAGGTCACGCCGAGATTGCCGGTGTAGCGCGACACCAGCGGCACGTCGTTGCCGGCGAACTGTCCCTCGCGGAACACCGCGCGCGTGTAAGCCATGCCGCCGCGCAGCGACACGGTATCGCTGACGCGCAGCGAGGCCTGCGTCTCGGAGCCATAACGCCGGGTCGGATCGAGGTTGATGTTGTAGAACAGCACCGGATTGAAATGGATCTCGTTCTCGAGGTCCATGTTGTAGATGCTGGTTTGCACCTGGAAGCGGCCCGTCTTGACGCGGAAGCCGGCTTCGACGTCGTGCGAGGTCTGCGTCTTCAACTGGAAATTCTGCGGCAACGGGTTGAAGTCCGCATCGAACGCGGGTCCGGTGGACGTGCGCTCGTCGACATCGGGCGTGCGAAACGCGTGCGCGGCGCGGGCGAACACCGAGAACATTTCGGTGAAGCGATGCTCGACGCCGACATGCAGCGCGTAATTGGTCTCGCTCTGGTCGAGCGGCGTCGCCTGCGCGTCGAAGGCGAACGGCGCGTTCGGATCGTAGCGGTCGCGCGCGCTGAGCCAGGTGTTCTGCACCCGCGCGCCATAGGAGAAATCGGTGGTGGGCAAGAGGCCAACCGTGTGCTGCCAATAGCCGGCGAGCGACTGCTGCGACAGGTCGTAGGTATGGATCGGTGGCACGCCCCGGAACGCGCCGCGCTGCTGGTGGAACGTTGCATCGTAATAGTCGATGCCGGTCAGGATCGACGAGGGAATCCCGAAGATCGAATTGCTGATGCTCAGCCGCGGCGTGATCGACCAGGTCTGCAACGCGGCGTCATTGTAGGTGGATGCCGCGCTGATGAATGGCGAGGTGCCGAAGAACGCGCCTTGCGTGTCCTTCTGGCGGTAGCCGCCATCGACGATCAGGTCGACACCGTTCAGGAGCGTCTTGGTGAAGCCCGTCGTCGCGCTCGCGCCCTGCTGGTTGCCATAGTCGAACGGCGTGGCGGCGCCCTTGCGATCGGTGACGAGCTGATTGACGCCGATCGAAGGATCGACCAGCCTGCCGCCGGGAAAGCCCAGCTTCTGGTCGTCGCCGGTCACCGTCAGGAAGGCTTTCAGGTCCGGCGTCGTGTAGTTGAGATTGCCGACGCCGTTGCGCTGGTCGAGCGCATTGTTCACGCGGTAGCCGTCGGACTTGATGCCGTTGCCGTAGAACGACGCCGACCATGGTCCCGAATTCATCGCGGTCGAGATCGCGGCCATGCGCTGGTTGAAGGAGCCATAGCCGGCTTCGCCGCGGATCGAGACCGGCGGGCCGCCGACACCGGTCTTGGTGACGATGTTGATCACGCCGCCTATCGCATTGTCGCCGTAGAGCACGGCGCCGCTGTTGCCGCGGGTGATCTCGACGCGCTCGATCGAATCGAGTGGGATGGTCGACAGATCCACCTGCGCCATGTCGATGTCGTTGAGCCGTCGCCCGTTGAGCAGGAACAGCGTGTTGGCGGTGGCGAACGCGCCGAAGCCGCGCAGGTCGACCGAGGTCTTGGCGCCGTTCACGCCGCCATAGAGCGATTGAAGCTGCACGCCGGGGGCCTGCGCGATGATCTCGGCCAGAACCTGGGTCGGCGAATGCGCGATGTCGTCGGCGGTGATCACGGTCGAGGACGTCCCGACAATGCCGGCAAATTGCGGGCCGCCGCCACCGCCACCGGATGAAGCTCCGCCAGCGGCGGCGCCGCCAGCGCCCGCGCCGCCGGCCGGCTGCGCGTTGGTCGGCACCTGGCCCGGCGCGGGACGCCGGGGACCTGGAGTGCCGTCGGAAGCGGGCTTGGCACGGGTGCGGTTGTGGTCGCCGGGCGCCCTGACCTCGACCGGCGGCAATTGCTCGGAGGGCGCTTCCTGCGCCTGCGCGGCGGAAACATACAAAGCGGGCGCCAGCATGCTCGACGCGAGCAGCAGCGCGCGGCGTTGCTTGGTGGCTGTGGTAGCAGAGAACATCGGCGAGACCTCGGTATGACGTCAGTGGCACGTCACAGCGAACCAAGGCTCACCATCGCGTTTCGCGCTTCAGGTGAAGCAAATGCCTGTACTCCCCGACCGACATCGTCGCGTGTGACCACGTATGACGGCAGGTCTCCTGGCTCGCGGGTCGTTACCCTTCGTCGCCTTCCCAGGACCGAGACTCCCAGTGGCATATGACGAAGGATTCACCGCATACAGTTGCGGGGGCAGCCGCGGCTTTACGGGAAGTTTCCCGGTACCGCATTCCCTTTTGATCCCGATAGGAACCGTCGGGGCCATCTAGGATTTCGGCGGCACGTGAGTCAATCCCGGCGAAACTGCGGCTCCCTGGCTCCCATACGTTTTTTTGTTCCGGTGTCGCTTGTCTGCCACCGAATTCGCTGCAAGAAGCAGGGCGCGATGAGTGCACAGGATTTCACGATAGCGGCGGGTCTGGCCGCGCGGCGGCGGTTGGGGGCGACCGTTGCAATGATTGCGTTGGTTGCCTTGCTGATGCTGATCTCGCTCGGCACCGGCCCGGTGCGGCTGTCGCCGCTGACGGTGATCGAGGCGCTGTTCGGTGGCGGCAGCGATGTCACGCAGGTGATCGTGCGCGAGATTCGCCTGCCGCGCACCATCCTGGCGTTTGCGATCGGCGCCATCCTCGGTCTGTCAGGCGCGGCGCTGCAAGGCCTGTTGCGCAATCCCTTAGCCTCGCCCTCGCTGTTCGGCGCGCCGCAATCGGCGGCGTTCGGTGCGGTGCTGGTGATCGCGCTGGGGTTGGCTGACGTCCGCTCCTATGCGCTGCCGGTCGCCGCCATCATCGCCGCATTCGGCTCGGTCTTCGTGCTGCTCGCGATCGCAGGCCGCAATGCGGGCCTCTTGATCCTGATCCTCGCCGGGCTTGCGATCTCGAGCCTTGCGGGCGCTGCGACGGCGCTGGTGATGAACCTCGCGAGCAATCCGTTCCTGGCGCTCGAGATCGCGTTCTGGCTGCTCGGCTCGCTGGAGGACCGCAGCTTCCAGCATGTCGCGCTGGCGCTGCCGTTCATCGTCGCCGGCGCGGCCATCCTGCTGTCGCAAGCCAGCGCCTTCCGCGCGCTCACGCTCGGCGAAGAGACCGCGCAAAGCCTCGGCGTCGATGTCGGCCGCCTGCGCCTGTTCGTGATCGCAGGCGTTGCGCTCGGCGTCGGTGGCGCGGTGGCGGTCACCGGCACCATCGGCTTCATCGGCCTGGTCGCGCCGCATCTGATGCGGCCCGTCATCGGCCACGATCCGGCGCGGCTGTTGGTGCCGAGCGCGCTTGCCGGCTCGGCGCTGTTGCTCGCGGCCGACATCGCGGTGCGCATCATCCCGTCGACGTCGGACATCAAGGTGGGCGTGTTGACCTCGATCATCGGCGTGCCGTTCTTCCTCTATCTCATCATGCGCGAGCGTCGCGCGCTCGGCGGAGGCGTCGCATGACGGCGCTTGTTGTAGAACACCTCAACGTCGTGCTCGCCGGCCGCCGCGTGCTCAACGATGTGTCGCTGCAACTCGCCTCCGGTCATCTCGTCGCGCTGGTCGGTCCGAACGGCGCCGGCAAAACCACGCTGCTGCGCGCGCTCGCCGGCCTCATTCCCTCCGACGGCGTCATCAAGGTGGGAGGCGAGGCGCTTGCCGCGCTGCCGCTGCGCGAACGGGCCAAGCGCTTCGGCTATCTTCCGCAAGGGCACATGGTGCATTGGCCGCTGCCGGCGCGCGACATCGTCGCGCTCGGCCGCTATCCGCATGGCGCGACCGATCCGGCGCGGCTGTCCCCGCGCGACACTGAGGCGGTGGTGCGGGCGATGCAGGCGGCCGATGTCATGGAGTTCGCGAAGCGGCGTGTCACCGAGCTTTCCGGCGGCGAGCGCAGCCGCGTTGCGCTGGCGCGCGTGTTCGCGGTGGAGGCGCCGATCATCCTGGCGGACGAGCCGACCGCCTCGCTCGATCCGCGCCACCAGATCGACGTCATGAAGGGTTTGCGTGCCGCAGCCGATCAGGGCGTGCTGGTGATCGTGGTGACGCACGACCTTGGCCTTGCCGCGCGCTTTGCCGACCATGCGCTGGTGCTGGCGCAGGGCCGCCTCGCATCGCAGGGCGCGCCGGCGGATGCGCTCTCGGAAACGGTCATGGCCGATGTGTTCCGCGTCAGCGCCTTCCGCGCCGAGCATCAGCGCGAGACGGTGATCGTGCCCTGGGCGGAGATCTGATGGGCCGGCTCGCGGCATGCCTTGCAGCGCTCGTCTTGTCCACCACTGTCGCGCATGCGGCGAGCCCGCCGCGGATCGTCTCGATGAATGTCTGCAGCGATCAATTGCTGCTCTCGCTCGCCGATCCCCAGCAGATCCTGGGCCTCAGCCGCTACTCCCGCGACGCCTGGCAATCCTTTGCCGCCGATCAGGCGCGCCGTTTCCCGATCCTTTCCGGCGGCGCGGAGGACGTGCTGGTGCTCAAGCCCGACATCGTCGTCGCCAGCCTGTTCGACAAGCGCGCAACGCGCGAGCTTCTGAAGGCAAACGGCCTCCATCTCGTCGAGTTCAGCGTGCCGCGCACGCTGGACGAGGTGAAGGACCAGATCCGCGAGATGGGCGAGATCGTGCAGCATCCGGACCGCGCGAAGGTCGCGATTGCAAGATTAGATGCCGCGATCGCCCGAGCGCGCCAGGCCGCGACCGGCAAGCACTATCGCGTGCTGCCGCTGGCGCGCCGCGGCTGGGTATCCGGCAGCGACAGTCTGGTCTCCTCGCTTCTGACCGAAGCCGGCCTGCTCAATCCCGCCGGCGACCTCGGCGTCGCTGCCGGCGGCTACGCCTCGCTGGAGGCGCTCGTGCAACTGAGGCCGGATTTCATCCTGGTGTCGGAGGCCGGCGACCGCGCCGAAGACAACGGTCGCGCCTTCCTGCTGCATCCGGCGCTGGAGCACTTCTACCCGCCAGCGAGGCGCATCGTGCTTCCCGAACGTCTCACCGTCTGCGGTGGCGTGATGCTCGCCGATGCGCTGGATGTGCTGACGAAGGAATTGCAACGCGTGGCACGATAGCTCGCAATGACGAAGTCGTAGCCCGGATGAAGCGAAGCGTAATCCGGGATTCGTGCCACTTGCTCCACCGTTCCCGGATTACGCTTCGCTGCTCCGGGCTACGGACTCTCCCCTCGTCATTCCGGGGCTCGCGTAAGCGAGAACCCGGAATCCATTTCTCCAGGGGCGCATGGGGCGCAATGGATTCCGGGCCTGCGCCTTCGGCGCATCCCGGAATGACGAGCGGAGAGATGGGGGCGCCCGCCCGGATTTCGCTGCGCTTCATCCGCGCTACCGACGTAACCATTATGACGGAGCCGCGCTCAAATCGCGCATTGCGACGACGCGCACGGAATAGCAGGATCGCTACGGTGTT
Organism: Bradyrhizobium sp. Crot121; assembly: GCF_059512385.1. Classification (NCBI taxonomy): domain Bacteria; kingdom Pseudomonadati; phylum Pseudomonadota; class Alphaproteobacteria; order Hyphomicrobiales; family Nitrobacteraceae; genus Bradyrhizobium; species Bradyrhizobium sp. Crot121. Next base: position 3,281 of record NZ_JCAMOR010000030.1, on the reverse strand, counting down.
GCGTTATGTACGATAGGAACAGGAGAGCATCGTGGCAGAGTTCGTGGTTGAATTCGGCAAAGACGGCGGGCGGGTCGAGGCCGACGGCCGGCTCGATGCGGCGGCCTTTCATCGCAACCATCAGCCGATCTGGGCGGTGCTGGAGAAATTCCTCGCAGGGCGTTCCGGCGACGTGCTGGAGGCCGGCAGCGGCACCGGCCAGCATGTCGTGTATTTCGCTGGACAGACCCCCGATATCACCTGGTGGCCGAGCGATCTCAACGACGCCCATCTGAAGAGCATCGCGGCCTGGCGCGCGTTCGCCGCCCTTCCGAATATCCGTCCGCCGCTGCGGATCGATCTCTCCGATCCAGCCTGGCCCGGTGCTGCGCCCGAGGGCGGCGAGCTGCCAAAGCTGCTCGCGGTGTTCTGCGCCAATGTGATCCACATCGCGCCCTGGTCCGTCACCGAGGGCCTGTTCGAAGGCGCCGCACGCCGCCTGCGCGACGACGGCCGGCTGTTCCTCTACGGCCCCTTCAAGCGCGACGGCAAGCACACCGCGCTCAGCAATGCCGTGTTCGACACGTCCTTGCGCAATCAGGATCCCGATTGGGGCGTGCGCGACATCGCCGACGTCGAGAAGCTGGCGGCGCGCGTCGGCCTGTCACTGGGCGCGACTATTGAAATGCCCGCGAACAACATGATCTTGGCCTTCGCGCGCGGCTGATTCCCGTTCGTCATTCCGGGGCACGCGAAGCGTGAACCCGGACTCCATTGCGCCACATAGCCAGGCGGAGAAATGGATTCCGGGCTCGATGCTGTCGCATCGCCCCGGAATGACGGCGGAGAATGATCACGCCTCACCATCCACCCACCCGATCTTCTCCCTCAGGAACCCAAGCCCCAGCGCCATGAAGGCGGCGCGTTCCTTGTTGTCCTTGCCATAGCCGTGGCCGCCTGCCGCGGGCTCGTAGAGATGGGCTTCATATCCCATTGCCTGCAGCTTGGCAGTCATCTTGCGGGCGTGGCCGGGATGCACGCGGTCGTCGCGGCGCGTGGTCGCGATCAGGATCGGTGGATATTTTTGGCCGGGCGTCGCCATGTGATAGGCGGAGTAGGTCTGCAGCCACGCCCATTCTTCAGGTTTGTCGGGATCGCCATATTCGGCGATCCAGCTCGCGCCGGCGAGCAGCTTGGTGTAGCGGCGCATGTCGATCAGCGGGATGGTGCAGAACAGCGCGCCGAAGCGTTCGGGGTAGCGCACCAGCATGTTGGTGATCAGGATGCCGCCGTTCGATCCGCCCTCGGCCGCGATCCGCCCGGGCCGCGTGACGCCGCGCTTCACCAGATCGGCGGCGACGGCGGCAAAGTCGTCATGCGCCAATCGCTTGCCTGCGTAGCGGCCGGCGTCGTGCCAGCTTGTGCCGAACTCGCCGCCGCCGCGGATATTGGCCTCCACGATGGTGCCGCCGCGCTCCAGCCACAGCTTGCCGAGCGCCGGGTTGTAATATGGCTTCATCGCCAGACCAAAGCCGCCATAGGCGGTCAGATGGACCGGCGCATCGCCGGTCTCCGTCGCCGGGCCGGTCTGCACATAGGGGATGCGTTCGCCATCGACGGAGATCGCCTCGTGCTGGGTCACCACGAGTCCATCCGCGCTGAACGTCCTCGGTGCCTGCTTCAGCACCGTGGGCGCCCCGACCTTCTCCATCAGCATCAGCGAAGATGGCGTCAGCGGGTCCTGCACATTGGCGAACAGGTCGCCCCTGCTTTCGGAAACATGGCTGTCGAGGCGCCAGACATCGACGACGCCGATCCCGGGCAGCCCTTCGAGCCGCGCGCGCGTCCAGCCGGCGGCCGATGGCATGCAGATCTCGAACACCGGCCGCAGTTCATCGAGGATCGATAGCACCAGCCGGCCCGCGGTCCAGAAGAAGCCTTGCAGCGCTCGCCGCGGCTCCGGCTCGAACACGACGGTGAAATCGCGGCTGCCCACGAGGAAGGCCGACAACGACACGCCGAGCACGGTATCGGGCGCATAGGTCTTGCCACCGACCGTCCACGGCTCGCGCAGCTTGACGACGAACCAGTCCTGATCGGCGAGCAGCCAGATGCTGGTGGGCAGATCGAGCTTCGTCTTCGCGCCCGTCTCGTCGCCGAGCCAGGCGCTCAAGTTGAAGAAATCGAGCCGATCGACGAACCAAACCCGTGGGACCGGTCCGGAATCATCGACCTGAGCGGACGCGCTCATATGATCCGCCGGCACGTCGAACACGACAGGCGCGCGCTCCACGACCTCGCCGCGGCGCCACAGCCTGACGGTCCGCGCATAGCCCGAATGGGTCGCCATGCCCTCGCCATAGGCGCTCGACAGCAGCAGCGTATCGTCGTCGACCCAATCGACGCCGCCCTTGGCCTCGGGCAGCACGAAGCCGTCGGCGACGAAGCGCTTCGCCTCCATGTCGAACTCGCGCAGCGTCACCGCATCGCTGCCGCCGCGCGACAGGCTGAGCATCGCGCGCCGATCATTTCCCGGCCGCATCGACGTCCAGTTCAGAAGCCAATCCTCGCCTTCGTCGGCGGCAAGCTGGTCGACGTCCAGCAGGATTTCCCAGTCGGGATCGGCTTTGCGGAATTCGTCAAGCGTCGTGCGCCGCCACAAGCCGCGCGGATTCTGCGCATCCTTCCAGAGATTGTAGAGCAGCCCGCCGCGCCTGGTGACATAGGGAATGTTGTCCGGCCGGTCGAAGATCGCGGCAAGTGTGTCGCGATCGGCGGCAAATGATGCGCCGGCAAATTTCTCCAGCGTGAGCCGGCTCTGCCCCTCCACGAATTCCAGCGCCCGCGCGCCCTCGATCTCCTCCAGCCAAAGATAGGGATCGTCATCGGGAGCAGCGATCGTAGGCCTGTCGTCGATGGTCATCGCGAGAACTCCAAGGGCGGACACAGCTATCGATGTAGGCACTCGCACCTGCGCTGTCCAATAGCGCCCCGCACACCACCGTCATTCCGGGGCGCGCGTAGCGCGAGCCCGGAATCCATTGCGCGGCATACTCAGCGGCTGGATGGATTCCGGGCTCGATGCTTCGCATCGCCCCGGAATGACGGGGGGAGAAAAATTCACCAGCGATTCCAGAGTGATTTGCCCTGTCCACTCGTCGCACAAAAAACATTCGGCTTTCGCCGTCGGGCAAATCAGTGATTTAACTCCGCGCGTCTCACCCGAGATGAGGGGCGGGTCGCGATCGTCACGAACGTTGCGGTGAGATGCGGTGGACGAGGATGTCACGACTGACGAGCGT
>NZ_JCAMOR010000029.1:0-102751 GCF_059512385.1 Bradyrhizobium sp. Crot121 | reverse complement strand
GGCTCTTTTGCCACCGTCACTTCATAGAAGCTTAGCGCCAGCGTCGGGGCGCCAGGACCACACGACTTCGCCGTCCGCTGATGTCACGCTCGTCAGTCGCAACACCCGCGTCCACCGCATCTCACCGCAACGTTCGGGACGATCGCGAGCCGCCCCTCATCCGCCGTGAGACACGCGGAGTTAAATCACTGATTTGCCCGACGGCGAAAGCGGAATATTTTTCGCAGCAAGACTGGACAGACTTTTGGTGATTTGCCCCGTCGGGTTGTGACGCATTGCAGCAGCTAAGCTCGAGCTGCCGGCAGGTCCTTTGCCCGGTCGTTGCGATCAGCGTCGACTTGCCGAACTGTTTCCGCTGCAGCGAGCGCCTTTTTGCGCCCGAGCTTCCGGACGACTGCATAAAAGGCTGGCGTAAACAAGAGGCCGAAGGCGGTCACTCCCAGCATTCCCGCGAAGACCGCCGTGCCGAGCGATTGACGCATTTCCGAACCCGCCCCGGTTGCGACCACGAGAGGTGCAACACCGAAGATGAACGCCAGCGACGTCATCAAGATCGGCCGCAGCCGCGTGCGCGCCGCGCTAACGGCGGCCTCGCCGGGCGTGGCGCCGGCTTCCTCGGTTTGCCGTGCGAATTCCACGATCAGGATCGCGTTCTTTGCAGCGAGTCCGACCAACACGACGAAGCCGATCTGCGCCAGCACGTCGATCGCCATGCCGCGCATCAAAAGTCCTGTCACGGAGGCGAGCAGGCACATTGGAACGATCATCACCACCGCGAGCGGCAGGTTCCAGCTCTCATATTGCGCAGCGAGCACCAGGAAGACGAACAAGGCGGCTGCGCCGAACACCAGCAAGGACGAGGTCCCCGGCTGTTGCTGCTGGAAAGCAAGCTCGGTCCATTCAAAGCCGATGCCTGGCGGCAGCACCTCGTGCGCCAGCTCCTCCATGCGGTGCAACGCGGTGCCGGTCGCGACGCCTGGCGCCGCGACGCCCATCACTTCAGCAGCGGGGAATAGATCGTAACGAGGCACGCGATAGGGTGCGTTCTCGGATTTCAACCGCGCCACCGTGCCGACCGGCACCATCTCGCCGGAGGCGTTGCGCGCCTTCAGCCGCGCGATGTCGTGCGGATCCTGGCGGAACGAGCCGTCGGCCTGCGCGATGACTTGGTAGGTTCGGCCGAGATAGTTGAAGTCGTTGACATATTGCGAGCCGAGATAGACTTGCAGGGTGTTGAAGACGTCGGTGGGGGTCAGCCCGACCTTCTCGGCTTTCTCCCGATCGATATCGGCATAAACCGAAGGCGAGCGCGTACCGAACAGAGTAAAGACGCCCGAGAAGCTCGGATCCTTGTTGGCGGCTGCGACCAGTGCCTGTGCCGCTTTCGACAGCGCCTCCGAGCCGAGACCGGCGCGATCCTGCAGCATCATCTTGAAGCCGCCAGCATTGCCGATGCCCTGCACCGGCGGCGGCGGGATCGTCAGCACATAGGCTTCCTGGATCACCGAGAGGCGCTTGCGCAGATCGGCGAGCACGCTCGGTGCGGTCAGGCCAGGCACATCATGGTTATAGAGCGATGGCAGGCCGGAAAAGATCGTGCCGGCATTGGAGGCGATGGTGAAGGTGGTTGCATCCAGTCCTGCGAACGGCGCGACATGCTCGACACCGGGCGTGGTCATGATGATCTCGATCGCCTTCTTGACCACCGCCTCCGTGCGCTCGAGCGAAGCGCCGGGCGGCAGTTGCACGACGGTGATGAGATAGCCCTGATCTTGCTCCGGAATAAAGCCGGTAGGAGCGCGGGCGAATTGAAAGCCGGCCACGCCGATCAGCCCGGCGTAGACCACAAGCACGACGCCGGTGATCTGCACCAGCCGCCGCGTCAGCCGTCCGTAGCTCGTCGACAGCCACTCGAAGCCGAGATTGAACCGCGCAAATCCAGCTTGCACCAGCCGGGCGATCCATGGGCCGCGCGGCTTCTGGCCGTGCTCGTGAGCCTTGAACAACACCGCGCACAGGGCAGGGCTCAGGGTCAGCGAGACAAAGCACGAGATCAGGGTGGAGACTGCGATCGTGACCGCGAACTGGCGAAAGAACTGCCCGGTAATACCCGACAGGAAGGCGGAGGGCACGAACACCGCGCATAGCGTCAGCGCAATCGAGATCAGCGCTCCGCCGACCTCGTCCATTGTGACATGGGCGGCTTGGGCGGGCGTCATGCCGCGTTCGAGATTGCGTTCGACATTCTCCACCACGACAATGGCGTCATCGACGACAATGCCGACCGCGAGCACGAGGCCGAACAGCGACAGGTTGTTCAGCGATATTCCGAGCGCGTAGAGGAAGGTGAAAGTGCCGACCAGCGACACCGGGATTGCGATCACCGGAATGATCGCAGCGCGCCAGCTCTGCAGGAACAGGAACACGACGCCAACCACCAGGAGGATCGCGATGAAGATGGTCTTGATCACCTCGTCGACCGATTTGCCGACGAAAATGGTGGGGTCGTAAATGATCTTGTACTGCAGGCCGGGCGGGAAGTCCTTGCCCAGCTTTTCCATCGCATCGAGCACTTCGTGCTCGACGGCGAGGGAATTGGCGCCCGGCTGGGCGAAGATCAGGAGCGGCAGGCCCGGCTCGCGATCCATGTAGGCGGACGATCCATAATCGGAAGCGCCGATCTCGACGCGGCCCACATCGCGCAGCCGCGTCACGCGGCCCTCGTTATCCGACTTCAGGACGATGGCGGCGAACTGTTCTGGTGTCGACAGGCGCCCAAGCGTCTGCACGTTGATCTGATAGGCCTGCTTGGAGGCGACCGGCGGCTGGTTCAGCACGCCCGCCGAAACCTGGACATTCTGGGCGCGCAGCGCGGCGAGCACCTCGCTCGCGTTCATGTCGTGCGCGGCGACCTTGTCGGGATCGAGCCAGATGCGCATGGCGTATTCGCGTCCACCTTGCATCTGCACGTCGCCGACGCCCGGCAGCCGCGCCAGCACGTCCTTTACGTGCAAGGTCGCGTAGTTCGATGTGTAGAGCAGGTCCCGCGACGAGTCGGGCGAATAAAGATGCACCGCGAGCAGGATGTTTGGCGTCGACTTGCGCACCTGAACGCCGAGCCGCTGGACGTCCTCCGGCAGCCGGGGAAGCGCATCCTGGACGCGGTTCTGCGTGAGCATCTGCGCGACGTTGAGGTCGGTCCCGATGCGAAACGTCACGGTGACGGTGAGCTTGCCGTCGCCAGTGGACTGACTGCTCATGTAGATCATGTTCTCGACACCGTTGATCTGCTGCTCGAGCGGCGTCGCCACTGTGCGCGATACCGTCTCGGCAGATGCGCCGGGATAAGTGGTGGTGATCTGGACCGTCGGCGGCACGATCTCCGGATATTGCGCGATCGGCAGGATGGCGAGCGCGCCGAGGCCGATCAGCGTCAGGAAGACGGAGAGGACAGTCGCAAAAATCGGCCGGTCGATGAAGCTGTGGGTCACGGGGAAGCTCCTGTCTTCTCGGTCCTGGTTTTTAGCCTTTGCCGTTAACCTTGGCCGTCAGCCTTGGCCGTCGGCGGCAGCGTCGTAGTGGATGACGCCGTCCTGCGGCGCCACCTTGGTGCCGGGAATGGCGCGTACCAGGCCGTCGATGACGACGCGGTCGCTAGCCTCGAGGCCCGACCGGATCACGCGCAATCCGCCGCGAAGATCGCCGGTGGTTACGATCTTTGGTTTCACGGTCGCATCAGGACCGACGGTCATGACCAGCCGCTGCGACTGGTCGAGCATGACAGCGGCGTCCGGCAGGAGATAAACTTGGCTCGGCGGCGCGATCGCAACTCGCAGCCGTGCGAATTGGCCTGGCGCCAGGAACATATCCGGGTTCGGCACCGTGGCGCGGGCATGAATCGTGCCGCTGGAGCGATCGAGCGCATTGTCGATGAAGTCCAGCGTGCCCTCGCGGATGAAACTGTTCTCGTCGCTGAGGCTGATCGCGACCTTGTTGGCGAGCGGACCGCCAACGCGGGCGCGCTCGCGCGAGAACGTCAGGAAATCCGATTCGCTCATGTCGAAATCGAGATAAAGAGGATCGAGCGAGACCAACGTCGTGAGCAGCGTGGTCGGACTGGTTGCGGCACGGCTGCCCGCGACCAGGCTTCCGATCGAAACCTGGCGCGCGCCGATGCGCCCGGTGAACGGCGCCCGTACGCGGCAGTATTCAAGGTCGAGTTGCGCATCCCGCACCCGCGCCTTGGCGTCGTCGACCGCGGCCCGCGACGCATCCTGCTCGTTGGTGCGCTGGTCGACCGTCTCCTGCGTTGCGAACTCGTTGCGCTTGAGCGATTGCGCGCGCGAAAGCTGGTTGCTGGCAAGCGCCACGCGGGCCATTGCGGTCTCAAGCGCGGCTTGCGCCTGCGCCAACCTGATCTCGTAGGGCCGCGGGTCGATCACGAACAGCAGGTCGCCCTTGTGGACGATCTGGCCATCCTTGAAATGAATCTCGGTCAGGGTGCCACCCACCTGGGCTCGCAATTCAACGCGGTCGATAGCGGAGAACTGTCCGAGGAAACCGACCCTGGTATCGACCTCACGCTGCAAGGGCTGGCTCACCGTCACCGGCAGGGGAGGCGCTGACGCGGCCGCCTGGTCTGCGTTGCGAGGCGCAAAGCCCAGGTAGACAAGGAGCGCGGCAAGCACCGCTATTGCAGCGATTGCGGCCGTTCTCCATGTCCGCCGGCGCGGAGCCGGCGGCTTCAGCGGTTCTCGTTCAATGTTCGAATGATCGCTGATCTGATCCATGAGGCTACCATCAGTCCTTGCCATGCCGGCAGTTCGGCCGAAGCTCTGCCGGCCTGCCGAATCACACCGGCCAGTCCAGGTTTCGGGAGGAGGTCTCGCCAGGCAGTTATTTCGGAAGCGGATAAGTTGTGTTCGGGGTTGAAATTTGGAGGGGGAACTCCAATATGCTTCGCGAGATATAAACTTGGGGAGGCGCTGTTCAAGGATTTTTGGAGTGATGACACCAAAAATAAATCAAGGGAAGAAAATTCAGGCAAAGAACGCTCAGGACGAGAAGCGCGGCCGGGGCCGGCCGGCCGTATTCGACCGTGACGCCGCGCTGCAGGAGGCGATGAAGCTGTTCTGGGAGCGCGGCTATGAGGGCACGTCGTTCAACGACCTCATCGCCGCGATGGGGATCAGTGCGTCGAGCTTCTACAACTCGTTCGGCAGCAAGGAAGATCTCTATTGCGAAGCCACGCATTCCTTTCTCGAATGGTCCGGCCAATGGTTCTTTTCCATTCTCAACGATCCTTCAATCGACACCAGGACCGCGTTCGCTCGCCTGTTCGAGGCGACCGCAGAAGAGTTCACCCGCGGCGATCATCCGCTCGGCTGCATGATCTCGCTTGCGGGCACGCATTGCGCACCGGGAATGAAAAACATTCGCGACATGATGGCGGAGCATCGCGCTTTTTCTGAAGGCGCGATGGCTGCACGCATCCGAAAAGGCGTGATGGATGGCGACGTAGCCCGAGATGTCGATTGCGAAATGCTGGCCGCCTACTACAGCGCGGTCGCACGCGGGCTTGCGGTGCAAGCGCGCGATGGGGCTACGCGGACGAAATTGTCTGAAATTGGCCGGCTGGCCATGCGTGCGTGGCCGATGACAAAGAGTGACGATCACAGCTCGGCCGCGCTCGCCGCTGATCGGTCGCGTGAGGCCTGATCTATCGCCCACGATCAGATTGCAGCGGGCCGCGGAAGGTAACCCATACGAACAAGGTCCACCGCGAAAGATTGCGGTAGACCTTGACGATTCTGCAGCACAGCTTGCGCGGCTGCCCGAATTACTTCTGCGCCGTTACCATCGGGCAAACGCTGCTCGAGAGCGGCGGAAATGCGTCCTTGCCTTCGACGGTCGCGAGTATCCTGAAGACATCGGACGGGTCGGACACCTCGCTCGCCTTCTTGACCTCGGCGAGGTACATGTCGTGCACCATCAGGTTGTCGGCGCGAAGCTTGCCGTTTCGCGCGAAAGCATCATTGAAGGTGCGGCCCTGCAAATCCTTGACGACGGCGGCCGGATCCTTGGTGTTCGCGGCCTGAACCGATTTGATGTAGTTCAACGCGGACGAATACACGCCTGCCTGCATCATGCTCGGCGGTTTTCCCATCTTGGCGGCATAGCGCTTTGCGAATTCGCGCGTCCGGTCATCCATGTTCCAATAGAAGCCGATGGTCGCAAGCAGGCCCTGCGCGCTCTTCAGACCAATGCTTTGTATGTCATTGACGTCAATCAAGAGGGCGATCATCCGCTGGCCGCCACTGGTGAGGCCGAATTCTTCCGCCTGCTTGATGCCGTTCTGAGTGTCCGCGCCGGCGTTCGCGAGTGCGATGACTTTCGCGCCCGAAGACTTGGCCGTCAGAAGGACCGAACTGAAATCCGCCGTATTGATCGGATGCGGCGCATGCCCCAGTGACTTCCCGCCGCCCTTGGTCACGACTTCCGTAACATCGCGCTCGAGCGCATGGCCGAAAGTGTAGTCAGCAACAACAAAGAACCACGTGTCGGCTCCACGCTTCAGCAACGCTTTCCCGGCTACGTTCGCGAGTGCGTAGGTATTGTATGTCCATTGGATGAAATTAGGAGAACATAGCTTTCCACTCAGATCCGCGGAGCCGCCCGCGGATGTGATGAACATCTTGTTTCGATCCTTGGCGAAGTTCTGGACCGCAATGCAGACTGATGACACCGGCACGTCGAGGATGACGTCGACGCCATCCTGATCGTACCATTGGCGCGCAATATTTCCGCCGAGGTCGGGCTTGTTCTGGTGATCGGCCGAAATCAGCTCGATGGGTTTGCCCAGGACGCTGCCGCCACACTCCTCGATCGCCAATTGGGCGGCCGCCACCGATCCCTTACCGCTATTATCTGCGAACAGGCCATTCATGTCCGTCAGGACACCGAACTTTAACGGCGTATCTCCCGCGGCGCGGACAATCGCCGGCGAGAAGACCGTGGCACCAAGGCCAGCGAGAAATGTGCGCCGTTTCATCTTTTCACTCCCTTTTTTATTTTGCTGCAGTTTGCGTTGTCACTCGCAGTTCTGCAAGTCATCCGTCAAGGGAAAGCGGGAGCAATCCACACAAGCGCCATCAGTCCCACTGTTTTTGAATGCCATATCCCAGCCGCTTCGAAATCCCGCCAGCACACTCGCATAGGGCATTTGCGATTGCGCTGTTCCAGCCTGCATCGAACGTGGCCTCGGGTCCCATCGCGGTGATGACGAGTGCGACGTGGCCGGCGTGATCGAACACCGGCGCTGCGAGGGCATTGACGCCGGGCAGGGGATCGCCGAGCGCGCGCGCGAGCCCGTGCTTGCGCACTGCGGCGAGCATGTCGGAAACCTTGGCGCCCTTCGTCACGCGTTTCGGATTGTAGCCGACGCCAAAGCGGTCAAGGGCGCTGTCGAGGGCGGCATCGATCGTCTTTGATGGCAGGAATGCCGCAAACGCGCGGCCGGTGGCGGTTTCGAGCAAGGCCATGACCGAGCCGACGCGCATCGCGATGTGCACGGGATGACTGGGTTCCTCGATCTGCACCACCGTCGGACCATGGCTGCCCCAGACGGCGAGCGAAACTGCATGATCGATGGTGTCGGCGAGCATCCTGATCTTTGATGTGGCGATCCGCACGGCCGAGAGGCGGCGCAGGCTGATGAGCCCAAGCTCCAGCGCCAACGCTCCAATCTCATAGCGTCCCGTGGTCTCGTCCTGCTCGATGAGCCCAATGCGCGAAAAGCTCACGAGATAGGGATGAGCCTTCGCCGGAGCCATCCCGGCCTCACGCGCCAGATCGCGCAGCATCATTGGCTCTCCGCTGCTCGCGAGGGCGCGGAGCAATTGTCCGCCGACCTCGATCGACTGAATGCCGCGGCTTCCTGGTTTCATAGGCCCCCGTTCACGCCGCGCTACGCTCCACAGCGCTTTCGGCGAGATGACGCCCGGCAATGTAGCCGAAGGTCAGCGCAGGCCCAAGCGTGATGCCCGCGCCCGGATAATTCCCGCCCATGATGCTCGCCATGTCGTTGCCGGCGGCATAGAGGCCGGGGATGACGCGGCCCTCGGCATCGAGCACGCGTGCATTCGCATCGGTGACGATGCCGGCATAGGTGCCGAGATCACCGATCACCATCTTGATGGCATAGAAGGGGCCCTGGGCTACCGGTGCCACGCAGGGGTTCGGGCCGTGCAGCGCGTCGCCCTGGTAGCGGTTATAGGCCTTGGAGCCCTTGCCGAAGGCGGCGTCGTGTCCTTGCGCCGCGGTGGCGTTGAATTGCGCGACCGTTGCGACGAGACCCTTCGCATCGATGCCGGCCCGTGCTGCAAGCGCCTCCAGTGTATCGCCGCGCATGAGATAGCCGGTGCGCAGATGATGGCCGAGCGGCATGGGAAAGGGCGGCACACAGCCGAGGCCATACTTCCGTAGCGTCTTGTGGTCGCAGATGAGGAAGGCCGCGATCTCCTCGCCCGGCTTCGCGGCCTTCATCATTGCCTGGACGAAGTCGTGATAGGAGTTGCCTTCATTGGCAAAGCGATTGCCGTCACGCATCACTGCGACCACGCCCGGCTTTGCGCGGTCGATGAAATGCGGCATCACGCCGCTTGAGCCATCCTTGCGCTTCGTCAGCGAAACCGGCACCCAGGCGGCCGCATTCGGCAGGCGATCCTCAATGCGTCCGCCGGCTGTTTCCGCAAGCCGCAGGCCGTCACCGGTATTGCCAGTCGGTCCCGGCGAATAATGCTCGGCGCCCGTTGGCGCGTGTGGAAACATCTTCCTGCGCCGCGCCACGTCATGCGGGAAGCCGCCGCAGGCGAGCACGACGCCGCACCGCGCGCGGACGCGCACGTTGCGGCCGTCACGCGCAATGATCGCGCCGGTCACAGCGCCATCCTCGATCGTCAGCTCGCGAACCGGCGAGGACAGCCACATTGGGATGTTGAGGTCGAGGGCGGATTTCCTCAGTCGTCCTGCGAGCGCATTGCCGTTGGTCAACGTCATACCGCGGCCGTAGCGCAGCACGTCCATGAGATGACGCGACAGGCGCTTGGCGACATAGATCGCTGACGTCAGCGATTTCGTCGCCCGCATGAAATGGATGATCTCCTTGCCTGAGCCGAGCATCATGCCGAACACAGTGAGTTCGGGCAGGGGCGAACCGAGCGTCTTGATGTGGTCGCCGAGCTCGCGTCCGTCGAACGGCCGCGTCACCATCGAGCGGCCGCCTTGTACGCCGCCGGGCGCCTCGGCATGATAGTCCGGAAAAACCAGCGGCATGTCGAAGCGCAGCGCAGTCTTGGTCGTGAAGAAGTCCACCGCCTCGGGGCCCGCGCTGAGAAACGCGTCGACGCGCGCGGCGTCGTAATTGTTGCCGGCTTCGTGCCGCAGATATGTGCGCGCCTGGTCCGGCGTCTCCTCGATGCCGTAGGCGCGCGCGAGCGACGTACCGGGGATCCAGAGCCAGCCGCCGGAGCGGGCGGTGGTGCCGCCGAAGCGCGGCTCCTTCTCTACGATCAGCACGTCGAGACCACGCGAGCGCGCGGTGATCGCGGCCGACATGCCCGCTGCACCTGATCCGACCACGAGCACATCGCACTCGTGGGTGTCGCCTGCATTGCGCTCGTTGCCAATCATGCTCGGCCTCACTTCTTCAGGAGCGGGCACTTCGACTCGGAGACCGGACGATAGGCGTCTTCGCCCTTCACGGTCTTGACGATCTCGAGATAATCCCAGGGCTCCTTGGACTGCTCGGGCGATTTCACCTTCGCAAGATACATCGTGCGGATGACACGGCCATCCTCGCGCAGCTTGCCGCCATGGACGAACACATCCTCGATCGGCAGCTCGCGCATCTTGGCCATCACCTTCGCCGGGTCGTCGGTGCCGGCGGCCTTTATCGCCTTCAGATAATGCAGCACGGAGCCGTAGACTCCGGTCTGGATCATGGTCGGCATGACGTTTGCGCGGGCGAAGAATTTTTTTGACCAGGCGCGGGTCGCCTCATCCATGTTCCAGTAGGATGCCGTGGTCATGTAGGTACCCTGCGCGGCCTTCAGCCCGATCGCGTGCACGTCGGTGTCGAACATCAACAGGCCCACGAGCTTCTGGCCGCCTTGGACCAGGCCGAATTCGCCGGACTGCTTGATGGCATTGTCGGTGTCCTGGCCGGCATTGGCAAAGGCGACCACGTCGGCTTTCGAACTCTGCGCCTGGAGCGCGAAGGAAGAGAAGTCGGCCGTGTTGGTCGGATGCCGCACGCTACCGACCACTTTGCCGCCCCGCTCGTTGATGAAACGAGTGGCGTCCTTCTCGAGCTGCTGCCCGAAGGCGTAGTCTGCGGTGACGAAGAACCAGGATTTTCCGCCTTCGTTGATCATGGCTGACGCGGTCACCTTGGACAGTGCGTAGGTGTCGTAGCTGAAATGCACAGTGTTCGGGCTGCACAGCTCGTCCGTCAGCGAGCTCGCGCCAGGACCTGAGAGCAGCGCGATCTTGTTGCGCTCGCGCACCATGTTATGCACGGCAATGGCGATGCCGGAGTTGGGGATGTCGACGACGGCGTCGACCTTGCCATGATCGAACCAGCCGCGCACGACCTGCACGCCGACGTCGGTCTTCATCTGATGGTCGGCGCTGATGATCTCGATCGGCTTACCGAGCACGGTAAGGCCGAATTCCTCGACTGCCATTTTGGCGGCTTCGACCGAACCCGGGCCGCTGTTGTCGCGACCCCAACTCGACAGGTCCGTCAGAACGCCGATCCGCACCACGTCGTCGGATACCTGCGCGCTTGCTGCCGATGTCACGGCCACGAGCATGGCGCAGGCCAAGAGCCCTCTCATTGTCGTTTCCTCTCGCTGCCGCTTGGCGGCTGTTTTGCGTTGGCCGCAAGTTAGATATAGTGAAATTTGTTTGTCAATAACGAAATCCCGTCGACGGGCGTCAAATCGGGTTCACCCGACTTCCCTGGGCGTTTGATCCGTAAGGATGGCGATTTCGCCCGTCGTGGGCGCCAATGCTGTGCTTTAGCGCCGAGGCAAGCAGCCGCTCGAGGTCTAAGCATTTGCGGAGCGTACGGAGGTTTCGATGACCTCAGAATTCAATGTCCGCAACGGATTGATAGATCGCTCGAGCCAGCATCAGTTTCGTCCCGGAATTCGTCGTCGGGAAAGCTACAAACTGGTCTGGTCGCATCACGCGCAAAACAAAAAGGCGCCCGAGTGGGGCGCCTTTCGCATCGTTGCGGCAGTGAAAGCTCACTGCGAATAGTACATGTCGAACTCGACCGGATGCGGGGTCATCTCGAAGCGCTCGACTTCGGTCATCTTGAGTTCGATGTAGGCGTCGATGAAGTCGTCGTCGAACACGCCGCCGGCCTTCAGGAACGCGCGGTCCTTGTCGAGGTTTTCCAGTGCCTCGCGCAGGCTGCCGCACACGGTCGGGATCGACTTCAGCTCTTCCTTCGGCAGGTCGTAGAGGTCCTTGTCCATCGCCGGGCCCGGATCGAGCTTGTTCTTGATGCCGTCGAGGCCGGCCATCAGCATCGCGGCGAAGCCGAGATAGGGGTTGGCCATCGGATCGGGGAAGCGGACCTCGACGCGCTTGGCCTTCGGCGAGGCGGTGTAGGGGATGCGGCAGGAGGCCGAGCGGTTGCGCGCCGAGTAGGCGAGCAGCACGGGAGCCTCATAGCCCGGCACCAGACGCTTGTAGGAGTTGGTGGACGGGTTGGTGAAGGCGTTGATCGCCTTGGCGTGCTTGATGATGCCGGCGATGTAGGAGAGGCAGGTCTCCGAGAGGTCGGAGTACTTGTTGCCGGCGAACACCGGCTTGCCTTCCTTCCAGATCGACTGATGAACGTGCATGCCCGAGCCGTTGTCGCCATAGACCGGCTTCGGCATGAAGGTGGCGGTCTTGCCGTAGATGTGCGCGACCTGGTGGATGCAGTACTTGTAGATCTGCATATGGTCCGCCATCAGCGTCAGCGTGTCGAACTTCATGCCGAGCTCGTGCTGGGCGGAAGCCACCTCATGGTGATGCTTCTCGACCTTGACGCCCATCTTGGCCATGGCGCCGAGCATTTCCGAGCGCATGTCCTGCACCGAGTCCTGCGGGGGCACCGGGAAATAGCCGCCCTTGGTGCGGATGCGGTGGCCGAGATTGCCGCCTTCATATTCGGTGTCGGAGTTGGTCGGAAGTTCCGAGGAGTCGAGCCTGAAGCCGGTGTTGTAGGGCGTTGCCGAATAGCGCACGTCGTCGAACACGAAGAACTCAGCCTCGGGACCGACATAGACGGCGTCGCCGACGCCCATCGACTTCACCATCGCTTCCGCCTTCTTGGCGATGCCGCGCGGATCGCGGTTGTAGGGCTCGCCGGTGGTCGGCTCGAGCACGTCGCAGGTGATCACCATCGTGGTCTCGGCGAAGAACGGGTCGATCGTCGCGGTGACGGGATCGGGCATCAGGCACATGTCGGACTCGTTGATCGCCTTCCAGCCGGCGATCGAGGAGCCGTCGAACATCGTGCCTTCGGCGAAGATGTCCTCGTCGATCATGCTGACGTCGAAGGTCACGTGCTGCCACTTGCCGCGCGGATCGGTGAAGCGAAGATCGACGTATTTGACGTCGTTGTCCTTGATCGATTTCAGGACGTCTTTGGCGGTCTTCATGAGTATCCCTTTTGACTTTGCGGGTCGGTTTCCAGGTGAGCGACGTTGTTCTCGCTTTGGCCGGGTTCGCGCGATGATACAAACGAAATCAGGCCGCCAAAGGCAGCCTTATTCTCTTATTGGGCCGCAAGCGGATAGCACCGCGCTCAAATAGCGTCCAGCCCGGATTCGCCGGTCCGGATGCGGATCGCTTCCTCGATGTTGGAAACGAAAATCTTGCCGTCGCCGATGCGGCCCGTCTGCGCCGCGCGGCGGATCGCATCGATCGCCTTCTCGACCAGGTCGTCGCCGATCACGATCTCGATCTTCACCTTGGGCAGGAAGTCGACGATGTATTCGGCGCCGCGATAGAGTTCGGCGTGACCCTTCTGCCGTCCAAACCCCTTGGCTTCCGTTACCGTGATGCCCTGAAGTCCGACTTCCTGAAGCGCTTCTTTCACCTCGTCGAGCTTGAACGGCTTGATGATGGCTTCGATTTTCTTCACTGAAGGCCTCCCGGGCATTTCCAGAATACAGAGTGTAGCTAGGTGCGATGCGCGTGGCGCAATCAGTTCGATCCGTCAACTCCCTGCGGAGCCGGAAACGCCCATCACGGCCGTGCACGGCGGCCGTCCTGAGCGGCTTCCTCAAAAGCAGGGTCTATGCCAAGTTACAAATGTCCCTGATTTCGGAATGTTATCAGCCTTTTAACGGCAGACAGACAAGGTTGGACCGACCGCCCCATGATACCGAAGCCTTCAAAATAGGCAAACGGATGAATTGGTGTGCATTCATCGGCGGAAGATCGACGCGTGCCGGGCGAGATGCCTGCCGAAAAGGCTGATAGATCGAGGATTCAGCATGGAAGTCCTGACCACGGCTGAAATGGAACGCGCCGATCGGCTGACCATTGCTGGGGGCACACCTGGCTTTTCGCTGATGATGAGCGCGGGGCAGGCGGTCGCCGAAGCGGCCATGGACCTGCTCGAGGAGGGACCGATCCTGGTGGTGGCCGGCCGCGGCAACAATGGCGGCGATGGCTTTGTCGCCGCCGCCGAACTCGCCGCCCGAGGGCGGGAAGTCTCGGTCATCCTGTTGTGCGAGCGCGACAGCCTGAGGGGCGACGCGGCGCTGGCTGCACGCGGCTGGAAATATCCGGTGCTGCCGTTCAACCCGCAGGCGATCGGCAAGCCCGCGCTGATCATCGATGCGCTGTTCGGCGCCGGGCTCGACCGTCCCGTTAAGGGCGAACCCTATGACATGATCGGGGCGGTCAACGCCCATGACGTGCCGGTGCTTGCCATCGACCTGCCGAGCGGCATCAACGGCACCACCGGTGCTCCGATGGGGATTGCGATCCGCGCCACCGAGACCGTGACCTTCTTCCGGCGCAAGCCGGCGCATCTGCTGTTGCCGGGCCGGGTACATTGCGGCCGCGTCCGCGTCGCAGACATCGGCATCGATCCGAAGGTGCTGGCAGAAATCCGCCCCGCAACCTTCGAGAACGTTCCGTCGACCTGGCAGCACGCGTTTCCGGTGCCGAAGATCGACGGCCACAAATATTCCCGCGGCCACGTCCTTGCCGTCTCCGGCGACACCGCCGCGACCGGCGCCTCGCGGCTTGCCGCGCGCGGCGCGCTGCGGGCAGGAGCGGGCCTGGTGACGCTGGCCTCGCCGAGCGATGCGCTGGCGGTGAACGCCGCGGCGCTGACGGCGGTGATGGTCCGCGCGGTCGACAATGCGATCCAGTTCGCCGATCTCCTGAACGACAGGCGGCTGAACACGAGCGTGATCGGCCCCGGCGCCGGCGTCGGCCCTCGTACGCGAGATTTCGTCCACACCGCGCTTGCGGCGAAGCGTAACCTGGTGCTGGACGCCGATGCGCTGACCAGTTTTGCCGATGCGCCGGAGCGGCTGTTCGAAGCGATCAGGGCGTCCCACGGTGCACAGGTGGTACTGACGCCGCATGAGGGCGAGTTCCCGCGGCTGTTCAGCGATATCAGCAACAAGTATCCCGGTCGCTCCAAGCTCGAGCGCGTGCGCACCGCCGCCGAGCGCTCCGGCGCGGTGGTGCTGTTGAAGGGACCGGACACGGTGGTGGCCGCGCCCGATGACCGTGCCACCATCGCCTCCAACGCGCCGCCATGGCTCGCCACCGCCGGCGCCGGCGACGTGCTGTCCGGCATCATCGCGGGGCTGCTCGCGCAGGGCACCCCCGCCTTCGAGGCCGCCAGCATCGGCGCCTGGATGCATGGTGAAGCCGCGGCCGAAGCCGGGCCGGGCCTGATCGCGGAAGACCTTCCCGAAACGCTGCCGGCGGTCTTCCGCCGCCTGTATGACGAGTTGGGGATTGAGTATTGAGGATTCGTAGGATGGAACGCTACGTGAGCTGATATTTCGCCACCGCCGGCTCGTTCCATTCCAGCCCGAAGCCCGGGCCGCGGGCGGTGACTGCGCCGTCGATGACCTCGGCCGGTTTTGCCAGGATGGCGCTGGAGAGGTCGAGGAATTCGAGCCAATGCGCGGTCGGCGTCACCGCGAGCACGTGGGAGCTGGCTTCCGCGAACAGATGGCTCGACATCGGGATCGAGGCGGCATCCGCTTGACCGGCGACCTGCAGCCAGCCGGTGACGCCGCCGACCTTCATCAGATCGGGCATGATGAAATCGCTGGCGCCGACCGAGATCGCCTCGGCAAAGCCGCGGGGGAACCACCAATTCTCGCCGGCCTGGATCGGGATCGGCGAGTCCATCCGGACACTGGCGTGGCCGGAGAGATTTTCCTGCGGCACGGGCTCCTCGACCCAATGCAGGTCGTAGGGCGCAAGGCGGGCGATGCGGCGTTTGGCCTCCGCCGGATCGAGCGACTGGTTGAAGTCGATCATCAAGGCGATGTCCGGCCCGATGACGGCGCGTACGCCCTTGACCACGCGCTCGTCATTGGCGGCATCGCCGTCGCCGCCCTTGATCTTGATGCCGCGAAAGCCCTGGTCGAGTGAGCGACGCAGCGCCCGCTCGTCGGCTGTCGGATCGACCACGCCATAGCTGTCATAGGCGGGGAGCGGGCGCGCCGATCCGCCGAGCAACTCGGCGACTGGCTTGTTCGCGATCTGCCCCAGCGCGTCCCAACAGGCCATGTCGAGGCCGGAGACGGCCATGCCGACCAGACCCTGCCAGCCCAGCAGGCGGAATTTGGCGTCCATCGCCTTCATCAGGTCGAAGGGGGCGACCGGCCGGCCGGCGAGCTCGCGCCCGGTCTCCTCGACCAGATGAACCAGCGGTTTAAGTGTGAGGCTGGTGTAGGCGAAGATGTAGGAACGGCCGGTAACGCCCTGATCGGTTTCGATATCGATCAGGACCAGCGGCCCGGAATCGATCAGGCCGAAGGCGTTCTTCACAGCACGCTTGAGCGGCACGACGACGGCTCGCGCCTTGATGCCGCGAATCGCTGGAACTGTTTGGCCCATGGTCGTTTCCTCTTGTTCTTATTCGACACTGTACCATCGCACGAGCCGTGGCGCCGCCCAATCGGTCGCGACCTGTTCGATGAGGTAGCGGCCGGCGTACTCGGCCTGAAAGGCGATGCGCTGGGTCTGGCCCGGTTCGATCGCGAGCGTGTCGAGCCAGAACGGCTTCCAGCCGTCGTCGAGCCGGTCGAGCAGGCGGAAGTGATGACCGTGGAGGTGAAAGACGGTGGCGATGGCAGCGCGGTTGGTGAGCGCCAGCACCACCGCGCGGCCGATCTTGGCGCGGAAGGCAGGCGGTGCGGAGGGGCTGAAGCTGGCCGGGCGCGTCCAGTCGGCCGGCGCGCCGAGGACCAGTTCGAACCGCTGCGCATTCTTGAGCTCAACGTGCGCCGGCAGGCCATTGGAGGGAAGCGGAGGGGCCGATGGCTGCGGAGCGGCGCGCAGCGGAGCATCGCCGGAAAGCACGAGTCGTCCGACGGCGCGCGCCTCTTTGCCGTCATGGAGCAGGATCGATGCGGTCGCGGCTGTATCGACAAAGGCATCGGCGCGGCCACCGGGCGCCAGCACGAGCGCGCCATTGCGCGCCGGGAACGGCTCGGCTGGCTCGCCGTCGATGGCCATGACGCGGACCTCGTGGCCTTCCAATTTCGCTGCGAGCACAGTGCGTTGGGAGGCGTTGATGAAGCGGAGCCGCAGGCGTTCATTGGCGCGTGCTGAGAGCTCGAATGAAGTCTGGCCGTTAACGGTATAGACCGGCGTCGCATCCTTGGCGTCCGTCCCCGGCGCAACGGCGGTGCCATCCGGCTGCAGCCGCCATTCCTCGATCATGAGCACCTCGTCGCGGTCGGCGGAGACCCGCTCGGTTTCGAGGACGATCAGTGGCTTTGCGCGCAAAGGGCGCGGCTGGCCGTCATTCAGGAGGCCGGGGTCGCACAGGAAAGTGCCCGCATGGAGCAGTGGAAGCTGGAAGCTCTCTTTTGCCCCGGCGGCAAGCGGGGGGCGGGCGAGCAGGGGCTCGCCGGCGGGCGCGCCGTCGATTCCCCGGCAGTACACTGCAAGCGGCGCGGGGAGATCGTTGCTGAGCGCCACCTCGATGGTCTCACCGCGATTCGCCCTGATGTCCTCGCCCGGGAAAGACCAGATCGGCGTGGCCATGCCGCCCTGGCGCAGCACCAGGCTGTGGGCTCTCGCGGAAAGGGCAAGTGAACGGCGGGCTTGCGCCAAGGTTGCGGCGGGAAGCCCTGCTTCCAGCGCAGCAGCGCCCAATCCCGTGAGCAGGGTGCGTCGATCGAGCATCGGAAAAAGGCTTGCCATCGGCCCGATCCGGACCATTTTTGCACCTGTGAGTCCAGCGGACATTGAGCCGAGTGGACATCCGAAAAAGGCCATTTTTTTGCTGCGTGGGGGCAGGGCCATGCTATAAGCCGCCGCCCGCGGCATCGCGGCCGGAGATGATGCGCCAAGCGGGTGTGGCGGAACTGGTAGACGCGCTGGATTTAGGTTCCAGTGACGAAAGTTGTGGGGGTTCGAGTCCCTCCACCCGCACCAAGCGCTCATCCAGCGTTTGCATGATCCCTTTCTGGAGGGCCTGTCTCTTTATTTCGAGAGACGGGTCCGCCGAATCACCGGCGCAGGCGTTGAGCTACGCGTCGAACCATTGACACAGTCGCGCCAACCGAGGCGCGACAGAAGCGGAAGAAGAAGATGCAGGTCACCGAGACCCTGAATGAGGGACTGAAGCACGAGTTCAAGATCAGCGTTCCCGCCACCGACCTCGATGCCAAGGCGGACGCGAAGCTTGTCGACCTGAAGGACAAGGTCCGCATCAACGGTTTCCGTCCGGGCAAGGTACCGGTCAGCCATCTCAAGAAGATCTACGGCCGCTCGGTGATGGCGGAGACCATCGACCAGACCATTCGCGACACCAACACGCAGATCTTCACCGACCGCGGCTTCCGCCTTGCGACCGAGCCGAAGATCACGATGCCGACGGAGCAGAAAGAGGTCGAGGAGCTGCTCGCCGGCAAGAGCGACCTCACCTACACGGTGGCGATCGAGGTCGTGCCGCCGATCACGCTCGCCGATTTCAAGACCTTCCAGGTCGAGAAGCCGGTCGCCGACGTAACCGACGCCGATGTCGACGAGGCGATCAAACGCATCGCCGACCAGAGCCGCCCCTATTCGGCCAAGAGCGAGGGCGCGAAGGCGGAGAACGGCGATCGCGTCACCATCAACTTCAAGGGCACCATCAACGGTGAAGCCTTCGAGGGCGGAACCGGCGAGGGCATCCAGGTCGTGCTCGGCGCCGGCCAGTTCATTCCCGGCTTCGAGGAGCAGTTGATCGGCATTGGCGCAGGCGAGACGCGCACGCTGCAGGTCACTTTCCCGAAGAACTACGCGAGCGAAAAGCTCGCCGGCCAGCCGGCCGAATTCGAGACCACCGCGACCGCTGTGGAAGCACCCGGCGAGACCGTGATCGATGAAGAGTTCGCCAAGACACTCGGCCTGGAATCGCTCGACAAGCTGAAGGAAGCCGTGCGGGCGCGGCTGACGGCCGAATTCGCCACCGGGACGCGTCAGCGCGTCAAGCGCGCGCTGCTCGACCAGCTCGACGAGAACCACAAGTTCGAGGCGCCGCCGTCGCTGATCGACGAGGAGTTCAACTTGATGTGGAACTCGATCAAGGCCGAGATGGATTCCGCCGGCAAGACCTTTGCCGACGAGAACACCACCGAGGACGCCGCCAAGGAAGAGTACCGCAAGATTGCCGACCGTCGCGTGCGGCTTGGCCTGGTGCTGTCGGAGATCGGTGAGAAGAACAAGATCACGGTGTCCGACGATGAGGTCGGCCGCGCCGTCATCGAGCGCGCGCGTCAGATGCCGGGCCGCGAGAAGGAGGTCTGGGACTTCTACCGCAACAACGCCCAGGCGCTCGCCCAGCTCCGTGCCCCGATCTATGAGGACAAGGTGGTCGATTTCATCCTCGAACTCGCCAACGTGACCGAGAAGAAGGTCTCGAAGGAAGATCTGTTCAAGGATGAAGACGCCGAGAAAACTGCGGCGTAATCCCGGCACCTCGTGTTAATGATGAACGGCGAAACCGGCCCGGCGACCGCATTCCGTCGCTAGGCGGGACCAGCCGAATCGGTTTGAGTTGCCGCGTTCGGACCTAGCCATCTGTGCGGTCTTGCCGCCGCGAAAATGGCGCATATCTGAGCGCAGCTTAACGCAGTCCTGCATCACGGGACGACCGTCCGTCCGGGCCAGCCGGCGGACGTTCGGCCCCGCCAACTCCAGGGGTAATCCCATGCGCGATCCCGTTGAAACCTACATGAACCTCGTGCCGATGGTCGTCGAACAGACCAACCGCGGTGAGCGCGCCTACGACATCTTCTCGCGCCTGCTGAAGGAGCGCATCATCTTCGTGACCGGCCCGGTCGAGGATGGCATGTCGACGCTGATCGTCGCGCAGCTTCTGTTCCTCGAGGCCGAGAATCCGAAGAAGGAAATCTCGATGTACATCAACTCGCCGGGCGGCGTGGTGACATCGGGTCTTGCGATCTACGACACCATGCAATTCATCCGCCCGCCGGTGTCGACGCTGTGCACGGGGCAGGCGGCTTCGATGGGATCGCTGTTGCTCGCCGCTGGCGAGAAGGATATGCGCTTCACGCTGCCGAACTCGCGCATCATGGTGCACCAGCCCTCCGGTGGTTTCCAGGGCCAGGCCACCGACATCATGCTGCACGCGCAGGAGATCCTGAATCTCAAGAAGCGGCTGAACGAAATCTACGTCAAGCACACCGGCCAGACCTACAAGGCCATCGAGGATGCGCTCGAGCGCGACAAGTTCCTCACGGCGGATGACGCGAAAGCGTTTGGTCTCGTCGACAAGGTGATCGACAAGCGTCCTGACGATCCGGCTGCAGCAAAAGCCGCGTAGTCTTACGGGATCGCTTGCGCGATTTTGGCGTTGACGACGAAATCCCTGTCGGCAAACTCAGGCGATTGCGGTGCAGTATGCCCCAAGTTGGGCAGAAAGTTCCGCTTTCGCATCGCTCTGTCGCGTGGCAATCTCGCAACGACCGTGCGTTTTCGACAGGTTATCCACGTGCGGACGTTATAAATCACGGTATTGTCACGGTGCCCGGCAAGCACCCGGTTAGCGAATTCTTGATAGTCGGATGACAGCATGGTTGGCTCTGGCGTATCGGATGTAGTTGCGGGGGAGATTCGACTGAACCGCGATTCGCCGGGTCAGTATTAAGTAGGGTCTTTTTTGGTACGGTTTTTGCTCTATCTACACCTAGAAAGCCCGGACAGTCCCGGAATAGGTCGATGGAGCGACGGGTTCGAACGGCGGACGGAGATAAGAATGAGTAAGGTCGGCACGAGCGATTCCAAGAACACGCTATATTGCTCGTTCTGCGGCAAGAGCCAGCACGAAGTCCGCAAGCTGATCGCGGGTCCCACCGTTTTCATCTGCGACGAGTGCGTTGAGCTCTGCATGGACATCATTCGCGAGGAGAACAAGTCCTCGCTGGTGAAGTCGCGCGACGGCATCCCGACTCCGAAAGAAATCTGCAAGGTGCTGGACGATTACGTCATCGGCCAGAGCCATGCGAAGAAGGTGCTGTCGGTTGCCGTGCACAATCACTACAAGCGGCTCAATCACCAGACCAAGCACAACGACGTCGAGCTCGCGAAGTCGAACATCCTGCTGATCGGTCCGACCGGCTCGGGCAAGACGCTGCTCGCGCAGACGCTGGCGCGCATCCTCGATGTGCCCTTCACGATGGCGGACGCGACGACGCTCACGGAAGCCGGCTATGTCGGCGAGGACGTTGAGAACATCATCCTGAAGCTGCTGCAGGCGGCCGACTACAATGTCGAGCGCGCGCAGCGCGGCATCGTCTACATCGACGAGATCGACAAGATCAGCCGCAAGTCGGATAATCCCTCGATCACGCGCGACGTGTCGGGTGAGGGTGTCCAGCAGGCGCTGCTCAAGATCATGGAAGGCACGGTGGCTTCCGTTCCGCCGCAGGGCGGCCGAAAGCATCCGCAGCAGGAATTCCTGCAGGTCGACACCACCAACATCCTGTTCATCTGCGGCGGCGCCTTCTCCGGGTTGGAGAAGATCATCTCCGCACGCGGCCGCTCGACCTCGATCGGCTTTGCGGCGCAGGTGCTCGCGCCGGAAGATCGCCGCACCGGTGAGATTTTCCGCCACGTCGAACCGGAGGATTTGCTGAAGTACGGTCTGATCCCGGAATTCGTCGGCCGCTTGCCGGTGGTCGCGACGCTGGAGGATCTCGACGAGACCTCGCTGAAGAAGATCCTGACCGATCCGAAGAACGCCCTGGTCAAGCAGTATCAGCGGCTGTTCGAGATGGAGAATATCGAGCTGACCTTCGCTGATGAGGCGCTTGGCGCGGTCGCCCGCAAGGCGATCGAACGCAAGACCGGCGCGCGCGGGTTGCGCTCGATCCTGGAGAGCATCCTGCTCGAGACCATGTTCGATCTTCCGGGCCTCGAAGGCGTGGAGGAGGTTGTGATCTCGCGCGAGGTGGTGGAGGGAACGGCCCGTCCGCTGTACATCTACGCGGATCGTTCCGACCGCGCGGTCGAGAGCAGCGCGAGCGCCTGATCGCGCTCGCGGGCGGCCGCCGAATGAACGAAAATACCGATGGCTGCCGGATTCCCGGTGGCCATTTCGATGTAATTAATGCTGCGTGTTTATTCCGGATTTTCCGGTATTTCTAAGTACTTGACACCCCCATGGCCGATAGCCACCTAATGCTGTCGGTGATGAAGATTTACGTCTCAAGATTCGTCATCTGATATCTGAAACGAGCGGCCGAGGGCCGAGCGACATTCGGATCATACAGGCACCTTGTGGTGGTTGCGCAAGCAAGCGGGCCGCGTGCAAGGGGGCACAACGAAAGGAATAGGCCATGACAACCTCAAAACCCCGGCCATCGATTGTCTACGGCGAAAGCCATTCTTATCCGGTGCTGCCGCTCCGTGACATCGTTGTCTTCCCGCACATGATCGTGCCGCTCTTCGTCGGCCGCGAGAAGTCGATCCGCGCTCTTGAAGAAGTGATGAAGAACGATGCGCTGATCCTGCTCGCGACGCAGAAGAATGCGTCCGACGACGATCCGGCGCCCGAGTCGATCTACGAGACGGGAACGCTCGCCAGCGTGCTGCAGCTCCTGAAGCTGCCCGACGGCACCGTGAAGGTGCTGGTCGAAGGGCTCGAGCGCGCGCGCGTCGAGAAATACTCCGACCGCAGCGAGTTCTACGAGGCGACCGCCGTCGCGCTCGCCGACACCGACGCCAATTCGGTTGAAGCCGAAGCCCTGGCGCGCTCGGTCGTGTCCGATTTCGAAAGCTATGTGAAGCTGAACAAGAAGATATCCGCCGAAGTCGTCGGCGTTGTTCAGGGGATCACCGATTTCGCCAAGCTGAGCGACAACGTCGCTTCGCATCTGGCGGTCAAGATCGCCGATCGCCAGGCGATCCTGGAGACGCTGTCGGTCACCCAACGCCTGGAGAAGGTGCTGGGCCTGATGGAGAGCGAGATCTCGGTCTTGCAGGTCGAGAAGCGCATCCGCTCGCGCGTCAAGCGCCAGATGGAGAAGACCCAGCGCGAGTATTACCTGAACGAGCAGATGAAGGCGATCCAGAAGGAGCTCGGCGACGACGAAGGTCGCGACGAGCTGGCCGATCTGGAAGAGCGCATCAACAAGACCAAGCTGTCCAAGGAAGCGCGCGAAAAGGCGCAGCATGAGCTGAAGAAGCTGCGTCAGATGTCGCCGATGTCCGCGGAAGCGACCGTGGTGCGCAACTATCTGGACTGGCTGCTGTCGATCCCGTGGAACAAGAAGTCCAAGGTCAAGAAGGATCTGGAAGCCGCGCAGGCGGTGTTGGACTCCGACCATTACGGGCTCGAGAAGGTCAAGGACCGTATCGTCGAGTATCTCGCGGTGCAGTCGCGCGCCAACAAGCTGACCGGACCGATCCTGTGCCTGGTCGGGCCTCCCGGCGTCGGCAAGACCTCGCTCGGCAAGTCGATCGCGAAGGCGACGGGGCGTGAATTCGTGCGCGTCTCGCTCGGCGGCGTGCGCGACGAAGCCGAGATCCGCGGTCACCGCCGCACCTATATCGGCTCGATGCCCGGCAAGATCATCCAGTCGATGCGGAAGGCGAAGACCTCCAATCCGCTGTTCCTGCTCGACGAGATCGACAAGATGGGCGCCGACTTCCGCGGCGATCCGTCATCGGCTCTGCTCGAGGTCCTGGACCCCGAACAGAACTCGACGTTCAACGACCACTACCTGGAGGTCGACTACGACCTGTCGAACGTGATGTTCATCACGACCGCGAATACGCTCAATATTCCGGGACCGCTGATGGACCGCATGGAGATCATCCGGATCGCCGGCTACACCGAGAACGAGAAGGTCGAGATCGCGCGCAAGCACCTGATCCCGAACGCGCTCTCCAAGCACGGTCTGGATTCCAAGGAATGGTCGATCGATGACGATGCGCTGCTCTTGATGATCCGCCGCTACACCCGCGAAGCGGGCGTGCGCAACCTGGAGCGTGAGCTCTCCACACTCGCCCGCAAGGCGGTGAAGGAGCTGATGATCTCCAAGAAGAAGTCGGTCAAGGTCACCGAGAAGAACATCGAAGAGTTCCTCGGCGTGCCGAAGTACCGCTTCGGCGAAATCGAGAGCGAGGACCAGGTCGGTATCGTCACCGGTCTGGCCTGGACCGATGTCGGCGGCGAGTTGCTCACCATCGAAGGCGTCATGATGCCCGGCAAGGGCAAGATGACGGTCACGGGCAATCTGCGCGACGTCATGAAGGAATCGATCTCGGCGGCGGCGTCCTACGTCCGCTCGCGTGCGATCACCTATGGCATCGAGCCGCCGCTATTCGACAGGCGCGATATCCACGTGCACGTGCCCGAGGGTGCGACGCCGAAGGATGGACCGTCCGCAGGCGTGGCGATGGCCACCGCGATCATCTCGGTCATGACCGGCATTCCGGTCCGCCACGAGGTCGCGATGACCGGCGAGATCACGCTGCGGGGCCGCGTGCTGCCGATCGGCGGTCTGAAGGAGAAGCTCCTGGCTGCCGCCCGCGGCGGCATCAAGACGGTGCTGATCCCCGAGGACAACGCCAAGGATCTCACGGAGATTTCCGATGCGATCAAGGGCGGCATGGAGATCATCCCGGTCTCCCGGCTCGACGAGGTCGTCGCCAGGGCGTTGGTGCGGGTGCCCACACCGATCGTCTGGGAAGAGGAGACCAAGGTCGACGTCAAGCCCGACGCTGCCGAAGAGACCGGCGGCCTGACGGCGCACTGACCGGACCGGATTGCTTGAACAACGAACGGCGCCTTCGGGCGCCGTTTTTGTTTATGGGAGTTTCGCGCGAAGATAACGCGCCAGGACAAGCGGCAGGCAGAGAGGAGGGCGCCATGAAGATCGACGGACAATGCCATTGCGGCTTCGTGACCTTTGATGCCGATATCGATCCGGAGCGGGTCTCGATCTGCCACTGCACGGATTGCCAGACGCTGACCGGCTCGCCCTACCGCGTCACAGTGATCTGCTCCGGCGAAGCGATACGCCTCACGGGCAAATCGCCGAAAATCTATGGGAAGCCCGGCGACAATGGCCGGATCCGCTTCCAGCATTTCTGCCCCGAATGCGGTTCCCCGCTGTTCACGAGCGGCGAGGACGGTGGCCCGGAGGATTGGGGCATCCGCTGGGGCAGCATCCGCCAGCGCGACCAATTGCAGCCGCGGCGCCAAATCTGGTGCCGCTCGGCCGCGCCCTGGATCAATGATCTCAAGGCATTGCCGGGACTTCCGACTGAATGATGGTAGCCACCTTGCGCCGCGGGCCAGGGCGAGGGTAAAGAAGCAGGCGAGGGCGGCTAGCTCAGCTGGTTAGAGCATCTCGTTTACACCGAGAGGGTCGGGAGTTCGAATCTCTCGCCGCCCACCAGCCTTCGCCCTGCGGCTTCGGCTCGGCAAGCCGGAGCTTGGAGAGCGAAGGCGGACTGGTGCTGTTCGTCAGCGTTCATCCTTGTTCACCCGCGAAGATCAGCTTTTGTAGCGCAGGGCCTTTCTACTCTTGCGCCATGTTGGTCGCTTTGGCCTCCGACAAGAAGGCGTCGACGGCAAATTGGGCAAGCGGCGCGAGAGATTCCCTGATCTGACAGAGTTCGGCGAGCGTGAACGTCGTTAGCTTGCCCTCAGTAATCGTCAGCTCTTCAGAACAAATCGATCGGACGATAAATATCTCGGCGTGAAAGTTGCCGCCGGTAATCGGGTGGTTTGAACCAACGCAGCGCGCGAGATGCTGGAAGCGCTCTGCCGGCAGATGGCAGCCCAGTTCTTCGTGGATCTCACGGGCAATACAGTCCCTGAAAGTCTCGTTGCCTTCGCGTCGGCCACCAAAAAGGCTGATCTTGCCGGGATCGACGATACCGGGCTTGTCGTCGCGCAATTGCATGAGAAAGCGACCATCTGTATCGATCACGATGGCCGCGGCGCCTTCTCTCAAGCTCATGATGATCCTCGATGGTGCGCATGACCCATAGTTTCGCCGTCGCGGAGCCGCAACGGCTGGATTTCAGATGGGCAATGATAGCGCACCAGTCACAATTGAGCTCGCGCGAATGCGCTCTGCGCGGGCTTCGGCTCGGCGGGCCGAAGTTTCGCAGAGCGAAGGCGAATTGGTGCGGCAAGTTCGATGCCGCACCGATGCAGACGCAGCCTGTCGAAATGATATCCGATCTCACGCCGTCTTGGTGAACATCGTCAGGATGCCATCGGCGATGTTGATGGCAACGACTTGCGACGACGTCACGCCCTTGGCCTTGAGCGCGGATACCGCCTGCGGGGTCGCGTCGATGGTCTTCCGAAGTGACTGCATGTCCTCGTCGCTCGTCTGCGAGATGATCTCATCGACTTTCGAGCGCACCGCCGGCTGCAGTTCCTTGACGTCAACAACCTGTATGGTCCGTATCACGGTGCCGGGCTCGGACTGAGCGGGTGGCGACTCCGCCCCACGTTGCGAGGGAGTTCCCTGCGCCAGCACCAAAGACGGTGTTCCGAGGCAGAGAGCTGCAATGATGGCGGATGCCGTAAAGATGCGCATGGTCATGCCTTTCCAGGTTGAAGACCAAACGAGTCCTATCCGGGAAATCTGGTTGGCATCTGCTTTTCATGTGGCCATTCGGTGAAAGCAATGCGGCCTCAATGCGCGGCGCTGCGCTCGCCGGAGGATTGGCGATGCGCCCAACCGGGTGATATCATTGCATGAAAACCCCCGGGAGCTGCCCATGCGAGTCTTTGTTGCCGCCGTGATGATCGCGCTGATGGCCGGATCGGCGTTCGCACAGAATGCCGTGCCGCAATATGGTGACATCGACAAGGAGAAGAGTCCGTCGCAGAAGGAGGAGGAGCGCAACGCCGAGCGCGCCTACAAGAAGTCGTTGCGCAACATTCCCGACAAGGCAGGGCCCAGCGATCCCTGGGGCGCTGTGCGCAGTGACAACGCGGCTCCGCCGGCCAGCCACACAACGCAGAAGAAATCCAAGACCGGCAGTGCCGCGAAGCAGGCACCGCAATGATGCTGCGGATTACAACGAAGAGACATGCTGATGGATACCGCCCTTGGCCACGAGCAGAACGCCGACCAGATCGCCTATTGGAACGGGCCGGGTGGCCAGCGCTGGGCTGACCGGCAAGCAGCGCAGGACGTCCTGTTGGCACCGGTCCTCGATATCCTGATCGATCGCGCCAGGCCGAACACAGGCGAGCGCGTCATCGATGTCGGCTGCGGCAGCGGCGCGACCACCGTCGCGTTTGCAGGGAAGGTCGGGCCGTCCGGCCACGTGCTCGGCATCGACGTATCGGGCCCGATGCTCGAGCGGGCGCGGCAACGCGTGACGCCGGGATTGTCGCTGGAATATGCGCTCGCGGACGCGACCGTGTATCCGTTCGCTCCCGCAAGCTTCGACCTGTTGGCGTCGCGGTTCGGCGTGATGTTCTTTGCCGATCCCGCGGTGTCGTGTGCGAATATGAGGAAGGCGCTGCGATCGTCGGGGCGGCTTGCGTTCGTCTGCTGGCGCGAGCCGCGAGAGAATCCATTCTTCATGACGCCGTTGCAGGCCGCCTACAAGCACGTGCCGAAATTGCCGCAGCAGGGCCCCGAGGATCCCGGGCCGTTCGCGTTCGCCTCGGAGGAGCGTGTGCGACGTATCCTCGGCGCGGCCGGCTTTACGAATGTGGAGATGGAGCCGTGCCCGCTCTCGCTCGACGCCGCGATCGGCGGCGGCCTCGATGGCGCCGTGCAAGGCGCGCTCGAGATCGGGCCGGTCAGCCGGGCGCTGCAGGATCAGCCGCCTGAACTCCGCGCCGCTGCCGCCGGTGCGATCCGCGAGGCGCTCGCGCCGTTCGTCAAAGGCAATTCAGTGATGCTGCCTGCCTCGATCTGGATCGTGACGGCGAAGGCTTCGTAGCAGCCAACCGTCATTGCGAGCGGAGCGAAGCAATCCATGTCTCCACACGCGGCGCGATGGATTGCTTTGCTCCGCTCGCAATGACGGAAGAGCGGCGCTACGCCCGCTCTTCCCAGATCATCGCGAGATGTACGATGGTCTGCACCGCCTTTTCCATGTCCTGCCGGCTCACCCATTCCAGGCGCGAGTGGAAGGCGTGCTCGCCGGCGAAGATGTTGGGGCAGGGCAGGCCCATGAACGAGAGGCGCGAGCCGTCGGTGCCGCCGCGGATCGAGGTCTTCACCGGGGTCAGGCCGGCGCGGCGAATGGCCTCGCCCGCGTAGTCGACGATCTCGGGGTGACGGTCGATCACCTGCTTCATGTTGCGGTACTGCTCCTTGACCTCCATGCGGTAGGTCGAGCGCGGATAGGCCTTCATCACGTCCTTGACGATGGCCTCCAGCAGCGCCTCCTTCTCCTTCAGCCCGGCCTCCGTGAAATCGCGCACGATGAAGTCGAGCCTGGCCTGCTCCAGCGCGCCCGAGATCGCGATCGGATGCAGAAAGCCTTCCTTGCCTTCGGTGGTCTCCGGCGAGCAGGTCGTCTTCGGCAGCCGCTCGATGATCCCCGCGGCGATCTTGATCGCGTGCTCCATCTTGCCCTTGGCGAACCCGGGATGGGTGGAGACGCCTTCGATCGTGATGGTGGCGCCGTCGGCGGAAAAGGTCTCGTCCTCGATATGGCCGGCGGTTTCGCCGTCGATTGTGTAGGCGAAATCGGCGCCGAGTTTCTTCAGGTCGACCTTGTCGACGCCGCGGCCGATCTCCTCATCGGGTGTGAACAGGATCTTGATGGTGCCGTGCTTCACCTGGGGATTGTTAACGAGGAAATGGGCGGCATCCATGATCTCGGCGACGCCGGCCTTGTTGTCCGCTCCCAGCAGCGTGGTGCCGTCGGTGGTGATGATGTCGTTGCCGATCTGGTCGGACAGCGCTGGATGCTCGGCGGCCCGAATCACCTGCGCGGGGTCGGCCGGCAGCACGATGTCGCCGCCGCGATAGTTCCTGACGATCTGCGGCCGCACATTCCTGCCGGTGCAGTCCGGCGAGGTGTCCATGTGCGAGCAGAAGCAGATCACCGGCACCTTCTTGTCTGATGTGGCCGGGATGGTCGCGTAGACATAGCCGTGCTGGTCGAGGTGGGCGTCGCTGAGCCCCATCGCCTGCAATTCCGAGACGAGGAGGCGGCCGAGATCCTTCTGCTTCTCGGTGGAAGGGCAGGTCGGCGATTCCGGATCGGACTGGGTGTCGATCACGACGTAGCGCAGGAAGCGCTCGGTGACGGTGTGTTTGAAATCGAGCGTGGGAGCCAGCATGGTGACCGCAATTGCAGGAGAGGGATTGGGCTGGCTCTATAACAGAAAAGCGCCACTCCGGGGGCCGCGTCGAAGAGCCGGAATGGCGCTGATTGAACGAAGGGCTTGGCCGATCACTCGGCCGGTCACTTTGGCCGATTAGATGGCTTCCTTGAGTTCCTTGGCGGGGCGGAAGGCGACCTTCTTGCTGGCCTTGATGTGGATCTGCTCGCCGGTGGCGGGGTTGCGGCCCATCCGGGCGGCGCGCTTGCGCACCTGCAGGATGCCGAGGCCGACGATGCGGATACGCTCGCCCTTCTTCAGGTGCTTGGTGATTCGCGTCACGACGTCGGTCAGGATGCTTTCGGCCTGTTTCTTGGAGAGCTCCTGGTCTTCGGCGATCGCCGCCGCCAGATGCTTCAGGGTGATGGTCGCCGGGGTCGCTGCTTTCTTCGCCATGTGTGGCCCTCCTCGTGATGAACGGCTTAAAGAAGCGTTTTCGAACGAAGCGGATGCTGAATCGTTGGGGAAAACGCGTCGACGGGAGATCTGGAGCCCTAGGGGGTCTCGATGGCGAGGGTCCAGGAAACCCTGACATTTCAGGCCTTAGTCGATTCGGACCCTGACTGACTACGCCGTTTCGCCCGAAAATCAGGCGTTTCCTGCATCGAAACCGCAAAACCGCCAAACGTCGCAGCTATGAAACGGTTGTGCGAACGGGGCCGTTCGCAACAACTGAAGGCGCCGAGTTGCCGGCGGGAAGTTTGGCGAAGGGAGCGGATCGATAAGTCGAGCGCGGAGCTAACTCTTTGAAACACATCGCCAAAATGGCGCGAGAGACGGGGCTCGAACCCGCGACCTCCGGCGTGACAGGCCGGCGCTCTAACCAACTGAGCTACTCCCGCGTGATGCGCAATTCCGCGAGACGTGGGGGACTTAAAGGGGCGGTCTTTTGAAGTCAAGGACGTTGAGATTCCCCGTGTCCTGCAGGGCTTTGCAGCGTGTTGATAGGGAATCAGCGGCGCTGCACGGAAGGCTCCGCGTTTCCTGCCCGAGGCGACTCGCCGGGTTCCATCAGATGGCGGGCTGGAAAGCCAGATGGCGGGCTGGAAAGCGCTCGGAGGTGCCATCGTGTTGCCACAAGCATAGAGCGAATTTACGTCGAGTGGCGACCGGCGCGTGCTGCTACCTTTGCAATTGCGAGAACTGTCACGGAGTCGATATAGAGCTATTCTGAGAACTTTTCTGATTGAGCTTCGACACTATCAGTTTCACGAGGGCCGGGCTTTGCAATCGGTATTGTTCGCCATCCTGCTATCCGCTGGGCCGTTTGCGGTGCTCGCGCACGGTTTCGCCGGGGCTGGCTCGACAATCACCGGTCTGCTGCTGGCCACGCCAATTGCTGCGCTGCTTCTTCTGGCGAGATGGCGTGAGTTCAGGCCCGACATTTGCGACGTGCTGTTCGTGCTGTTTTGTTGCGGCATCGCGCTCTCGTTCGCCGTCAACGGCATCGCCGCTCCGAAAGAGGCTGCCCTTCTGGGGTTGTCGCTTGCGGCTTATCCCGCGATCAGGGTGAGCTCCCGTTGCGGCCAAGTTCCCCAAGCCTTCGTGGTTGTCACAGGCGCGATCGTGGCGGTCGGAGCCGTCGTCACGCTGGTGGCGCTGCTTGGCCAATGGAACGACCACCATGGTAAACCGCTGGTCTTTGACGAGTACGACGCTGCGCCGGCGCAATTCACGACGTCGCTTGGCTTGCTGCTTCTGGCGCTGGCCTGCACAGAACTCAATTGGCGACGGACTGCATGGATCTCGATCCTCGCGGCCGTGCCCCTGGTCATCTTCGCGGCGTCGATGGTACGCTACTCCTTCATCGTGATCGTGGTGGCGCTGCTCGCAGCGATGTTGGTTGCCAAGGCCGGCCAGCGCAAATTCATTGCCGTGATCGTGTGCGTCACGATCGCTTCGGTTGCGCTTGGCGCAGTTGTCAGGTCATCAACAACGCTCAGATTCGCCAAGCTCGCCGAAGCGGCGTTGGGTTTTCAGGTTGCCGAGCCGGGCAACGATGAATCGCCGGCGCCGCCGGTTTCGCCGCCGGCGAGTGCACTGCCAGCCCCCGCCGCATCAGGCCGCATCGCTACCGAGGCAGCTCCGCCAGTGTCGCCTCCGCCTTCGCAAGCCTCTTGTCCTTCGATCGACCTGGACAATTCGATCATCATCCGGCAGCAGCTCTACAAGGACGCCTTCGCGTTGCTGCCGGAAGCGGGGCTGACGGGACTGGGACTGGACGGTTTCACCCAGCGGTCGTGCCTGAAAGGCTTCCAGGTTCACAACTCGATCCTGCAGGCCATCATCGAATTCGGCTGGCCGGCGGGTATCTTCCTCATCCTGTTGCTCTATCACGCGATGGGAACGCGGATGTTGTCGCTGGCGAGGATCAACCGCGAAGCCCGCTTCGTGCTGTGCAGCCTGGTATTCACGCTCATGCTGAGCATGGCGCATGGCAGGATCAGCAGGGACGTCGCCTTGTTCCTGTTTCTGGGATACGCCGCAAAGCTGCGAAGCAGTGCGCTCGATATTGAAGAGCAAGCCTGGGTAGACGGTCCGATCAATGCCATTCCGGTACCGGGTGTCGGCGCTCGCTTGACCGCCGCCTGACGGCGGAGACCGCCAGATTCTGGCCCAGACTAGAATTCGTAGAGGTCCCGGCCGCGGCGGGCCAGATCCCTGAGATCGGCCAATGTGCCGCGGACAGCGCTGCAGCAGCGGCATTCGATCACCGTGTCACCGGATGCGGCGGCCGGTCTCTCCAGCTTGATCGATAGGCTGCCGCAATCGGTGCAGACGATCTTGAAGCTGGAGGCGTATGTTTCCTGATGCAGATTCATCGGCGGCGAGGGTCCTACTGGCCCTCTCTATACGCGCCGAAATTTAAGCTTGGGATCGCAACGTCGGTTGCAATCGAACGATTGCGTTAGGGCTTGTTAACGCTGGCTGTCTGGCCGGGCGGTTAAATCCAGCGTTGGCCGTCCTAGCGCCAGCGCTGCGTCACCGACCGATCGTCGCGTGTTGACGAGGATGATGCCGCTGGCGTGGGCCCAGACCGCGAGATCGGATTTGCTGTCGCCGGCATAGATGAAGCCTTCCGGAAATAGCTCGCGGAGCAACGTGGCCTTGGCCGGCCCCTTCAGGTTTCCCTTGCCATCGGAGGCGAACACCTGATCGAAGACGGGCAGGCGGAATGCGAGTTGGCCGGCGAGCACGGCGTCGGCGGCGGTAGCGAGCACGATCATGCGGCCGGCGGCCTGCTCCAGGCGCGCCAACGCGACGACCTCATGATGAAATTCGAGCCGATCCCAGTCGATGCGGTTGCGCAGCGCAAGCTGGCGCTTGAGCGCGGCGCGTCCTCGCAACAGCCATCTGGCGCAGGCGAGCACGATCAGCGGATTGCGGCGCAGGATCGAGAAGAAGCTCTTATAGAGGAGATCGCCCTTGATGAGGGTGCCGTCGAGGTCCAGCACCAGCGGCATCGATATCGGCAGGCCCAGCAGCGCATCGGCGGCCATGCGTGCATCCCGCTGCTTCCGCGGTGTTGAGGCAACGTTCAGGGTAAGGTCAGTCACGCATCGCACTCAACTGGTTCGGAACCGTGCAGGCCACAATCTCGCGTCCACCGCTCTGGCTTGCCTTGCAGTCGCCATAGCCGAGATTGCTTGCGACGGCTGATCCGCTCTGATCGGAGGACGACACGATCAGCACCTGCGGCGCGCCGCGATTGGAGTTGCGGAATTTTGCGAGCTCAGCGGCGTCGCGCTCGCTTTCCCAGTCGGTGGTCGCGCGCAGGAAATCGTGCGACGACACATATTGCAGCGGGAAATAGCCGAAATAGCGGGTCGAGGGCAGCGTGGACGAGAGACCTGCGCCGCGGGCGGCCAGCGCCGCGGTCTGGGCCGCATGCAAAGTGGGGCGAATGCGCCAGGCGAACAGGGAGCTGTCGCGCTGGGCGATCAGATCGGCATTGACGAAGGTCCTGCCGGGGTTCTCGCGGCCGATCTCAAGCTCGCTTTCCAGCACCGGCGCCCAGCGCTTGTAGGCCACCGTGCGGATCGCGGTCTGGCAGACCAGGCCGGCGATCGCGGCCAAGCACAGGATGCGCACCAGTGCTTCGCGTGGCTGGCGGCTCGCGATGAAGAGCACGACCGCGATCCAGCTATAGGGAGCGAGCCGTTCCGACAGCAGCGCCGAGCCGGTCTTCAGGTTGAGGAGCGACACCAGCACCACAAGGACGAAGAAGATGGGCCAGGTCAGGTTGCCCGCCCGCAAGCGCCGCAGCGCCATGGCGCCGGTCACCAGCACCGCCGCCAGAAGCGGCGCCAGCGCCGCCACTTCCCAGGAGGTGAAGGTGAAGAGGTGCGTGGCGGCAAGGATCCGGCGCAGGATCTGCGTGATGCCGCCTTCTCCGCCCGGCACCTCGCCGGGAATGTTCTGGTAGGCGAGGAGAAACCCTGCGATCAGGACCAGCACCGGCATGGCGGCCGCAGCGGACCAGACGCCATCGACGAGCAATCGTCGGCCGGCGGCGCGCGGGCCGGCGTGCTCCAGCGTGCGGAGCGCACGGGTGATACCGTCAGCCGCAAGCAGCAGGCAGGCCGCGACCACGGAGGTGATGTGGGTCAGGTAGAGGGCCGCCAGGAATAGTGCGGTGGCGAGGAAGGTGAAGATGTCACCGCGCCCGCGCACCTTGCTCCAGAAGCTTGCGAACAAGAGGAACAGCGGCACGCCAAGGGCGAAATTGTAGAAGCCCCAATGGATGAAGACGCCGAAGGCAACCGGCAACAGCAGCAGCATCGGCAGCAGCGGCCGCTCGGTTTCCGTGCGGGACACCACAAAGGCGGCGGCGATCCAGATCAGCCCGTACAGGCTCAGAAACAGCGTGTTGGCGAGCAGCGGATTCCCGGTCAGCCGGATCAGGCCGGCGAGCAACAGATAGATCGCGGAGTTCGGCTCGATGCGCGAATTCCACTGGTAGAAGGAGGCGGCAGGCTCCTGCAGCACGCCACCCCATCCGAAGCGGGCGATCAGGTCGGCCTGTGCCAGATGCACCGGGCCATCCTGGGTCGGCACCAGCTTGACCAACCAGACCGGGCCGTCGAGCAAAAGCGCCAGCGCGGCGAAAGCCAGCGTCGCGACCGCGACGCCGGCGTAGTTTCGTGGGGCGCTCAGGGAGGCCGTCATCGACATGGTCAGCGACCCCCGCTGAGACGGATGAGGTCCGAACTGGTGAGGCTGTTGAGCAGCGGCAGGTCGACGAAGGTCAGGATGCCGAACAGCGCCATGGTGACGGCAGCGGCGATCAGCATGGACGGCTGCCGCATCAGCTCCTCGGGCCGTGCGGCCGCGGAATCCGGGGTCAATGCGAGCCGCATGTAGGCGGCGAACAGCGCGATCAGGAACGGGATCGCGACGATGTATTCGATCCGGTACTTGATCAGGAAGATCGCCATCATGAACGCAAAGCCCTGGGCGTAGACGAGGCAGCTCGTCACCAGGCTCGAATGCGTATAGACGGCGAAGGAGGGGCGATAGGCGGCGAGGTTGGCGGTGCCGCCGGCCTCGACGATGGCGCGATGTTCGGAAACGCGCTTGGCGGCCATCAGGAAGGCGCCGCCGAACCAGTAGGCAAGCAGGATCGAGATCGGCGGGGCGATATGCGGGACCACCGCGAACCAGCCGAACAGGAAGCGCAGGGGATTGTTGAGGGACTCGACAATGACGTCGAGGAAGGCGCGATCCTTGGCCCGGATCGGGCGCACGTTGTAGATGACGCCGAAAGCGGCGAATACGGCGGCGGTGAGGGCGAAGCTCCGGCCGAGCTGGTTGGCGACGAGCAGGCCCACGCCGGTCAAGAGGATATACTGGGCGAAGACGATGCTGGGCGACATCGCGGTCTGCACTGCCGGACGCGCCCGCTTGGTCGGGTGCATCGCATCGAAGGGGGCATCGAGCCATTCGTTGATGGTGTAGTTGGCGGACGACAGCGCCATGGCGACGAACAGGCAGGCGAGCAGGCGTTCTCCCACCGTCGCGTAGTCGACCGGTCCGGTCCCTGCCATGATCATCGCGAAGGCGACGCCTGGCACGATCAGCACGTGCTTGATCCAGTGATCGGGCCGGGCGATGGCGATGTAGTCGGCGAGACCCGCCGACGGCGGCGCGTAGTGGGTGACGGACATGCAATCCTCCAGGCTGCCTCTGTGCCGCATCGGGGCGGATGCGACGGAAGATGCCTTGGAAGGGCAGCGATCGTGCCGCAGTGACGAGGGAGGCCATCAGGGGCGCCGAAACCCAGGTAATGCGGTTAACGGCGGTAGCGGAGGCGGGGTTTTCGGGGTTTTCGGCCCGCCGCATAGGCCGTCGTGCAGCCGAATCCAGGTCGGCGGCGGCGAAAGGTGGGGGCGATTGTTGCCAGCGCCTGCGCCGGATTGGTACAGGCTGTTCCAAACCGGGCAGTCTGTCAGCTTCGCAAGCCCACCAAAGAACAAAGCCGCCCGGAGGCGGCCTTCGGTGCCTTGTCAGGGAATGTGCGGGTCAGCGGACCGTGGAGGTCCCCGAGCTGGTAATCGCCACCGGCTTGCCAGCCTTCACCACCTGGGTTTGGGCGGTCTGGGTGAACTCCGAATTGTTGCGCGCGGCGATACCCAAGGCTGTGACCGCAATGCCCGCCACCAGCGCGACCACCACGATCTTCAGGTGGGTCGAGCGATCCGCCGAGTGAATTGAGTGGTTCATCTGACGCCTCCGGGCGAACTTTGCCGCCGCCTGTCGGGAAGACAGGTAGCTTTAATCTGTTTCAGGATGGTTTCGCGGGTTCCCCAAAATGGTTTCGTTGCTCGGCGGGATTGGTTTCCTGCGAAGCGTGTCTGACCGCAGGCGGCTGGGGCTAAAGGAAAAAAGTCACAAACGAAGGAGGATTCCCTGGGGATAACGCTGCCACAGGGGCGGCGGGCCAACATACCGTGTCGGCCGACAGGACCGCTGCGGTTCAACTAAACGAGAGGCGCGCAGAGACGGCCGGGCGATTATTAGCCACCGTGGATTTGAGCCGATCGGGAGCTGCAAATCTGGGGCACGAACCTTCGAGGTCACGCGTTCTTCATGTGGGGCGAGAACGAGCATTCAACACCGGTTGATCGGAGGCGGCTCCGCCCGGCAGAGCTTTAAAATAGCTTGTCTTGCGCCCTCTGTTGCGCTGCGCTAAGGCTCAAGAATAATTCCAATGACACGAATCTGCGGCCGTCCGAAACCGCAGCAAGAAGGCACCGCCGATGAACGGCATCCTGCAGAATTATCTTCCACTTGTGGTGTTTATCGGGGTCGCGAGCGTGATCGGCCTGGCGCTTCTGATTGCGCCATTCCTGCTCGCATTCCAGCAGCCCGATCCGGAAAAGCTCTCCGCTTATGAATGCGGATTCAACGCTTTTGACGACGCCCGTATGAAGTTCGACGTCCGCTTTTATCTGGTGGCGATCCTCTTCATCATCTTCGACCTCGAAGTGGCGTTTCTGTTCCCCTGGGCGGTGGCGTTCGGCAAGCTGGGCGCAACCGGGTTCTGGTCGATGATGGTGTTTCTGGCCGTGCTGACGGTCGGCTTTGCCTATGAATGGAAGAAAGGCGCGCTCGAATGGGATTGAGCCCTACCGTCGCAACGCCCCGGCCGGCGATCGCGCCGGCGCCCAAGGGCATCCTTGATCCCGCCACCGGCAAGCCGGTCGGCGCCAATGATCCCTATTTCCGCGAGATCAACCACGAGCTCTCCGACAAGGGCTTCTTCGTCGCGGCTGCCGACGACCTGATCACCTGGGCCCGTACCGGCTCGCTGATGTGGATGACGTTCGGCCTGGCCTGCTGCGCGGTCGAGATGATGCAGGTCTCGATGCCGCGCTATGACGTCGAGCGTTTCGGCTTTGCGCCACGCGCCTCGCCGCGGCAGTCGGACGTGATGATCGTCGCGGGCACGCTGACCAACAAGATGGCGCCGGCGCTGCGCAAGGTCTACGACCAGATGCCGGAGCCGCGCTACGTGATCTCGATGGGCTCGTGCGCCAATGGCGGCGGCTACTACCACTATTC
The DNA here is from genome assembly GCF_059512385.1 of Bradyrhizobium sp. Crot121. Taxonomy (NCBI): domain Bacteria; kingdom Pseudomonadati; phylum Pseudomonadota; class Alphaproteobacteria; order Hyphomicrobiales; family Nitrobacteraceae; genus Bradyrhizobium; species Bradyrhizobium sp. Crot121. Next base: position 65,574 of record NZ_JCAMOR010000029.1, on the reverse strand, counting down.
CTATTCGGTGGTGCGCGGCTGCGACCGCATCGTGCCGATCGACATCTACGTGCCGGGCTGTCCGCCGACGGCGGAAGCGCTGCTCTACGGCGTCTTGCTGCTGCAGAAGAAGATCCGCCGCATCGGCACTATCGAACGCTAAGGTATTACGTCATGGACGACGCCAAGCTCGACGCCTTGGGGCAGACGATCGTTAGCGCGCTTCCCGGCGCTGCGAAGGCGCATTCGGTTGCATTCAATCAGCTCACGGTTGACGTGGACGCCGAGAAGATCGTCGACGTCGTCAGGCACCTGCGCGACGATCCGGCCCTGCGCTTCGTCAACATCACCGATGTGACCGCGGTCGATTATCCCGAGCGGGACAAGCGGTTCGACGTCGTCTACCACTTCCTGTCACCGACGCTGAACACACGGATCCGCCTGCGCGCGGAGGCGGACGAGAACACGCAGGTGCCCTCGATCATCGAGGTCTTTCCTGGCGCCGACTGGTTCGAGCGCGAGACCTACGACCTCTATGGCGTGATCTTCACCGGCCATCCTGACATGCGCCGGCTGCTGACCGATTACGGCTTCGACGGCCACCCGCTGCGCAAGGACTTTCCGCTCACCGGCTTCGTCGAGGTCCGCTACGACGACCAGGAGAAGCGGGTGGTGTACGAGCCGGTGCGCCTCAACCAGGAATTCCGCAAGTTCGATTTCCTCTCGCCCTGGGAAGGTGCGGATTATCCGCTGCCCGGAGACGAGAAGGCGAAGGCGGAGCCGAAGGCCTGATCATGAACGAGCAACCGCAGAATCTGCGCAACTTCACCATCAACTTTGGACCGCAGCATCCGGCGGCGCACGGTGTGCTGCGCTTGGTGCTTGAACTCGATGGCGAGGTCGTTGCGCGCGTCGATCCGCATATCGGGCTCTTGCATCGCGGCACCGAGAAGCTGATCGAGCAGAAGACCTATCTGCAGGCGATCCCGTATTTCGACCGGCTCGATTACGTCGCGCCGATGAACCAGGAGCATGCCTTCTGCCTCGCGGCGGAAAAGCTGCTGGGGATCGAGGTGCCGCGGCGCGGGCAGTTGATCCGCGTGCTCTATTGCGAGATTGGCCGCATCCTGTCGCATCTGCTCAACGTCACCACGCAGGCGATGGACGTCGGCGCGCTCACCCCGCCGCTGTGGGGTTTTGAGGAGCGCGAAAAGCTGATGATGTTCTACGAGCGCGCCTCCGGCTCGCGCATGCATGCCGCCTTCTTCCGCGTCGGCGGTGTGCACCAGGACCTGCCGCCGAAGCTGATCGACGATATCGAGGCGTGGTGCGATCCGTTCCTTAAAGTGGTCGCGGACCTCGACACGCTGCTCACCGGTAACCGCATCTTCAAGCAGCGCAACGTCGATATCGGCGTGGTGTCGCTGAAGGAAGCCTGGGAGTGGGGCTTTTCGGGCGTGATGGTGCGCGGCTCGGGCGCGGCCTGGGATCTGCGCAAGTCGCAGCCCTATGAATGCTATGCCGAGATGGATTTCGACATCCCGATCGGCAAGAACGGCGACTGCTACGACCGCTACCTGATCCGGATGGAAGAGATGCGCCAGTCGGTGCGCATCATGAAGCAGTGCATCCAGAAACTGAAATCGCCAGACGGGCAGGGGCCGGTCGTGGTCGAGGACAACAAGATCGCGCCGCCGCGCCGCGGCGAGATGAAGCGCTCGATGGAAGCGCTGATCCATCACTTCAAGCTCTACACCGAGGGCGTGCACGTACCGGCCGGCGAAGTCTATGCCGCGGTGGAAGCGCCTAAGGGCGAGTTCGGTGTCTATCTCGTCTCCGACGGCACCAACAAGCCCTACAAGTGCAAGATCCGGGCGCCGGGCTTTGCCCATCTGCAGGCGATGGATCACATCTGCACGGGCCATCTGCTCGCCGACGTCTCCGCGATCCTCGGCTCGCTCGACATCGTGTTCGGAGAGGTCGATCGGTGATGGTGCAGCCGCCCATCCAGTTTGACCGCGCCTCAGGGGCTCTCGAAGGAGCCAACCTGTGGGAGCGGACGGCTGCGCTGGCGCTGTCGACCGGTTCGAAGATCTCCTCGCATTTTTCCCACATGGGCTACATCGCCTGCGCGAACCTGCTGCGCAAGACGCTGCCCGAGCGCAACATCGCCATCCGGCTCAATGAGGACGCGGTGTTCGAGTTTCCCTATGGGGACGGTTATTGGAGCAAGCTGCTCAACCGCTCCTACCATTACGAGGACGAGCTCGAACTGCTGTTCAAGGATTCCGCCGACGTCGACTACACGCTGATCGATTGCGGCGCCAATTACGGCTACTGGTCGGTGCTGGTTTCGAGCAAGCCGTTCGGTTCGCAAAAGGCGATCGCGATCGAGCCGTCGGGACAGAATTTTCCCAAGCTTGCGAACAACGCCGCGATCAACGGCAATCGCTTCGAGACGATGAAATGCGCGATCGGCGCAGGCAGGGGTACGGCAAAGCTCTCCGGCACCAAGCATGAGGCGTTCAGCATCGCCGGCGACCAGACCGGCGGCGAGGACGTGCCCGTGATCGCGCTCGACAATCTGCTCGACGACGGCAAGATCGCGCTGGACGGAAAATATCTGATCAAGCTCGACGTCGAGGGCGTCGAGATCGAGGCGATGAAGGGCGGCTTGCGGCTGATGCAGGGCGACAGCGTGCTGCTGTGCGAGGAGCATGGCAGCGACCGCAAGCACACCGTGTCGCGCTACATCCTCGAACAGACCCCGCTCAAGCTGATCGTCTACGATCCCAGCTCCAATCGCCTTGAAGCCGTGACCGAGCTTTCGATCCTCGATCGCATCAAGGTATCGACCCATGTCGGTTACAACGTGTTCGGCACCGCAAGCGCCTTCTGGCAGGACCGGATCAACGCGCTGAATGCGAAGCCCGTTCGCCGCATGCAATGAGAGAGTAAGAAATGTCGGTCCGTCGTCTTGCCCCGAAGGAATTGCAGCCCGCGAGCTTTGCGTTCACGGAGGAGAACCTCGCTTTCGCCAAGCAGCAGATCGCGAAGTATCCGCCGGGACGTCAGGCCTCCGCTGTGATCGCGATCCTGTGGCGGGCGCAGGAACAGAACGAGGGCTGGGTTTCGGAAGCCGCAATCCGCACCGTCGCCGACATGCTCGAAATGCCCCACATCCGCGTGCTCGAGATCGCGACCTTCTACACGATGTTCCAGTTGCAGCCGGTCGGCAAGAAGGCGCATGTGCAGGTCTGCGGCACCACGCCCTGCCGCCTGCGTGGCGCCGGCGACCTGATCGAAGTTTGCCAGCATCGCATCAGTCACGAGCCCTTCGAATTGTCGAAGGACGGCAATTTCAGTTGGGAAGAGGTCGAGTGCCTCGGCGCCTGCGTGAACGCGCCGATGGTCCAGATCTGGAAGGATACCTACGAGGACCTGACCAAGGAGAGCTTCGGCAAAGTGCTCGATGGTTTCGCCTCGGGCAATCCGCCGAAGCCGGGTCCGCAGGTCGACCGTCAGTTCTCGGCGCCGGCGGGCGGGCCGACCACGCTGAAGGAAACCACATGAGGCCTGGTCTCGCATGGCAGCGGGCGGGAAGGGAGGTCGCGATGAAACACTGGCGTTACATCGCTCTCCACGCGGCGGTCGCTGCCGCGTTCATTTTCCTGCTGCAGCGCTATGGGCTGAACGCCTCGCTCGAATCCAGCCTGTTGTGGGCGCTGACCTTCGGCGGATGCGCTGCGGGGCTCGCTTACGCCCAGGCCAATCGTTGATGTTTGGAAAGTTCTAGGCATGCTCGACGACAAGGACCGCATCTTCAAGAACCTCTACGGCCTCCACGATTGGGGCCTCGAGGGCGCGCGCCGCCGCGGCGCCTGGGACGGCACCAAGGCGATCATCGACAAGGGCCGCGACTGGATCATCGCCGAGATGAAGGCCTCCGGTCTGCGCGGCCGCGGCGGGGCCGGTTTTCCGACCGGCCTGAAATGGTCGTTCATGCCGAAGGAATCGACCGACGGCCGGCCGAGCTATCTCGTGGTCAACGCCGACGAATCCGAGCCGGGCACCTGCAAGGACCGCGAGATCATGCGGCACGATCCGCATCTCCTGATCGAAGGCTGCCTGCTCGCGAGCTTCGCGATGAACGCGCATGCCTGCTACATCTATGTCCGCGGCGAATTCATCCGCGAGCGCGAGCATCTGCAGGCTGCGATCGATCAGGCCTATGAGGCCAGGCTGATCGGCAAGGACAACGTCAATGGCTGGCCATTCGACCTCTACGTCGCCCATGGCGCCGGCGCTTATATCTGCGGCGAAGAGACGGCGCTGTTGGAAAGCCTCGAGGGCAAGAAGGGCCAGCCGCGGCTGAAGCCGCCGTTCCCGGCCAATGTCGGCCTGTTCGGCTGCCCGACCACGGTCAACAATGTGGAATCGATCGCGGTTGCTCCGGATATCCTGCGCCGCGGCGCGGCCTGGTTTGCCGGTATCGGCCGGCCCAACAATGTCGGGACAAAGCTGTTCTGTGTCTCCGGCCATGTCGAGCGGCCCTGCAACGTCGAAGAGGCGATGGGGATTCCGTTCCGCGAACTGATCGAAAAGCATTGCGGCGGCATCCGCGGCGGCTGGGACAATCTGAAAGCGGTGATCCCCGGCGGTTCCTCGGTGCGCATGGTGCCGGCCGAGCAGATCATCGACACGCCGATGGATTTCGACTCCTTGAGCAAATTGCGCTCGGGCCTCGGCACCGCGGCCGTGATCGTGATGGACAAGTCGACCGACCTGATCCGGGCGATCGCGCGCATCTCCTATTTCTACAAGCACGAGAGCTGCGGCCAGTGCACGCCTTGCCGCGAGGGCACGGGCTGGATGTGGCGCGTGCTGACCCGCATGGCCGAAGGGCGCGCCCACAAGCGCGAGATCGACATGCTGCTCGAGGTGACGAAACAGGTCGAGGGTCACACCATCTGCGCGCTTGGCGATGCCGCGGCCTGGCCGATCCAGGGCCTGATCGCGCACTTCCGTCACGAGATCGAAGCGCGCATCGACCAATATTCGCACAAGGCTGACATTGATGATGTCGGCGTGCTCGATCCCGCGCACATGGTGGCGGCGGAGTGATGGTAATGTCGCAACCAAGCTTCTGGTGGCAGAGATACGGGACGCTGGCGCAGATGGCGCAGGCGGCCGTGGCGCTGCTCGGCTTTGTTGCGATCCTGTTCCAGATCAACGAGCTGCGTACCGGCAATCGCGCCTCCAGCGCGCGCCAGGCGTTTCTTGGCTACACCGATCTTGCCTTCAAGAACCCGAAATATGCGCAGCCGGATTATGAGCGGATCAAGGCGGGGAGCCAGGAGGACCAGGTGCAGTACGAGAGCTTCGTCTCGTACTTTCTCTATGCCTGCGAGGAGGCGATGTCGGCGTTTGCCAATCGGCGGGAATGGGCGGCTTCCTGCGACTACGATTTGAGGCCGCATCTGCCGTTCCTCTGCGCCAAGGTCGCCGCCGAGCCGGCCTATCTCGCGACCTACAGCGCCGACACCCAGCAATGGGTGAAGGCTTCACTGAAAACCGCCAGCGTCGTGCCGCCCGACTGCAAGCTGGGAAAGACGTAAAGAAATGACCAAACTGATCATCGATGGCAAAGAGATCGATGTGCCGCCGGAATACACGCTGCTGCAGGCGTGCGAGGCCGCCGGCGCCGAAATCCCGCGCTTCTGCTACCATGAGCGGCTGTCGATCGCCGGCAACTGCCGGATGTGCCTCGTCGAAGTGAAGGGCGGCCCGAAGCCGGTCGCAAGCTGCGCCTGGGGCGTGCGCGACTGCCGTCCAGGCCCCAAGGGCGAGCCGCCGGAAATCTCCACCCGCTCGCCGATGGTGAAGAAGGCGCGCGAAGGCGTGATGGAGTTCCTGCTGATCAACCATCCGCTGGACTGCCCGATCTGCGACCAGGGCGGCGAATGCGACCTGCAGGACCAGGCGATGGGCTATGGTGTCGACACCAGCCGCTTCGCCGAGAACAAGCGCGCGGTCGAGGACAAATATCTGGGCGCGCTGGTCAAGACCTCGATGAACCGCTGCATCCAGTGCACGCGCTGCGTCCGGTTCTCCGCGGAAGTGGCGGGCGCCCCGGAAATGGGGGCGACCGGCCGCGGCGAGGACATGGAGATCACGACCTATCTGGAGCAGGCGCTGAGTTCGGAACTGCAGGGCAATCTGGTCGACATCTGCCCGGTGGGCGCGCTGACCTCCAAGCCCTACGCCTTCGTGGCGCGGCCCTGGGAGCTCGGCAAGACGCAGTCGATCGACGTGATGGATGGCGTCGGCTCGGCGATCCGGGTCGATACCCGCGGCCGCGAGGTGATGCGGATCCTGCCGCGCATCAACGAGGCCGTGAACGAGGAGTGGATCTCCGACAAGACCCGCCACATCGTCGACGGCCTGCGTACCCAGCGGCTCGACCGGCCCTATATCCGCGAGAACGGCAAGCTCCGCCCGGCCTCGTGGCAGGAAGCCTTCGCAGCGATCGCGGCCAAGGCCGGCCGCATCGACGGCAAGCGGATCGGCGCCATCGCCGGCGACGTTGCCGCGGTCGAGGAGATGTTCGCGCTGAAGGAGCTGCTGGCGAAATACGGCTCGTCCAACCTCGCCGTGCAGGGTGGCGATGCCTTCGATCCGAAGGCGGGCCGCGGCAGCTACATCTTCAATCCGACGATTGCGGGCATCGAGCGGGCGGACGCGCTCCTGATCATCGGCTCGACCCCGCGCAAGGAAGCCGCGATCATCAACGCGCGTATCCGCAAGCGCTGGCGGACCGGCCAGCTCAAGATCGGCGTGATCGGTGCCAAGGCGGACCTGACCTACGACTACGACTATCTTGGCGCCGGACCGGAGACGCTTGCAGCTCTCGCTGCCGGCAAGCATTCCTTCGCCGACGTGCTCAAGAATGCCAAGAACCCGATCGTGCTGGTGGGCGCCGGCGCGTTCGCGCGCCAGGACGGTGCGGCGGTGCTGGCGCAGGCGGCGAAGCTTGCGTTGGACTTCGGCGCGCTGAAGGACGGCTGGAACGGGTTCGGCGTGCTGCACGATACCGCCTCCCGGGTCGGTGCCCTCGACGTCGGCTTTTCGGGCGGCGCCGGCGGCCTCAATGCGACGCAGATGACGACCCCTGGCACGCTCGACGTGCTGTTCCTGCTCGGCGCCGACGAGATCAAGGTGCCGGACGGAACGTTCGTCGTCTATATCGGCACCCATGGCGACCGCGGCGCGCACCGCGCCGACGTGATCCTGCCGGGCGCGGCCTACACCGAGAAGTCCGGCATCTACGTCAATACCGAGGGCAGGGCGCAGATGGCCGCCCGCGCCGCGTTCCCGCCCGGGGAAGCGCGCGAGGACTGGGCCATCATCCGCGCCCTCTCGGACGTGCTGGGCAAGAAGCTGCCTTACGATTCGCTGGCTGCCTTGCGCCAGGCGCTGTTCAAGGCGGTGCCGCACCTGATGCGGATCGACCAGATCGAACCGGGCAAGGCCGACGATATCAAGGCGCTTGCGTCGAAGGGCGGAAGCGCCGACAAGGCGGTATTCCAGAGTCCGGTCGAGGACTTTTACCTGACCAACCCGATCGCCCGGGCGTCCGCCGTGATGGCGGAATGTTCGCGCCTGGCCTCGGCGCGGATGCTGACGGCAGCGGAGTGAGCGTGACCTGATGGCTGATTTCTTCGCAAGCTCGTTCTGGACCGGTTTCCTGTGGCCGCTGATCATCATGCTGGCCCAGAGCGTGCTCCTGCTCGTCGTGCTCCTGATCGCGATCGCCTACATCCTGCTCGCCGACCGCAAGATCTGGGCGGCGGTGCAGATCCGTCGCGGCCCCAACGTGGTCGGACCCTGGGGATTGCTGCAATCCTTCGCCGACCTCCTGAAGTTCGTGCTGAAGGAGCCGACGATCCCGGCCAGCGCCAACAAGGGCGTGTTCCTGTTGGCGCCGCTGGTGTCCTGCGTCCTCGCGCTCGCCGCCTGGGCGGTGATCCCGATGAATTTCGGCTGGGTGATCTCCGACATCAATGTCGGCGTGCTCTACATCTTCGCGATCTCCTCGCTGTCGATCTACGGCATCATCATGGCCGGCTGGTCGTCGAACTCGAAATACCCGTTCCTGGCCGCGCTCCGCTCGGCGGCGCAGATGGTGTCCTATGAAGTCTCGATCGGCTTCGTGATCATCACCGTGCTGCTCTGCGCCGGTTCGCTCAATCTCTCCGCGGTGGTCGAAGCGCAGAACACCCGCGGGCTGGCCCACCTGATCGGCCTGCCGCAGCTCACCATCCTGAACTGGTATGTGTGGCCGCTGTTGCCGATGTTCGTGGTGTTCTACGTCTCGTCGCTGGCGGAAACCAACCGCCCGCCGTTCGACCTCGTGGAAGCGGAATCCGAACTGGTCGCGGGCTTCATGGTCGAATACGGCTCGACGCCGTATCTTCTGTTCATGCTCGGCGAGTATGTCGCGATCACCACGATGTGCGCGCTGGCGACGATCCTGTTCCTCGGCGGCTGGCTGCCGCCGGTGGCGCTGCCGCCGTTCACCTGGATCCCCGGCGTGATCTGGTTCGCGCTGAAACTCTTCTTCATGTTCTTCCTGTTCGCGATGGCGAAGGCGATCGTGCCGCGCTACCGCTACGATCAACTGATGCGGCTTGGCTGGAAGGTGTTCCTGCCGCTGTCGCTGGTGATGGTGGTGGTCGTTGCCGCTGTGCTGCAGTTCGCCGGCATCGCGCCGAAGTGAGGCCGTCATGAATATCAACGCAACAGCCCGCTCGCTTCTGCTCTCGGAATTCGTCTCGGCGTTCTTCCTCGCCATGCGCTATTTCTTCCAGCCGAAGCCGACCATCAACTATCCCTTCGAGAAGAACCCGATCTCGCCACGCTTCCGCGGTGAGCATGCGCTGCGCCGGTACCCGAACGGCGAGGAGCGCTGCATCGCCTGCAAACTGTGCGAGGCGATCTGCCCGGCCCAGGCGATCACGATCGAGGCAGGGCCGCGCCGCAACGACGGTACCCGCCGCACCGTGCGCTACGACATCGACATGGTGAAGTGCATCTATTGCGGCCTGTGCCAGGAGGCCTGCCCGGTCGATGCGATCGTCGAAGGACCGAATTTCGAATTCGCGACCGAGACTCGCGAGGAACTCTACTATGACAAGGCCAAGCTGCTCGCCAATGGCGACCGCTGGGAGCGCGAGATCGCAAAGGCGATCGAGCTCGACGCGCCATACCGCTGAGGTGAGGGCATGATCCTTCAGAACATTCCCACGTCATTCCGGGGCGCGGAGGCTCGCCGATGATCCTTCCCGCACTGTTCTTCTACCTGTTTGCCGCGGTCTGCGTGGCGTCGGCGGTGATGGTGGTTGTGTCGCGCAACCCCGTCCATTCGGTGCTGTATCTGATCCTGGCCTTCGTCAACGCCTCGGGTCTGTTCGTGCTGATGGGCGCCGAGTTCCTGGCGATGATCCTGATCGTCGTCTATGTCGGCGCGGTCGCGGTGCTGTTCCTGTTCGTGATCATGATGCTCGACGTCGATTTCGCCGAGCTTCGCGAGGGCTTCCTCGAATACCTGCCGGTCGGGCTCGTGATCGGCGGCATCTTCATGTTCGAGCTTCTCTTGATAGCCGGCGCCTGGGTGATCAATCCCGCCGTCACCAAGACGATCACCGCGGCGATCCCGACCAACGTCTCCAATACCGAGGCGCTCGGGCTCGTGCTCTACACGAAGTACATCTTCTACTTCCAGATCGCGGGCCTCGTGCTGCTGGTCGCGATGATCGGCGCCATCGTGCTGACGCTGCGCCACAAAGCGAATGTCAAGCGGCAGAACATCACCGTGCAGAACGCGCGCACGCCCGAAATGGCGATGGCGCTGCGCAAGGTGACGTCGGGGCAGGGGCTGCAGGAAGCCGATGCGGCGGAGTGGGTGAAATGACGATCGGGCTCGGACACTATCTCTCGGTCGGCGCGATCCTGTTCACGCTCGGGATCCTCGGCATCTTCCTCAACCGCAAGAACATCATCGTCATCCTGATGTCGATCGAATTGATCCTGCTTTCGGTCAACATCAACCTGGTGGCGTTCTCGACCTTCCTCGGCGACATCGTCGGCCAGGTGTTCGCGCTCCTGGTGCTCACGGTGGCGGCCGCGGAAGCCGCGATCGGGCTTGCCGTCCTGGTGGTCTATTTCCGCAACCGCGGTTCGATCGCGGTTGAAGACGTCAATCTGATGAAGGGCTAACGCGCCGATGTACCAGGCAATCGTCTTCCTGCCGCTGCTGGGCGCCATTCTCGCAGGGCTCATCGCGATCGTCGGCGCCCATGCGCGCAACCCGAGCGGCGACACCGTCGAACATCACGACGATGCGCATGGCGATGCCCATGCCTCCGCGGCCCACGATGAACATGCCCACGGCGGTCATGGCCACGACGACCACCACGTGAGCGAGCCGCCGGCCGCCGGCTCACGTGCGGCCGAGTTGATCACGACCGGGCTGTTGTTCGTCTCCGCGGCGTTGTCCTGGTTTGCGCTGGTCGACGTCGGCTTCCTGCACCACGACGCCCGCGTCCCGCTGTTTCCCTGGATCACTTCCGGCGACCTGCAGGTCTCCTGGGCGCTACGGATCGACACGCTGACTGCGGTGATGCTGGTCGTCGTCAACACCGTGTCCTCGCTCGTGCACCTCTACTCCATCGGCTACATGGACGAGGACCCGAACCGGCCGCGCTTCTTCGCCTATTTGTCGCTGTTCACCTTCGCGATGCTGATGCTGGTGACCGCGGACAATCTGGCGCAGATGTTCTTCGGCTGGGAAGGCGTGGGCCTAGCGAGCTACCTGTTGATTGGCTTCTGGTATCAGAAACCGACAGCAAATGCCGCCGCGATCAAGGCGTTCGTCGTCAACCGTATCGGCGATTTCGGCTTCTTGCTCGGCATCTTCTCGATCTTCGCGCTGATCGGCTCGACCGATTTCGACACCATCTTCGGCGGCGCCGGGGGCCTGACCGGCAAGACCATCAATTTCTTCGGCTGGCATGTCGATGCGCTGACGCTCACCTGCGTCCTGCTGTTCATGGGTGCAATGGGCAAATCGGCGCAGTTCCTGCTCCACACCTGGTTGCCGGACGCGATGGAAGGCCCGACGCCGGTCTCGGCGCTGATCCATGCCGCGACCATGGTGACCGCCGGCGTCTTCATGGTGGCGCGGCTGTCGCCGCTGTTTGAGCTGGCGCCGAACGCGCAGGCCGTGGTGATGTTCTTCGGCGCGACCACCGCGTTCTTTGCCGCGACCATCGGCCTGGTACAGAACGACATCAAGCGCATCGTCGCTTATTCGACCTGTTCCCAGCTCGGCTACATGTTCGTGGCGATGGGAGCGGGGGCCTATTCGGTCGGCATGTTCCATCTGTTCACCCACGCCTTCTTCAAGGCGTTGCTGTTCTTGGGTTCCGGCTCGGTGATCTACGCGATGCATCACGAGCAGGACATCCGCAACATGGGCGGGCTGTGGCGCAAGATCCCCTATACCTACGCGGTGATGGTGGTCGGCACGCTCGCGCTGACGGGCTTCCCGCTGACCGCCGGCTACTTCTCCAAGGACGCGATCATCGAGTCGGCCTATGCCTCGCATAATCCGTTCGCGTTCTACGGCTTCCTGCTGACGGTGTTCGCCGCCCTCCTGACCTCGTTCTATTCCTGGCGCCTGATCTTCAAGACCTTCCACGGCACGCCGCGCGACGAGGAGCACTACGAGGCCGCACATGAGAGCCCGATCTGGATGCTGATCCCGATCGGCGTGCTCGCGGTCGGCTCCTTCCTCGCCGGTTTCCCGTTCAAGGAATTGTTCGCGGGTCACGGCATCGAGGAGTTCTTCCGCGAATCCGTGAAGATGAACCCGCATATCATCGAGGAAATGCACCACATCCCTGAGAGCATCGCCTTCCTGCCGACGGTCATGATGGTGCTGGGCTTCCTGATCGCGTATCTCTTCTACATCAGCCGGCCCTATCTGCCGGTTGAGCTCGCCAAGCAGCAGCCGATGCTCTACCAGTTCCTGCTCAACAAGTGGTATTTCGACGAGCTGTACGATCTGATCTTCGTGCGGCCCGCCAAGTGGATCGGTTACACGCTCTGGAAGAAGGGTGACGGCGCCATCATCGACGGCTTCGGGCCGGATGGCGTGTCGGCGCGTGTGCTCGATGTCGCCCGTAATGCTGTGAAGATCCAGACCGGCTATCTCTACCACTACGCCTTCGCCATGCTGATCGGGGCTGCCGGCCTGATCACCTGGTTCATGTTCGGCCTGGGAGGCCAGTGATGACGACCTGGCCCATCCTTTCCGTAGTTACCTTCCTGCCGGCGCTCGGCGCGCTTCTGGTCTATCTGCTCGCGCGGGGCGGGGACGAAGCGGCGAACCGCAACGCCCGCTGGATTTCGTTCTGGACCACGCTGATCACCTTCCTGATTTCGCTGATCCTGGTGGTGCGGTTCGATCCGGCGAACGCCGACTTCCAGTTCGTCGAGAAGGCGTCGTGGCTCGCCACCGGCATCAACTATCACATGGGCGTCGACGGCATCTCGCTGCCGTTGCTCATCCTGACCACCGCAGTCATGCCGTTCTGCATCATAGCGAGCTGGAAATCGGTCACGCAGCGCGTGAGCGAATACATGATGGCGTTTCTGATCCTGGAAACGCTGATGGTCGGCACGTTCTCGGCGCTCGACCTCGTGCTGTTCTACCTGTTCTTCGAAGGCGGCCTGATCCCGATGTTCCTGATCATTGGCGTCTGGGGCGGCCCGCGCCGGGTCTATGCCTCCTTCAAGTTCTTCCTCTACACGCTCCTCGGCTCGGTGCTGATGCTGCTTGCCATCATGGCGCTGTACTGGAACGCGGGTACGACCGACATTCCGACCCTGATGCACACCGCCGTGCCGTACAACCTGCAGAAGTGGGCGTGGCTCGCGTTCTTTGCCTCCTTCGCGGTGAAGATGCCGATGTGGCCGGTGCACACCTGGCTGCCTGACGCCCACGTCGAAGCGCCGACCGCGGGCTCGGTGATCCTGGCGGCGATCCTCTTGAAGATGGGCGGCTACGGCTTCCTGCGCTTCTCGCTGCCGATGTTCCCGCTGGCGTCGCACGACTTCGCGCCGCTGGTCTTCGCGCTGTCCGTCATCGCCATCATCTACACCTCGCTGGTGGCCCTGATGCAGGAGGACATCAAGAAGCTGATCGCCTATTCGTCCGTCGCCCATATGGGCTTCGTCACCATGGGCGTTTTCGCCGGGACCATGCAGGGTGTCGCCGGCGGCGTGTTCCAGATGATCTCCCACGGCATCGTCTCCGGCGCGCTGTTCCTCTGCGTCGGCATCGTCTACGATCGCATGCATACCCGCGAGATCGCCGCCTATGGCGGCCTGGTGAACCGGATGCCGCTCTATGCGCTGGTGTTCATGGTCTTCACCATGGCCAATGTCGGCCTGCCCGGGACCAGCGGGTTCATCGGCGAATTCATGACGCTGCTCGGCACGTTCAAGGTGTCGCTGCCGACCACGGTGCTTGCCACCACCGGCGTGATCCTGTCCGCGGCCTACGCGTTGTGGCTCTATCGCAAGGTGGTGTTCGGCGCGCTGGTCAAGCCGTCCTTGATGAGCATCAAGGATCTGACGGCGCGCGAATGCCTGATCCTGTTCCCGCTGGTGGCGCTGACCATCCTGTTCGGCGTCTATCCGAAGCCGGTGCTCGACATGTCCGAAGCATCGGTCCAGCAGCTCGTCAATAATTACAACACCGCCGTGACTGCCGTGAAGGCAGCCGCGCTGCTCCAGTAAGGCCTTAACCCATGAGCTTCTCGAGTGCAGGTTATCAGTTGCAGCCGGTGCTGCCCGAGCTCGTGCTCGCGGTCGGCTCGATGGTGCTGTTGATGATCGGGGCCTATCGCGGGCAGGGGACGACCCGGCTCGTGACCACGCTTGCGACGTTGCTGCTCATCCTCACCGGCGTGCTCATACTGATGCTGCCGTCCGGTAAGCTCGTCACCTTCGGCGGCAGCTTCATCGTCGACGACTTTGCCCGCTTCCTGAAGATCCTCGCGCTGATCGGCTCGGCGGCAACGCTGATCCTGTCGACGGAATTCCTGTCCGACCCGTCGCGTCGCATCTTCGAATATTCGATCCTGGTGCTGCTCTCGACGCTCGGCATGATGGTGCTGATCTCAGCGGGCGACCTGATTGCGCTCTATCTCGGGCTCGAGCTGATGAGCCTAGCGCTCTACGTCGTCGCCGCCAGCCACCGCGACAACGCCAAGTCGACCGAAGCCGGACTCAAGTATTTTGTGCTGGGCGCGCTGTCCTCGGGCATGCTGCTCTATGGCGCCTCGCTGATCTATGGCTTCACCGGCACTGTCAATTTCGCTGGCATCGCGGCGGCTGCGACGACCGGCACGCCCGGCATCGTGTTCGGGCTGGTGTTCCTGCTCGCCGGCCTCTGCTTCAAGGTCTCGGCGGTGCCGTTCCACATGTGGACGCCCGACGTCTATGAGGGCGCGCCGACGCCGGTCACGGCGTTCTTCGCTTCCGCTCCGAAGGTCGCGGCGATGGCAGTGTTCACCCGCGCGACGCTGACCGCGTTCCCTGGCATCGTGCCGCAGTGGCAGCAGATCCTGGTGTTCGTCTCCATCGCCTCGATGGCGCTCGGCTCATTCGCTGCGATCGGGCAGAAGAACATCAAGCGCCTGATGGCCTATTCCTCGATTGGCCACATGGGCTTTGCGCTGGTCGGCCTCGCCGCCGGCACGGTGGAAGGCGCGCAGGGCGTGCTGATGTACGTCGCGATCTATGTCGCGATGACGCTCGGCTCATTCGCAATCATCCTCGCGATGAAGCGCAACGGACAGCATGTCGAGCAGATCAGCGATTTCGCAGGCCTCTCGCGCACCAATCCGCTGCTCGCCTTCTTCTTCGCGATGCTCCTGTTCTCGCTCGCCGGCATTCCGCCGCTCGCGGGCTTCTTCGCCAAGTGGTACGTCTTCGTCGCGGCGATCAAGGCCAACCTGTTCACCCTCGCCGTGATCGGCGTGCTGACCAGCGTGGTGGGCGCCTACTACTATCTCGCCATCATCAAGACGATGTATTTCGACGAGCCGGTGGGCAATCTCGATCCGGTCCGGATCGAATTGCGCGGGGTGCTGGCGGTCGCGGGCCTCTTCAACATCTTCTTCTTCGCTTATCCAGGACCGCTGGTCAGCGTTGCGACCGCCGCGGCGAAGTCACTTTTCTAGATGCCGTTTACACTTGGTCATCGCGCCACTTCCGCCGGCTACAGGCTAGCCGCCTTTGACCAGGTCGGCTCGACGAATGCGGAGGCTCTGGTCTGCGCCCGTGAAGGCGAGCGCGGACCGATGTGGTTCGTGACGACTGAGCAGACGGCGGGGCGCGGCCGACGGCAGCGGACCTGGATCGCGCCACGCGGCAATCTCGCCAGCAGCATCCTTGAGGTCATGGACGTCGCGCCCGCGGTCGCGGCGACGCTCGGCTTTGCCGCGGGGCTGTCGCTGGAGGCTGCGCTGCAAAAGATCAGCGTCGAGGCGGCGCTGCGTCTGGGCGGGACGGATGCGCTGAAGTTCTCCCTGAAATGGCCGAACGACGTGCTGGCCGGGAACAAGAAGCTCGCCGGCATCCTGCTCGAGGCCGAGATCGTCGCGGGCGGCCGCCTTGCCGTCGTGGTCGGCATCGGCACCAATGTCGTAGGGGCGCCGGAGGGCACGCCGACGCCCGCGACCTCGCTGGCCGCTCTTGGCGTCCATGTCGGCGCCGAGGAGCTGTTTACCGCGCTTTCGGAGGCCTGGGTGGAATTCCGCGGCGTCTGGGACAACGGCCGCGGTTTTGCGGAAATCCGCAGGCTTTGGCTCGCGCGTGCGGCCCGGCTGGGGGAGAATGTGGCGGTCCAGACGGGGAACGCTATTCTCGAAGGCACGTTCGACACCATCGATGAGACAGGTTGCATGATTATCCGGCTGCCCGACGGCAAGCACGTCCCCGTAACCGCAGGCGAGGTCTATTTCGGTACGGCGGCCTCAGTAGGATCTGCCTGATGGCACGGCCGGATGAACTGACCTTTGCGCCGCTCGGCGGCGTCGGCGAGATCGGCATGAACCTGTCGATCTATGGGCTCGGCAACCGCCAGCAGCGGTCCTGGCTCGCGGTCGATCTCGGCGTCTCCTTCGGTGACGAGGAGCATCTGCCCGGCATCGACCTGATCATGCCCGACATCTCGTTCCTGGAGAAGGAACGACAG
This sequence comes from Bradyrhizobium sp. Crot121, assembly GCF_059512385.1. Lineage (NCBI taxonomy): Bacteria > Pseudomonadati > Pseudomonadota > Alphaproteobacteria > Hyphomicrobiales > Nitrobacteraceae > Bradyrhizobium > Bradyrhizobium sp. Crot121. Next base: position 49,265 of record NZ_JCAMOR010000029.1, on the reverse strand, counting down.
AACCTGATGGGCCTGGTGCTGACGCACGCCCACGAGGACCACTTCGGCGCCATCATCGATCTCTGGCCGAAGCTGCAGTGCAAGATCTACGCGACGAAGTTTAGCGCGGCGCTGTTCGAGGCCAAATGCGCCGCCGAGCGCAACCCGCCGAAAATCCCGATCACCGTGGTGCCCTCGGGCGGGCGCGTCGATATCGGCCCGTTCAACGTCGAATTCATCCCGGTCGCGCATTCAATCCCTGAGTCGCATGCGCTCGCGATCCACACCGAGGTCGGCACCGTCCTGCACACCGGCGACTGGAAGCTCGACCCGACGCCGACCGTCGGGCCGCCGACCGATGAGAAACGCTTGCGCGAGCTTGGCGACGCCGGCGTGCTGGCGCTGGTCGGCGATTCCACCAACGCGGTACGCGACGGGCGTTCGCCCTCGGAAGCCGAGGTGTCGAAGACCATCGCCGAGCTGGTCAAGGGCGCGAAGGGCCGGGTCGCGGTGACGACCTTTGCTTCCAACGTCGCACGCATCAAGGCGGTTGCCGATGCGGCGCGGATAGCGGACCGCGAGGTCGTGGTGGTCGGGCGCGCCATGGACCGCGTGGTCCAGGTTGCGCGCGAGACCGGCTACCTCGACGGCGTGCAGAATTTCCGCGGGCCCGATCTCTACGGCCATTTCCCGGCTGACAAGGTGCTGGCGATCTGCACCGGCAGCCAGGGCGAGCCGCGCGCGGCGCTGGCGCGGATCGCCAAGGACGATCATCCTGAGATCACGCTCAACAAGGGCGATTGCGTGATCTTCTCCTCTCGCACCATTCCAGGCAATGAGAAGGCGGTCGGCTCGATCATCAACGATCTGGTCGAGCAGGGTATCGAGGTCATCACCGATCGCGACCATCTGGTCCATGTCTCCGGCCATCCGCGCCGCGACGAGGTGCGCGACCTGCTGTCCTGGGTGCGGCCGCAGGTTCTGATCCCGGTACATGGTGAAGCGCTGCATTTGCACGAGCACGCCAAGCTCGCGCGTGCTGCGGGCGTGCCAAAAGTGATCGAGTGCCGCAATGGCGACTTGGTCAAGCTCGGGCCCGGCGAGCCCGGGATCATCGCCGAGGTGCCCTCAGGGCGGCTCTACAAGGATGGCATCATTCTGGAGGACGCCAAGTCGCGCGCCGTGGTCGAGCGGCGGCGGCTGGGATTTGCCGGCTGCGCCTTCGTTGCGATCGTCATGACGGCGCAGGGGGAACTGGCCGAAGATCCGGAGGTCGACCTGGTCGGCGTGCCGGAGAAAAATAGCGTAGGCGAGGTGCTCGACGAGATCGTGTTCGATGTGGTGGTATCGACCGTGGAAGGCCTGCCGCGGGCGCGCCGGCGCGACCCGGATGCGGTCGCGGAGTCGGTCCGCCGCGCAGTGCGCGGGACCGTGAACGAGCATTGGGGCAAAAAGCCGATTTGCGTCGTTCACGTGCTGACGGTCTGACGCCGGTTCGGCACGGCGGCGACAAGAACAAGCGTATCTGCGAGGGAGAGACAACATGCTGGGCCGGCTCAACCACGTCGCGATAGCGGTCAAGGACGCCAAGAAGGCGGCCAAGATCTACGGCGCGGCATTCGGCGCCGAGATTTCGGATGCAGTGCCGTTGCCGGAGCACGGTGTCATCACCGTGTTCGTGACCTTGCCCAACACCAAGATCGAGTTCATCGAGCCGCTCGGCGATGCTTCGCCGATCGCAAAATTCGTCGAGCGCAATGCCGACGGCGGCATCCATCACGTCTGCTATGACGTGCCCGACATCATCGCCGCGCGCGACCGGCTGATCGCCGAAGGCGCGCGCGTGCTCGGCGACGGCCAGCCCAAGATCGGCGCCCACGGCAAGCCGGTGCTGTTCTTCCATCCGAAGGATTTTTCCGGCGCGCTGGTCGAGATTGAGCAGGAGTAGCGCCTGATCGGTTCTGATTGCATCAGAACCGATCAGGCTCTAGCTTTTGTCTTGACGCGTTTTCTTGACGCGAGCCGGCATCCACTTCGCTTGAAAACGCTACGGTATGGCCTACAGCATCTCAACCGCGTTCGCGATCTACTTCGTCTTATGGTGGGTCGTGCTGTTCCTGACGTTGCCGTTCGGCGTGCGCAGCCAGCACGAGGAGGGCGGGGGCGTCGAAGGCACCGATCCCGGCGCGCCGATCATGGCGCGGATGGGCCGCAAGCTGCTTTGGACCACGCTGATCTCGGCGGCCATTTTTGCTGTTGCGATGTGGGCCTACAACGCCGGCTATCTCAGCATCGAAAGATTGTCGAAGTTGATGGGAACGCCGTTCTAGCGCGTGTTGTTTTTTTGACTAGTCCACCGACTTTCGGCCTGTTCCTCATGGGAAGGATGGGCGCTTCACTCTTGGGCCTTCCGGCACGGTCCGGTCTATTTGAGATGCTGCTGTGCGATGCGGCGGACACAGGCGCTTGATGCGAACTGATCCGCTGGAAGAAGCGTGTTTACATTCGACAAAACTCGTGCAGACTTGCGCGGCCTGGGAAAAAAGAGAAAATATGGCCGTGGCCGTTGGGAGGCAGCGCGGATTGTCGCATGTTTTCGCATTCTGACCATATCCGCGAAATCGAAAGCGTCAGTCTCGGCGCGGCAACCAACCGTGATGATATTGTCGTGCAGAGCTGGCTGCGCTGCATCAACCAACACCGGCTCGATCCAGCACAGGCTTGCGAAGCCTATATCGTCCCCGATACCGAATTGCGTGAGCACCGTCAGCAGTCGGAAGTACTGATATCGATCGCGCGGTCTGGACTTGAGAACCTGTTTCGGCAGGTCGCCGGACAGAACTATGTGTTGCTGCTCTCGGACCGCCAGGGCGTGACGGTCGAATTTCTTGGAGATCCGCTGTTCGACAATAATCTGCGCAAGGCGGGGCTCTATCTTGGCTCAGAGTGGTCGGAATCCCGGGCGGGTACCTGCGCCGTAGGCGCCTGCATCGAAAGCGGGGATGCGCTAAGCATTCATCAGACCGATCATTTCGACAATACGCACACGCCGCTGTCCTGCACTGCTGCGCCGATCTACGATGTTCGCGGTGCGCTCGCGGCGGTGCTGGACATTTCGCTCCTGAGTTCTCCCATCAAGAAGGCGAGCCAGAATCTCGCTTTGCACCTGGTCACGGCGACCGTGCGGCGTATCGAACTGGCCAACTTGATGGCGCTGGCAAGCCGGGAGTGGGTGCTGCGCTTCGCCCGATCGCCGGAATTTCTGGACGTCGATCCGGAGGCGGCCATTTCCATCGACGGATCTGGACGCATCATCGGGATGACCAATGGTGGCGCCAAGATATTGGCACGTTCCGTGAGCCGCGACTGGCGCCAGCCCGACGATCTGATCGGGCAGCCCCTTTCGCGCTTCTTTGAAATTGATATCAACGACTTGCCGAATCTGACACGACAACGCCGCACGCAGGATCGCCTCGTCTTTGCCCGCGACGGCAACGCGCTGTTTGCCCATGCGATCGAACCGAACATCGCCGTGCGCGCCCCCGCAAGCATCAGGCACGAGATTCCCGCCTCGTTGCGCGATCTCGGCCGAGGCGATCCGCAAATCGCGACACTTCAGGTCAAGGCTGCAAAACTTGCCGCAAAGCCGTTGTCGATCCTCATTCAGGGCGAAACGGGGACGGGCAAGGAATATCTCGCCCGTGCGATCCATGACAGCAGCGCCGTCAAGGGCAGGTTTGTCGCCGTCAATTGTGCGGCGATTCCCGAGCAGTTGATCGAAGGCGAACTGTTCGGCCATGTTCCGGGGGCTTTCACCGGGGCCAATGCCAAGGGCCGCAAGGGTCTGATTGAAGAGGCTGACGGCGGCACGTTGTTCCTCGACGAGATCGGTGACATGCCGCTACCGCTGCAGAGCCGGTTGTTGCGTGTGCTCGCCGAGAAGGAGCTGATGCCGATCGGTGCGACCCGTCCGAAGCCGGTCGATGTTCGCGTGATCTCCGCCTCCCACCGCATGATCGAAACGCTCGTGAGGGAAGGGTCCTTTCGTGAGGACTTGTTTTACCGGCTGAACGCCGCAACGCTGTTCTTGCCGCCGCTCAGGGAGCGATCCGACTTTGCGTGGCTGCTGGGCAAGATCGTGGAGAGGCATCGGGCGAAGGAAGATTCGCTGGTGGTGTCCCCGGCAGCGCTCGATGTGCTTGAGACATACGCCTGGCCTGGCAACATCCGTGAACTGGACAATGTCATCTCGGTCGCCGCGGCGCTCTGTCAGAACGGCGTCATCGAACCTCACGATCTTCCGGATGCTTTGCTAAGAACGACCGGCGTCGCAAAGGCGAAAGAGCCGCATTCGCAGAAGACGATGCTGGAAACGATGCTTGCGGCCTGCGGCGGAAATATTTCGGAAGCCGCGCGCAGGCTGGGTGTCGACCGGTCCACCGTTCATCGTCAAATCAAGCGATACGGTTTGAGCCAACGTACCTGACGCTGTCGCGGTGCGACTGCAACAGGTGTGGCGTCTGTTGCAGTCCGTGCAACAGTAGCGGCCGCTGTTTCGCTAGAGCATTTTCGGTTCTGATTGAATCAGAACCGAAGCTCTAGATTCTTGTTTTGACGCGTTTTCTTCACGCGAACCGGTGTCCACTTCGCTCGAAAACGCTCCAGAAAACGAAGGATTTCTTCGGGTTTTGCCGTTGGCACGGCGATTGCTCCTTTCATTTGCAAGCATTCGTAAGAGTGCAACAGCAAATGGGAGGATTTTCATGCCATTCGATCTCGAGGGGTGCGCGATTGTCGTGACCGGATCCGGCCGCGGCATCGGCGAAGCCATCGCACGCGGTCTTGCGGCGGATGGGGCGCTCCTGACGATCGCGGACATTGACGAAGGCAATGCTTCGACAGTCGCGGAAGGAATTCGCGCCGCAGGCGGCAAGGCGATTGCCGTCCGCGTCGATGTCACCAGCCGCGACAGCGTCAAGGCCATGATCGCCGCGACGGTGAAGGCGCACCGCAAGCTGGATGTGATCTTCAACAATGCGGGCATAGCGCAGACGAAGCCGTTCCTGTCCATCACCGAGCAGGATTGGCGCAGGGTTATGGATACCAACGGTCTCGGTGTTCTCATCTGCATGCAGGAGGCGATCAAGCAGATGATCGCGCAGGGCCACGGAGGCAAGATCATCAACACCGCCTCTATCGCGGGCAAGCAGGGTTATGAACCGCTCGCTCATTATTCGGCCAGCAAGTTCGGCGTCGTGGCGTTGACGCAGGCGGCGGCCCGCGCTTTCGGAGCGCAGAAGATCAACGTCAATGCCATCTGTCCGGGTGTCGTGGCGACGGACATGTGGAAGCTCATCGACAAGGGCTTCAAGGACGAGGGTTTGACCTCGCGCGACAACGAAGCCTTCGAGACGTTCTCTGCCGGGATTCTGCTCGGGCGTCCATCCGCGGCGGACGATCTCTGCGGTGTTTCGCGGTTCCTGGCGTCATCCGCATCCGACTACATGACCGGCCAGAGTCTCGTCGTCGACGGAGGCATGGTTCTTATCTGAGGTCGCGAAGAAAAATCATCACGCTCTATTGCGTTTTTGAGCGACGTGAAAAGCGGTTCGCGCGAAGAAACCGCATCAAAACAAACCAGAACCCCGGCTTGATTCCATCAGCGCCGGAAAGGCTCCAGGAGGGGAAACAAACATGCAGTATGCGATCGAGGTTGCGCCATTACGACTTAATTCGTCGATCAAGGGATTGGCGTTGGTCTACGGGCTCACGATACTTTCGTGTTTCATCGTCAATCTGATCGTGAAGGCGATGCCGATCGGACCATGGAGCAGCGATCAGATCAGCCAGATGTTCTGGCTGGATAACGTCACCTGGCAATTGCTCAGTCTGTGGTGGGCCCTGCTGTCAATCGTATGTTGCGGCTGGCCGTTTGATCGGATCAAGAACAATCTCGCGCGCGGATTTGTCATCGTTGCAGCTTCGTGGATGTTGGGCTGGCTATCGGCAAAGTCGATCTACTGGAGCGGGCTTGGCGCCGATTGGATATTTCCGATCGTCGGATGCATCTTCTTCTTTCTGGCGTTCTTTTCATTCACGGGTGAGAACTGGATCGTGGCGGGTATGCCGCCGTACCGGCAGTTTTTCATTCTGCTGGTTCTGATCGGCTTCTGCACCTATCTCGTTACGAGTTCGGTGGTGCGCTGGATACCGGCCTGGTGGTTTCCCTTCGTGCAGATGGGGGCCGCTACGGGGCTGCTCGCATACTGGACGCGGGGTATGAAACAACCGGGTCGCGGGTTTACGCAGATGGCGATCCTCTTCCTGACCGTGCTGCTCTGCCTATGGGCCAGCCGCTATTTGGGGCTGTGGGATTCCGCCAAGCCCGGCGTCGGGAATTTCTGGTCCATCGGATACTTCACCGACGATCAATACTGGCTGTTGTGGTTCATGGTCGCCTGTTCGGTTACCTATGGCGTTTTGATCCCCATTCACAACTGGCCGTTCTCCCAGATTCCCATGCCGTGGGGTGGATTGGCGGCGTCCAGCTTTTGCCTATTGCTCGCCTATCTGGTGACGAAACTCTTGTTCGACCTGATCGGGCCGGTTTTCGGCAACATCAGCGAAGCCTTCACCTACGGCTACATGGGCACGCACTGGTCCTTCATAGTTCCGATGCTGTTCGGTTACGGGCTGGCCGAGCCCTATCTCTGGAAGGGACAGAGGACACCAGGCTCATGGGATGATGTCCCGTGAGGATGAGAGAGAAGCCGAACCGGGCAACTCGCGATCATAGCCGGTCCAGGCAAATTTCCTTCCATGACCTCCAGCCCGGCATGAGCCGGACCAGGCATTGAAGCCGAATGCAGCAAACCACAAACGCAAATAGTTACAGGAGGAAAGAATGAAAGCCTTGCGATTTCATGCAGCCAAAGATCTGCGTCTCGATACGATTCCAATACCGGCGGAAACGCCAGCCGCGGGTCAGGTCCTGATCCGGAACCGCTTCGTCGGCATCTGCGGCACCGACCTGCACGAGTATGCCTACGGGCCGATCTTCATCCCCGTCGAACCGCATCCGTTTACAGGTGTCAGCGGGCCGCAGGTTCTCGGTCACGAATTCGGCGGCGTGGTTGAAGCGGTCGGGAAGGGGGTTACATCGGTGAAGCCGGGCGACCGCGTATCGGTTCAGCCGTTGATCATGCCACGCGCCGGCGATTATTTCGCCGACCGCGGTCTCTTCCATCTCAGCCCGCAACTTGCATTGGCGGGGTTGAGCTGGGTGTCTGGCGGAATGGCGGAATATGCCCTGCTCAACGAATACAATGTTGAGAAGATTCCAGACGAGATGACTGATGAGGAAGCCGCGCTTGTCGAGCCGACAGCGGTGGCCGTCTACGCCTGCGACCGCGGTGGCGTGACGGCAGGCAACAGCGTGCTGGTCACCGGCGCAGGTCCAATCGGGATCCTGACGCTGCTGGCTGCGCGGGCGGCGGGTGCTGCTCAGCTTTTCGTTTCAGACATCAACGACGCGCGATTGAAATTCGCCAAGTCCATCTTGCCTGACGTCGTCACCATCAATCCGAAGCGCGACAATCCCGGCGATGTGGTCCGCTCGCTGAGCGAAGGGAATGTCGGCTGCGACGTCGCGATCGAATGCGTCGGTAACGAGCAGGCTCTCAAGGCCTGCACGGACGCGGTGCGGAAGCAGGGGGTGGTGGTGCAGACCGGTCTTCATCCCCACGAAAATCCGCTCGACTGGTTCCAGGTCACGTTCAAGGACATCGATATACGGGGATCGTGGGCCTATCCCACGCATTACTGGCCGCGTGTCATCAGGCTGATTAGCACCGGTCTGCTGCCGGCAAAGAAGGTGGTGACCAAGAAGATCACGCTGGATCAGGCGGTCGGAGGAGGCTTCGACGTGCTGCTCGATCCCGCCGGTCAGCATCTGAAAATCCTGATCGATCTGACGAAATAGCTTCTGCGAAAGGCGCGGGCGCTCGCCATGCATAGCGAGCGCCCGCGTTGACTGATGTTACCAAAATACAAGAGAGAGGAGACGACTATGCTGGACAATAGCCCTCACACCAAGGTGGAGGCTGCCCTCGGTAAGCTGGAGGACGCGCTCGCCGGCGGCGAGATCGATGTTGCGGTGAATCTGTTTCAGGCCGATTGCTACTGGCGCGATCTCGTGGCCTTCACCTGGAACCTGCGCACCATGGAAGGTCAGGGCCAGGTTCGCGAGATGTTGACGGCGCAGCTCGCCGGCATCAAACCCCGCCATTTTCGTCAGGACGCAAGCAATCCCGCGAGCGAAGTCGACGGCGTCGCGGACGGCTGGTTTGAGTTCGAAACCGAAGTGGCGCGCGGCTACGGCCATATCCGGCTGAAGAACGGGCTGATATGGACGCTGCTCACAACCATGACGGAGCTGAAAGGCCACGAGGAGCCGAAAGGGTCGATGCGGCCCATGGGGGCCGAGCACGGCAGCGATCCTGCTCGCAAGACCTGGAAGGAAAAGCGCGAACAGGAGATCGCCGAGCTCGGCGTCAAGACGCAACCCTACGTCGTTATCGTCGGCGGCGGTCAGGGCGGCATCGCCCTTGGCGCACGATTGCGGCAGCTCGGCGTGCCGACCATTATCGTCGAGAAGAACGAGCGGCCGGGCGATAGCTGGCGCAAGCGCTACAAGTCGCTCTGCCTGCACGATCCGGTCTGGTACGACCACTTGCCCTACATCCCGTTCCCGGAGAACTGGCCGGTGTTCGCGCCCAAGGACAAGATCGGCGATTGGCTGGAAATGTACACGAAGGTCATGGAGCTGAACTACTGGAGTTCCACGACGTGCAAATCCGCCAAGTACGACGAGAAGGCAAAGGAGTGGACGGTCGTCGTCGAGCGTGGCGGGGAGGAGATCGTGCTGAAACCGAAACAGCTCGTGCTGGCGACCGGGATGTCGGGCAAGGCAAACATCCCGAAGTTCAGGGGGCAGGATGTTTTCAAGGGCGAGCAGCAGCATTCGTCGCAACATCCGGGACCGGACGCCTACAAGGGAAAGAAGGTGGTTGTCGTCGGATCCAACAACTCCGCGCACGATATCTGCGCGGCGCTCTGGGAAGCCGGGGCCGATGTCACGATGTTGCAGCGCTCGTCGACCCACATCGTGAAATCGGACTCGCTGATGGAAATCGGCCTTGGCGATCTCTATTCCGAGCGTGCCGTCGCCTCAGGCATGACGACCCGCAAGGCGGATCTGATTTTCGCCTCGCTCCCCTATCGCATCATGCACGAATTCCAGATCCCGATTTACAACGCCATTCGCAAGAAGGATGCAGCGTTCTACAAGCGCTTGGAAAAGGCAGGTTTCATGCTGGATTTCGGCGACGACGAGTCCGGCCTGTTCATGAAATATCTGCGCCGCGGCTCGGGATATTACATAGATGTTGGAGCCTGCGATCTCGTTGCCGATGGAAGGATCAAGCTGGTGAGCGGCGTGAACGTTCGCGAGCTCAAGGAGCATTCCATCCTGTTGGATGATGGCCGCGAGCTGGATGCGGATCTGATCGTTTACGCCACCGGCTACGGCTCGATGAATGGTTGGGCTGCGGACCTGATCTCCAAGGACGTGGCCGACAAGGTCGGCAAATGCTGGGGACTTGGCTCCAACACGACCAAGGACCCTGGTCCGTGGGAAGGCGAACAGCGCAACATGTGGAAACCGACGCAACAGGAAGGTCTGTGGTTCCACGGCGGCAATCTGCACCAGTCGCGCCACTACTCGCAGTATCTTTCGTTGCAGCTAAAGGCCCGAAAGGAGGGACTTGCGACGCCGGTTTACGGCCTGCAGGAAGTCCATCATCTTTCCTGAGGTTCATTTGCGCGGGTGGCGTGCGGCGATTTCTGTCGCCGCACGCGAAGCGAGCCCGGGTTTCTTCCTCCCTCTCTCCGTTCTTACAGGGAGAGGGGGCGCCCGAGCGCTAGACTAGTTCGTCTCGCTCGCGGAGCGGCGTCCGGATATGACGTCGCCGAACCGCTCCCAGCTTTCGCCCTTGAAGCGAATGAGCTGCAGGTCCTGGATCGGGCCGAAATCGTTGGCGCTCGTGTTCATCTTGATGCCCGGCAGCAGCCCGTCAAGCTCGACGTCCTTCAGCGAAGCGGCCTGCTTCATGACGTTCTCGCGCGTCAGGTTGTCGCCGCAGGCTTTCAGGACATGGACCAGCGATTGGGCGGCTGAATATCCCGTCAGCACCAGCACGTCGGCCCGATTTCCCCTCGGGTAATACTTCGTCAGAAACTCGTCGAAACGGCGGATGCCGGGATCGTCCTTCCACTGGGGGTCCGTCGCATCCTTCAGATAGGTGGCTGACACGATGCCATGGCCGTTCTCCAGGCCGGCCGGTTTCATCACGCTCGCGACCGAAATCGAGACGCTGGTCATGACGTGCATGGGCTTCCAGCCGATTTCCGCGATCTTCTTGATGGCTTGCGCGGCAAACTTGGGAGTCGCGAAGTTGACGATGACGTCGACATTGGCTGACTTCATCTTCACGATGTGCGAGTCGATCGTCGGCTCCGAGGTCTCATAGCTCTCCTCGGCGACGATCATCGAGCGAGCCTTGTCGCCCAGCCCGTCCCTGAAGCCTTTCATGAAGTCGACGCCGGAATCGTCATTCTGGAAGAATACGCCGATCCTGGCGTCGGGCTTCTCGTTCAGTACGTATTTCGCGAAGCTGCGGGCTTCGCTCTGGTAGTTCGGCTGCCAGCCCGTGGTCCAGGGGAAGTGCTTCGGGTCGTTCCACTTGGTGGCGCCGCTGGAGACGAAGAGATGCGGCACTTTTTTCGTGTTCATGTATTTGTGGATGGCGCTGTTGGTCGGCGTTCCCAATGCATGGAAGATCAGGAGCACTTCATCGCTTTCGACCAGCTTGCGGGCCTGCTCGACCGTCTTCGGCGGTGAGTAGGCGTCGTCATATGAGATGAAGTTGATCTTGCGGCCGTTGATGCCGCCCTGTTCGTTGATCATCCTGAAGTAGGCCGCTTCGGTCTCGCCGATGACGCCATAGGCGGACAGCGGCCCGCTATAGGGCATGATGTTGCCAATCTTGATCTCGGTATCGGTGGCGCCGACGTCGTATTTCTTCTGCGCCGAGGCCGTGCTGGTTGCGGCAAGCACAGCGACGGCCGCGAAAAACACCCGCCGGACGGTATGGCTCAATGACATTCCAACTCTCCCTAGCTTGCGCGGGCCGCTTTCTTCGCGCGGCCTCATTGGATCGGTCCGGCCGGACCGTCATGCTGGAGGGTTGACCGGTCCGAACTTGACGCGATATCCTGCCATCAATGTACATTGAATGCAATGTACATCATAAGAGGGTAGGGAAGAACAAGGGGAGAAGGAAATGCCGAAGGTGTTGTCGCCTGCGCAAATCGAAGGCTTTTGGAAAGATGGATATGTCGCTCCCATCCGCGCGATATCGACCGAGCAAGCGGCTTCGATCCGCGCGAAGCTTGAGGCGTTCGAGCGAACCATCGGCGGTCCGCTCAGCGGGTCGCTGCGCGGACGGAGCCATCTATTGTTCACCTGGCTGAGCGACTTGATCCGCGAAGAGCGGATCGTCGATGCGATCGAGGATCTCTACGGCGAGAATATCCTGTGTTGGGCGAGCAGTTTCTTCATCAAGGAAGCGGAGGACCCGTCATTCGTGTCATGGCACCAGGACTCCACCTATTGGGGCCTGTCGAGCCCGGATGTCGTCACCGCATGGGTTGCGCTGTCGGAGAGCAACAAGGCGAACGGCGCCCTGGAAGTCGTGCCCGGCACGCATCTGCAGGATCAGATCCCGCATCGCGATACGTTCTCCAAGAACAACATGCTCACGCGCGGACAGGAGGTTGCGGTAGAGGTCGATCCGAAAATGGCGGTCATGCTCGAACTCGAGCCGGGCGAAATGTCGTTGCACCATGTGCGCCTGATCCACGGCTCGGCGCCCAATCCGTCGAAGCGTCGCCGCATCGGCTTTGCGATCCGCTACATGCCAACATCGGTGCGCCAGGTTGAAGGGGAAGACAGTGCCTCGCTGGTGCGTGGCGTCGATACTTACCGGACTTTCGAGCACGAACCGATTCCAAGCCGCGACATGGATCCTGTGGCGGTCGAGTTTCATCGCAAGCAGCACGAACGTTCGGTGAAGATCCTCTATAAGGGCGTGAAGGTGCCGGCATAGATGCGCCCTCCCGTGCAGCCCGGCTGGATCGATGCGCCGCACGGCCGGCTGAACCTGCCTCGTCTCGTGCTGGAGAGCGGTGAAGCGATCGAGGACTTCGAGCTGTCCTATGCCGTCCATGGCGACATCGATGATCGTTCGCTTCCGGTCATCGTCGCCCTCTGCGCCATCGGAAGCAGCCACCACCGGCTTGATTTCCTGATCGGGGAGGGCCGGGCGCTCGATCCCGGCCGGGCCAGGATCTTCGCGATCGATGCAATCGGCAACGGCCTGAGCAGCTCACCGTCACTGTCGCGCAGGCAGCCGCGCCTGAACTTCCCCCGCTTCACCATCCGCGACATGGTGAACAGCCAGAAGCTGCTGATGCAGCATCTCGGCATCGAAACCGTCGATCTCGTGATCGGCGCCTCGATGGGCGGGATGCAGGCGCTGCAATGGGCGGTTTCCTATCCCGATATTGTGCGGCAGGTCGTGGCCATGACGCCGATGGCGAAGACGACCGCCTGGTCGGGCGCCGTCAACCATGCCGCGCGGCTTGCCCTGCAAAGCCATGCGGCGGATCCGGATATATGTCCGGACCAGCTTCCGAACCGCTGGGAAAGCTGGAGCGCGGTCATGCAGCTTCTCGGCGCGCGGACGCCGCAGCATATTGACAGGCAGTTCAGCGGTCCTGATGAGATCAGGCGCTGGTTGTCGGATCGTACGCGGCTTTGGCTGGAGCAGGGGTTCGATCCGCTTGATTGGATCTATCAGTCGTTCGCGTATGACGGCCATGATGTCGGCGATACGCCGGGCTTTCGGGGAGATACCATCGCCGCGCTGCGATCGATCTGGGCGCGGACGCTGATCGCGATCCCGCCGCTGGATCTCTACAATCCGACGGAAGCCGGCCGCTGGGCGGCGCGGCACATCGCCGATTGCGAATTGGTGGAGGTGATGTCGGATTCCGGCCACCAGGTTGCCAGTGCAACCGATCCAGCCGCCGCCTCCGAGCTGAACCGGCGGATAGCTGCCTTCCTGCGATGAAGGTATATCTTCGCGAAGCGCTGTTCGCCGGTTAAGTTCCGGCGAAGTCTGCAACCAGACGTTGGGAACATGAAAGCGTCACCGCAAGCCGCCGCTGCTGCCGAAGCATTCGAGAAGACGTCGATGCAACGGGATGCATTTCTGTTGCTCAAGGACATGATCGAGCAGGGGCGGATTCGGCCCGGTGAGAAATTGCTGGAAGTGCAGGTCGCCAAAGCATTCGGCATCAGCCGTTCACCCGCCAGACATGCGTTGCGGGCGCTGTGCGAGGCGAAGATCGTCCATCCATTGGAGGGGCGGGGTTATCAGGTCGCCGGCCGTCCGAAGGCTGAGCATGTCGGACAGATCGCCTCGCTTGGCGAATCGCGGATCGCTCCATTGCCGCAATGGGAACGGGTTTACAAGAAGGTCGAGCAGGAACTCTGGATTCGCGTGCTGTTCGGATCGCTCAGGATTACCGAAGCGGCGTTAGCTGACTTCTTCAATGTCAGCCGCACCGTCGCCCGCGATGTCCTTGCCCGCATGCACAGCGTGGGGATGGTCGGAAAGGACGGGCTCGGCCATTGGATTGCGCCGCATGTGTCGTCGGACAAGATCCGCGAACTGTTCGAGATGCGTGCGATCCTCGAGCCGGAGGCGCTGATGCGCGCCGCGCCGCTGGCGCCAGCTGCGGAACTCGGACGCATGCATGCCGACCTGCGGCGTGCGATATCAAACGGTCCGGTCGAAATCGGACCAGTCGGGCAACTCGAAACTGACCTCCACATCAATCTGCTGGACCATTGTCCCAACCGCGAGATCGTCAAGGCGCTGCAGAGAACGCATATCCTGTTTGTGCCGAGCCTTTATCTGCTCGACTCCAGCCTGAGCGTTCCGCAGGGGACCATGCACGATGCCCTGGAGGAGCATCTCGCGATCGTCGAGCAGCTCCGTCGCGACAATGTCAGCAAGGCCGCCAGATTGTTGCGCGAGCATCTGGGCTCCGCAGCAACACGCTGGCTCGAGCGTTTCGAGATTTTTTCGAAGGCGGACCGGTCGCCGCTGCCGCCTTATCTGTCTCCGTTCAAGGATACGGGTTCGAGCTGATCCGCACACTATTCCGCCGTCCGTGCTCGCAGCCGCTGCGCGTAGACATTGATGACGAGCGCGGCGAGCAGGATCAGGCCGCGGATCAGGATTTTCAGGAAGCTGTCGATATTGACGTGGTCGAGGCCGTTGTTGAGCACGCCCAGCACGAACAGGCCGACAATGGTGTTGCCGATGCCGCCGCGGCCGCCGAACAGGCTGGTGCCGCCGACCACCACAGCGGCGATCGAATCGAGCAGGTAGGTGTCGAATTCGTTCTGCTGGGCGCTGCCGAAATGCGCGACGCCGAGCATGCCGGCGATGCCGGAGCAGACTGCTGAGATCACCATCACGCTGCCCAGGATCAGCTTGACGTTGAGCCCGGAATATTCCGCCGCTTCGCGATTGCCGCCGACCATGTAGACGTAGCGGCCGAAGCGGGTGTAGGTGAGCACCAGGTGGCCGGCGAGCAGCATCACCGCCGCGACGATCACGATCCATGGAATGCCGCCGATGGATCCGGATCCGAGCGTCGCGACCAGGTCGGGCACCTTGTAGGCGATCTGGCCGCGCACCAGCAGCGCCGAGATGCCGGCCGCGATCTGCATCATCGCCAGCGTCATGATGAAGGAGGGGATGCCGATCACGGTCAGCCCCAGGGCATTGACGAGGCCGAGCAGTGCGCAGAGCGCCAATGACAGCATGATCGCCGCCCAGCCCGGCAACGGTACATTGGCGATGTTCACATAGGATTCCTGCAGCGTGAAATAGGCAACGGCAATGCCGGTGACGTTGGCGATGGCGGCGATCGAGAGATCGATCTCGGCGCACAGGATCACGAAGGTCAGGCCGACGGCGATGATGCCGGTGACGGAGACTTGCGTCAGGATGTTGCCGAGATTGTCGAGGGTCGCGAAGGAGGGGCTCGCGATTGCGAAGAACCCGCTCAGGCAGATCAGTGTCAGGAACGGCGCGATGTTGCGCATCTGCGAGCGCAGGATCGCAGTCGCGTTGCGCTGTCCGCCGCGATGCACCGTTGCAGTCACCCCTTCGCTGCTTGCCATGCTGTTCTCCGTTAGGCCGCCTCGAGCAGGCGGTCCTTGCTGACCACCTCACCCGCAAATTCGCGCACCACCGCGCCGCGTTTCATGACGATGATGCGATCGGCAAGCGACAACACCGTCTCCGGTTCGGTCGAGAGCACGATGACGGCGAGCCCTTTGGCGCTGAGCTCGCGGACGATGTTGATGACATCGTTCTTGGCGCCGACATCCATGCCGCGGGTCGGCTCACACAGCACCAGCACCCGCGGCGGATAGCTCAGCCACTTTGCCAGCGCCACCTTCTGCTGATTGCCGCCCGAGAGCATCCCGAGGTCGAGCTCAACCGCCGCCGGGCGGATCTGCAATTGCTCGACCTGCCGGGCGGCAATCGAGCGCTCGCGCGACGGCTTGAGCAGAAGTGCAGATATACGGTCGAGCACGCTGATCGAGATGTTCTTGTAGACCGGCTCCTGGTGAAACAGCATCGCGCGTCGGCTCTCGGGGACAAAGGCGATTCCGGCGCGCCGGGCCGCGGCCGTGCTGCGGAAGGCTGTGCGGTTGTCGTCGATGACCACCGTGCCGCTGTCGGGCTTGATCTTGCCAAACAGGACGCGCGCCAATTCCAACTGGCCGCATCCCATGAAGCCGTAGATGCCGAGCACTTCGCCGGCGCGCACGTCGAACGAGACGTCCTGGACGCTGCGGGCGAGCGACAGTGCGTCGGCTTTCAAGACCACTGGACGGTCACCGCGCGGCGGCAGCGTGATGTCATGCGCATAGGTCTCTTCCAGCGCCTCGCGGCCCTTGCCGATCATCGCTTCGATCAGTGCGGCCTTGCTGGTCGCGGCGGCTTCG
The DNA here is from genome assembly GCF_059512385.1 of Bradyrhizobium sp. Crot121. NCBI lineage: Bacteria > Pseudomonadati > Pseudomonadota > Alphaproteobacteria > Hyphomicrobiales > Nitrobacteraceae > Bradyrhizobium > Bradyrhizobium sp. Crot121. The sequence goes on along the minus strand of NZ_JCAMOR010000029.1, from coordinate 33,070 downwards.
GTTTCGTGGACCTTCCGCCCATTGCGGAACACCGTCACGGTGTCGGAAATGCGCAGGATGTCCTCGATGAAATGGGAGATGAAGACGATGCCGGTGCCCTCGTCGCGCAGCCGTCGCAAAGTCGCGAACAACCGCTCGACCTCGGGCGGGGAGAGCGCCGAGGTTGGCTCGTCCAGGATGACGATGCGGGCGCCGGAGAATAGCACGCGCGCGATCTCGATCAGTTGCTGCAGGCCGATCGGCAGATCGCCCAGCCGCGTCATCGGATCGACGTCGATGCCGAAACGCGCAAGCTGCTCGCCCGCCTCGCGCGCCATTCTCCGCCACTGAACGATACCGAAACGGTTGGTCGGCTGCGCCCCGAGAAAGACGTTCTCGGCAACGGAAAGATCGGGCGCGACGCTGAGTTCCTGATGCACCATGGCGACACCGGCTGCATGCGCATCGCTCGCCCTGCGGAAACGGGTCTGGCGTCCGTCGAGTACGAAGCGGCCGGAGAATTCCGGATGCACGCCGGCGATGATTTTCATCAGCGTGCTCTTTCCAGCGCCGTTTTCGCCGACGAGACCGTGGATCTCGCCGGCGTAAAGCGCGAAGTCGACCCCACGAAGCGCTTCGACACCGCCGAAAGCCTTCGTGATCTCCTTCAATTCGAGGATCGGTGAGCGTCCCTGTGGCATGCGGGCGGCTCAGATCAGAAAATGATCCTCCATCCATTGCATGCCAGCGGCATTGGCTTTGGTTACCACCGGACCGTCGGTCACCACGCTCTTTGGAATGCCCTGTCCGCTCTTCTCGCCCGCGGTCACCGCGGCGACGCCCGCGATGATGGCGCCGCCGTGGATGCGGCACGATGGATTACGGACGGTCGCGAACATGCGGCCTTCGCTCACCGCCTGGATCGCCGGTGGCATGGCGTCGACCCCGCCGATCAGGATGTTGGTGCGGTTGCGCGCCTTCATGATGTTGTAGGCGGCGAGCGCCATGTCGTCATTGTGGAAGAAGGCGGCGTCGATCTGCGGGTATTTGGTGAGATAGGTCTCCCACAGACGCGCGGTCTTGGAGACATCCCAATCGGCCGGCTGGGTGTCGAGCACCTCGATGTTCGGATACTGCTTCACGACTGCGTTGAAGCCCTTGGCGCGGCCCTGCGCGCCGGTATGGCCGAGTGCGCCTTGCGTCATGATGATCTTGCCCTTGCCGCCGATGGCGTTGACGAGCGCCTGCGTCACCGAGGACCCCATGAATTCATTGTCCGGGGCGAGGAAGGAATGGACGTTGATCTGATCGAGCGGAGCGATCAGCGTATCCATGTCGATGACGGGAATGCCGGCGTCAATCATCTTCTGCACCGGCTGGGTCAGCGTGCCGATGCCGAACGCCTGGATGGCGACGAAGTCCCATTTTTGCGACGCCATATTGTCGATCGCGGCGCGCTGCTTGACCGCATCGAGCTGGCCGTCGAACCATGTGACCTCGACGTTGAAGAGCTTGCCCCAATATTCGGCCGCCTGTTTGCCTTGCGCGCACCAGGTGGCCTGCAGGCCGGCGTTGGAGAATGCAGCCTTCAGCGGTTTCTCGGAACGTCCCACTTCCGCCGCGAGCGCGGGGCTCACGCCAATCCCGCCGAGCAGCGCGGCTGCTGCGCCGCCGGCTGCCGCCGTCTGAAGAAGATCGCGCCTGGTCCTTGAAGATGTGTCCTTCGTTGGCATCGCACGCTCCCTGATGTCTGTTCTTGGCGCCGTCGGCGTCTGTTGCGCGCGCCGCGGATCAGGGAAAGTCTGTCACAATCGGAGCGTTCATGCCAACGGTTCCGATTCCGCGGCTGCTAAAGCGAGACGACGCTTCTTCGAATCGTCGTCCCGCTTTAGCTCTTTGTTTGAGCATGATCTGTTCGGAAAACCGGTACCCACTTTTCCGGATCATGCTTTAGCGACATCCGGCATCACGATCGTTTCGATGTCGCGCAGCAGTTTTTGCCACGCAGCATCGATCTCGGCTGTCCACTCCACACCAAGAATTTCCTGGAGCGTGCCCGCGATCACGGCGAAGAACGCGACGAATAAATCTCGGGGCGTGCCGTAAGCATCGTGCGAGGCGACCTCGCATTCGATCATCCGGAAGTTGCCGCGCCGCTCGCCGGCGAAATCGAGAATCGCTTCGATCGTCAGCGCCAGCATCGAGCCTTTGACGAGCTCACTGCCTTCGGTGCGAAACATTGCGACGGTTTCGGGATGCGCTTCGAACAAGCGACGATAGATCAGCGGTGTCAGATCATCGCAGCGCGCCGCCGCAAGTTCGAAGCTGCGCTCGATCGGATTTGCCGATGACATGATCAGCGATCGCGATGGCCCAAAGAAAAAAGAGCAGGGCTCCTAGCCCTGCTCGAGGAATTGTGTCGACCCTATTTCCCCAAAAATTCGGATTTGATCTTGATTGATGGGGTGACGCTGCTTCTGCGCGCCGGGCTCCTCCCGAGACTTGGACCACCAGACCGTCCGCCCTGTGGCTGGCCTGAGCCTGAATTGGTAGACCATCTTTTTTGTTTTGTCATCAATTTCAGCAACGATTGTTCAAAATTCGAGCAATTTGCGAAATGATTGGGATTTCGCCACTATCGGTTGTAAATCCGCGTTTAAGACCCGTCACGGGGTATGAAAGTAGGGGGTAAGAGGGTGCCGATCCGGACCCGATTATTCCTTGTGCCGGGACAAAAAGGCGGCGTTTCGGCTCTCGACTCCGGCCCGGCGCAGTGATTACTTCCGCCATCGGATGGGTTTTGCGATGCGCCGGCGGCTGAAGAATTTTCTGCCCGTTTTCCTGATTGCGCTGATGGTGCAAATCTTTGCGCCGATCGCGGCCTGTTGGGCGGCCGGAATCGCCGCCTCCGATCCGCTGGCCGCCGCCATCATCTGCCATGACAACAGCGCCGCTTCCGGCGAAACCGACCCGGGCGGGCCGCACGTCCGCGACGGCTGCTGCTCGATCTGTAATGTGCTGCAGACCGGCACTCCGGTCGATCCACCCGAGATGACCGCCGGCGTTATCGAGCGGTCGCCCGAACAGGTGGCATGGCTCGATTTCGTCTCCCGTCTGGCGGATGTCCGGGCACGCTCCCACGCGCAGGCGCGCGCCCCACCATCGATTTCCTGACTGCCGTTCGCTGCCGGTTAGGCCTTCGCTGCGCCGGTTGACGTCGTCCATCAAGCCGGCCGCAGAGCCGGTGTCAGGAATTTCTCAATGTTACGCCTCGCTTACCTGAGCGGTGCCGGCACAATGGTGCTCGGTGCCATGCTCGCCACCGATCCATCACCGGCTACGGCGCAAACCGCCTTGCCGCCGGTCAACGTGGAGGCTCCCCGAGAAGCCCGCGCCAAGCCGGCGAAACCGAAGCCGGCGGGACGCACGCTCGCCGCCCGGCCGCGGGTGACGCCGCCAAGGACCACCGCCATCCCGACCGTCGTGGTGCAGCGCGACGTCACGCCCACGGTTCTGCGCGACGGGCTGAACCAGGCTCCCAGTGGCCAAACTCAAACCACCGTCGACCGCAGTCAGTTCGACAATCGGCCGGCGTTTTCGGTCGGAGACGTGCTGCGAGAGAGCCCCGGCATCTCGATCAAGCAGGGCAACGGGCCGCGCGACGTCGGCATTTCGATCCGCGGATCGAATGCCCGCAACGGCTTCGGGATTCGCAACCTCGTCATCTTCGAGGACGGTTTTCCGGTCACCCAGCCGGACGGACTGTCGCGCAGCGACCTGATCGATCCGCACGCCTATGGCGCGATCGACGTGATCCGTGGACCGTCCTCGGCGCTCTACGGCAACTACGCAACCGGCGGCGCGCTGAATTTCCGGACGCGGCCGGGCGGTACGATCGACGGTGTCGAATACGGCGTCGACGGCGGCAGCTTCGGTTACCTGAACAACTATCTGGCTGCGGGCAAGAAGGTCGGCAATTTCGAGGGCTCGCTGTTTGCGAGCGATGCGCGCGGCGACGGTTACATCACCAATAGCTGGTTCAACACCCAGACGGTGAATTTCCTCGGCACGCTGCAGGCCACGCCCGATGACCGCTTCACCGTCAAGTTCATCAACAACGACTTGAGCGCGCGGCTGCCGATCCGGCTGTCGTTGAATCAATATGACCAAAACCCGTTCCAGCGGGGCTGCGTCACCGGAGCCACGGCCGCGCTTGGCTGCGCAACGGTGCCGCTGTTCAACAATGGCTTCAACGCAGCGGGAGGAATCGACAGGGAGACTGCGCTGCAGGCAGGCCTCGGTCGCAACGATCGCCGCACCATCGTCGGCGGCCGCTGGGAGCACGATTTCGACAACCAGACCACCTGGCGCAACCAGTTCGTGTTCGACGACCGCAACATCAACCAGCCCACCGGGGCGACCAGCGCGATCGGCGACTTCCCGTCCTACAATTATATGAGCGACGTCACGCGGCGCGGCGAGATCCTTGGCATGGAATCGACCACCTATTTCGGGGGTTGGTACAACACGCTCGTCGCCTCCAGCGACACGCGCAATGTCGCGCCGGGCGGCAATGCCACGCTCGGCGCGCTATCCAGCAATCTCTATAGCGATACATCCAACTACGGCGTTCGCGCGCGCCAGGAACTCAAGCTCAACCCGCAGCTCACGGCGATTGCGGGCATTGGCTGGGAAACGACCAACCTCAAGGGAAGGAACACGGCGTACACTTATACGGGGCCGATACCGATCACGACGACGATGGTGACGACCGCCGATCGGCAATTCCAGAACACCGCGCCGGAGCTTGCGCTTCTCTACCGGCTGAACAGCGAGTGGCAATTCCGCGGCAGGGTGGCGACCGGCTACGGGACGCCGCAGGTCAGCAATCTCTTCGTGCTGCCGAACGGCCAGAACGGCAACAATACAGGGCTGCAGGCCCAGAAAAATCTCGGCTATGATCTGGGCTTCGACTGGACACCGAACAGCGCGCTCAGGCTGAGCGCCACCGGTTTCTACGAGTTCTTCAAGGACGAACTGGTGACGCAGGCAACGCCGGTCGGAGCACCCAATGCGAGCTATACGTTCAATGCACCGCGATCCGAGCATCGCGGCGTGGAGCTTGCCGTCGACTGGCGTTTCTATTCGGGCTGGCGGCTGACGGCGGCCTACACCTATCTCGATGAGATCTACACGGAGTACATCGAGAACATCACCAATGGTGCGGTGTTCGGCTTCAACCGCGCGGGCAACAAGATCCCGGGCATCTCGCCGAACGAGTTGACCGCACGGCTTTCCTACGACCAGTTGTCTGGGCCGCTGCGAGGGCTCGGCGCGTTCGTGGAAGTGCAGTGGAAGGACTCCTTCTACATGGACAACGCCAACCTCCTGAAGGCGCCCGGCTATGAGCTGGTCAACCTCAATGTCCACTATGGCACCGACCTGGTCTCGGACTACTTCAAGGCGGTCAACTTCTACCTCGAGGTGCGGAACGTCTTTGACCGCACATATGTGGCTTCCGCCAACAACATTGGTGACACGGTAACGGCGGCGGGCATTCAAAACCCCGCGAGCGTGCTGGCCAACACCACCGGCTCGATCTATGCCGGAGCGCCAAGAACGTTTGTGGCCGGCATGAAACTAGCGTTCAAATGAGGTGCGTTGTCATGAGGGATCTCAGAGCTATCCTTGGCGCTGCTGCCATGGCGGCGGTCTCCACGCTTTGGCACGGCGGTGCATTCGCGCAGATGAACCATCAGCACGCATCGGAAGCCGCGTGCGAGGAAACGCTCCTGCGCTGTGCAAGCAAGGTCACGCCCGCGTTCGGTGCCGACGGCACGCTTTGGCTGGTGTGGATGGCCGGCGGCCAGATCTCCGTTGCAAGTTCGAAGGACGACGGAAAGACCTTCTCCTCGCCGGTACAGGTCACGCGCGAGAGCTTAAATCTGGATTGGGGACCGGACGCCCGTCCGAAGATCGCCATCGATGGCAAGGGACGGATTGTGCTGGCGTTCTCGATCTTCAGGGACAAGGCCTTCAACGGTCAGGTGCTCGCGACGCAATCGACCGATGGCGGCAAGAGCTTTGCTCCGTTGCGCCCGATCACCGCTGATAACGAGAGCCAGCGCTTCGAGGCCATTGCCTTGGAGCCTGATGGCACCGCGTTCGCGGCCTGGCTCGACAAGCGCAACCGCGTGCCGGCGCGGCAGAACGGCAAGCCCTATGATGGCGCGGGCCTGTTCTTCGCGACATCGAAGGACGGCGGTTCGACTTACTCCGACGCGCAGCTCGTCGCCGACAACACCTGCGAATGTTGTCGCCTCGGCCTGGCCCTGGATGGTAGCGGCCGCCCGGTCATCGTATTCAGGAACATCTTTGAAGGCGGTGTCCGCGATCATGCTGTCGTCACCTTCGCAGATCCGGTATCGCCGGGAGAGGTCCATCGCGTCAGCCGGGATGACTGGCAGATCGCGGCCTGTCCGCACCACGGACCGAGCCTGTCAATCTCGCCGAATGGAACCTATCATGTCGCCTGGTACACGAACGGCAAGGCGCGCAAGGGGCTCTTCTATGCGCGCTCGACCGACGGCGGAAAAACCTTCTCGAATCCGCTGCCGATCGGCGAGCCCAGCCGAAGCCCGTCGCGGCCGCAGGTCATCGCCGGACCGGAAGGGCTTGTGATGGTCTGGAAGGAGTTCGACGGCGAGAAGACCGAGGTGAAGCTGATGACGTCACAAGATGATGGAGCGACCTGGTCGACATCCAGGGTGATCGCCAGCACGACCGACAATTCCGACCATCCGCTGCTCGTCTCGGACAGCCGGAGAGTCTATCTCTCCTGGATGACGAAGGCCGATGGATATCGTTTCCAACCAATCGAGAGACAGCCATGAAACGCGAACTGCTTGCCGCAGCATTTCTGTTGGGGACGCTTTCCGCCGCAGCAACCGCGGATGACGCCGAGCTCAAGTCATTCGAACGCGGAAGCTGGCAGCAAATTCTGCGTTCACACGCCGGTCGTCCGACCCTGGTTCATTTCTGGGGCGTGACCTGTGGTCCGTGCAAGGTCGAGTTGCCCCAGCTCGGCAAGTTCATGAAGGACCATCCTGGAATCGATGTGGTCACGATCAGTGCGGACCTGGTGCCCAACCTCCCGGAGGCGACGCAATCGATGCTGCAGAAAGCCGGGCTCTCCGCGGCCGAGAACTGGATGTTCAGCGATGGCTTTGCCGATCGGCTGCGATTTGAAATCGATCCGGCCTGGCAGGGCGATATTCCGCGCACGATGCTGATCGCGCGCGGCGGCGCAGTCACCACCATCGAGGGAGCGGCCGAGATGCCGGAGCTCGACAAATGGGCACAAGGACAGGCCGCGACGACGGGATCAAGATAACAAGTCAATCTGAAATACGGGATAGAACAACATGAAGAAACTCTCTTCCATCATTGCGCTCGCTCCTCTGCTGGCCGTCTTGTTCGGTGCCCCGGCGCAGGCCGAAGACATCAAGGCCGGCGATCTCGTCATCAGCCAGGCCTGGAGCCGGGCGACGCCGAGCGGCGCGAAGGTCGCTGGCGGCTATCTCACGATCGAGAACAAGGGCTCGTCACCGGACCGGCTGGTGGGGGCCTCCGGCGACATCGCCGGCAAGCTCGAGGTGCACGAGATGGCGACGGAGAACGGCGTGATGAAGATGCGGCCGCTGGACAAGGGCCTCGCGATCGAGCCCGGCAAGACCGTGAAGCTCGCGCCCGGCGGCTATCATCTGATGATGTTCGACCTGAAGCAGCCGCTGAAGCAGGGCGACAAGGTGCCGGTCACGCTCGAATTCGAGAAGGCGGGCAAGGTGACGCTGTCGCTCGATGTGCAGGCCGTCGGCGCACAGGCGCCGGGCGGCGATCAGGGCGGCCACATGGAAATGAAGAAGTCGCACGATCATTCCGGCAGCAAGTGAGGCAATGGAGCCGTGGGGTGGGCCAGATTTAGTGTGAACGGCTGGTAAGGTTCGCTTTACCCACCCCCGGCGATCTCATTACAAATCGGCGCAACGCCCGCAAATCGGCTTATTTGGCGGCTTTTTCGCAATTGCCGGCCTTGTGTTTTCGCACCCGATCCGGTTTCACTGCGTTTCTCTTGCCTCCTCAACTGATTCCTGAGTGCGCCCATGCGATTGTCGCGGTTTTTCCTGCCTATCCTGAAAGAAAACCCGAAAGAGGCGGAGATCGTCTCGCATCGCCTGATGCTGCGCGCCGGCATGATCCGGCAGGAGGCCGCGGGCATCTATGCCTGGCTGCCGCTCGGCTTCAAGGTCCTGCAGAAGATCGAGCAGATCGTGCGCGAGGAGCAGGACCGCGCCGGCGCGCTGGAACTGATGATGCCGACCCTGCAACTCGCCGACCTCTGGCGCGAGAGCGGCCGGTACGATGCCTACGGTCCGGAAATGCTGCGCATCACCGACCGCCACAAGCGCGAGCTGCTTTACGGGCCGACCAACGAGGAAATGATCACGGAAATCTTCCGTGCCTATGTGAAGTCGTACAAGAGCCTGCCGCTCAATCTCTACCACATCCAGTGGAAGTTCCGTGACGAGCAGCGCCCGCGCTTCGGGGTGATGCGCGGCCGCGAGTTCCTGATGAAGGACGCCTATTCCTTCGATCTCGACGAGGCCGGCGCGCGGCGCGCCTACAACAAGATGTTCGTGGCTTACCTGCGCACGTTCGCGCGGATGGGGCTGAAGGCGATCCCGATGCGCGCCGAAACCGGGCCGATCGGCGGCGACTTGAGCCATGAATTCATCGTGCTGGCGGAGACCGGCGAGTCCGGCGTGTTCTGCAACAGCGACGTGCTCGATTTGCCGATTCCACCCGATGACGTCGACTACGACGGCGACCTCACCCCGATCATCAAGCAGTGGACCTCAGTCTATGCCGCGACCGAGGACGTCCATGACGCTGCGCGCTTCGAAAGTGAGGTGCCGGCGGAGAAGCGGGTCAACACCCGTGGCATCGAGGTCGGCCAGATCTTCTATTTCGGCACCAAATATTCCGACACCATGAAGGCGCTGGTCGCGGGTCCCGATGGCGCGGAAGTGCCGATCCATGGCGGCTCCTATGGCGTCGGGGTCTCGCGGCTGGTCGGCGCCATCATCGAGGCTTGCCACGATGATGCCGGCATCAAATGGCCGGAGGCGGTTGCGCCGTTCAAGGCGGCGATCCTGAACCTGAAGCAGGGCGATGCCGCCGTTGATGCGGCCTGCGAAAAGCTCTACGCGGATTTGAAGGCCAAGGGCGTCGACGTGCTCTATGACGATACTGATCAGCGCGCCGGCGCGAAATTCGCCGCCGCCGACCTGATCGGCATCCCCTGGCAGGTCCTGGTCGGCCCGAAAGGCCTCGCCGAAGGCAAGGTTGAGATCAAACGGCGCAGCGACGGCACGCGCGAAAACCTCACGCTCGACGACGCGCTTGTGAAGATCGCGGGGTAGCGTTTTATCCACCGCAACCGCGTGCGGTTGGCCAGTCCGGCCACATTTGGCCCCGAATCATGGGATTATCGACACATGGATGAGGCCATGACCGAAAAAGTCCGCACCCCGCCTTTCGCGCCCTTCGAGTGGCTGCTGTCCGGACGTTACCTGCGGGCGCGTCGCAGGGAGGGTTTCATTTCCGTCATTGCCGGCTTTTCCTTTCTCGGCATCATGCTCGGCGTCGCCACGCTGATCGTGGTGATGGCCGTGATGAACGGCTTCCGCAAGGAATTGCTCGACAAGATCCTCGGCCTCAATGGCCATCTCCTGGTCCAGCCGCTGGAATCGCCACTCACCGACTGGAAGGATGTCGCCGAGCGCATCAGCCAGGTGCAGGGCGTCCGGCTTGCGGCGCCGGTGGTGGACGGCCAGGCGCTGGCGTCCTCCGCCTTCAATGCCTCCGGCGTGCTCGTGCGCGGCATGCGGGCGGAAGATCTGAACAACCTGTTCTCGATCGCGAAGAACATCAAGCAGGGCAGCCTCGAGAATTTCGACGAAGCGCAGGGGGTCGCGATCGGCCGCCGCCTGGCCGATCAACTATCGCTGCATGCTGGCGACAGCATCACCCTGGTGGCCCCGCGCGGTGCGGTGACGCCGATGGGGACGACGCCGCGCATCAAGCCTTACAAGATCGCGGCGGTGTTCGAGATCGGCATGTCCGAATATGACTCGGGTTTCGTGTTCATGCCGCTTGCGGAATCGCAGGCCTATTTCAACCGCAACAACGACGTCACCGCGATCGAGATATTCACCACCAATCCCGATCGCATCGACACATTTCGCAAGACCGTGACGGAAGCCGCGGGACGGCCAGTGTTCCTGGTCGACTGGCGGCAGCGCAACTCGACCTTCTTCAACGCGCTGCAGGTCGAGCGCAACGTGATGTTCCTGATCCTGACCATGATCGTATTGGTCGCGGCGCTCAACATCGTCTCCGGCCTGATCATGCTGGTAAAGGACAAGGGACAGGACATTGCGATCCTGCGCACGATGGGCGCCTCGCAAGGATCGATCATGCGCATCTTCCTGATCACGGGCGCCTCGATCGGTGTCGTGGGCACCATCGTCGGCTTCCTCGTGGGCATGCTGATCTGCATGAACATCGAATCGATCCGGCAATTCCTGTCCTGGCTCACCAGCACCGAATTGTTCGACCCGACGCTCTACTTCCTGTCGAAGCTGCCGGCCGAGATCGATTTCGGCGAAACCACGGCCGTCGTCATCATGGCGCTGACGCTGTCGTTCCTGGCGACGCTTTATCCGTCGTGGCGGGCCGCGCGGCTCGATCCCGTCGAAGCGCTGCGCTACGAATGAGGGCTGAGATGGCGGAGGGGGCGCAAGATGTGCCGGTCATCTATCTCCACGACATCAAGCGCCAGTACCGGCAGGGTGAGGCGACGCTGACGATTCTCGACGGCGCCAAGCTCGCGCTGTGGCCGGGACAGTCCGTGGCGCTGGTGGCCCCGTCCGGCTCGGGCAAATCGACGCTCCTGCACATCGCGGGTCTGCTCGAGACCCCCGACGACGGCGAAGTCTACGTCGGAGGCACGCCGACGTCGCAAATGTCGGATATCGACCGCACCCAGATTCGCCGCACCGATATCGGCTTCGTCTACCAGTCGCACCGGCTATTGCCGGAATTCTCCGCGCTGGAGAACGTGATGCTGCCGCAGATGATCCGCGGCCTCAAACGCTCCGAGACCGTGAAACGCTCGACCGAGATATTGTCCTATCTTGGTCTCGGAGACCGTATCAAGCATCGGCCGGCCGAGCTTTCCGGCGGTGAGCAGCAGCGGGTCGCCATTGCGCGGGCAGTTGCGAACGCGCCACGGGCGCTGCTGGCCGACGAGCCGACCGGCAACCTTGATCCGCAGACTGCTGACCACGTCTTCAACGCGCTGATGCAACTGGTGAAGGCGACGCGGGTTGCGATGCTGATCGCGACCCACAACATGGACCTTGCCGCCCGGATGGACCGCCGCGTGTCGCTGGCGAACGGGCAGGTGGTCGAGCTTGATTAGAGCACGTTTCTCCTCGCGACGAACGCGAAGCGTTTCCGCGGAGATTATGCTTAAACAAAGGTCTCTCAGTAGACCCGGCGATATCGTTTGTGACGCCGCGGTGACGAGTTGACATACGCGTTGGCCGCGTAAGGATGAGGGTAGGCGTTGGCCGCGTAAGGATTGATCACGCACTGGGCCGCCCGGCCCGACGCGGACATCGCGCATTGGGGCAGCGAGGTGTAGCTGCAGTCGTAATAGGTGACGGGGCCGTAGACATGCAGGCAGACCGGATAATTCGGGTCATAAGTCTGCGCGCGGGCGGATGACGCCGCCGCGACCGCGCCAAGCGTCAGGATCGCCAACATCGGAATGCGCATCGGTTCCTCCCGCGTCAGGACGACTATTCCGTCCTCCCATCGCTAACCCCGCTCGGAACAGAGTATTCGCGGGCGGGACCGTCAAGTCACGTTCCCGCGCCGATCATATGGTCTTCGCGGAGCGGACGTGCACCCCGACTCAATCGTTGAAAGGCTCGAAGAAGGGGATTGCGGGCGGGGGCGGCGGCAGAGGCCGGCGCGAAGCCCGCGGACCGTTGCCGCCGCCGGCATAGAAGGGATTGGGTACGCACCACAGGAAGCGCCCGGACGCCGTTGCCTGGCACTGCTCATAGCTGGTGAAGGTGCAGTTGCTGAGCCCGGGCTGTTCGTTCCCCTGGATACAGAATGGATAGCGCGTGCCGACCGCTGCGGCCGGCGCGGTTCCAAGGGCGCCGATCGCGGCGGCCGCGGACAAAACCAGGATTACGTTGCGCATCTCTTCTCCTTGATCGCAGCTCGTCGCTCGTTCGCTCGTCACCCGATCCAAGCCGTACAACCGAGAGGACGTCAAACAAATATGCAACACAAGGAGTGTGGCGAAGGCCGAACTGTGAATTTTTTGTGGCAGGGGGACGGTACGATCTTCGGAGGCTAAGTGTAAGTAATACAACATTAACTCACGTTTTCGTCAGAATCGTTTCGCCGTATCTGTTGCAGCCAAGTTACAGCAATTTTGAGGAACCCTGTTTATTGAGGCGCGTGAAGGCCGTGGGGTCGTCACATCTGGAACGGGAAATAAAATGAAAAAGGTTTTGCTTGTAACGGCGAGCTTGGTCGCCCTTGGCGCCGCTGCGCCCGCGGTCGCTGCGGATCTGGCTGCGCGTCCTTATACGAAGGCTCCGCCGGTGGTTGCCGCCATCTATGACTGGAGCGGCTTCTACATCGGCGTCAACGGCGGCTGGGGCTCGAGCCACAACACCTGGACCAACGTGTCGGACTTCGGTTTCCCCGTCGGCGAGGGTTCCCATGATTCGACCGGCGGCACGGTCGGTGGTCAGGTCGGCTATCGCTGGCAGACTGGCAACTGGGTGTTCGGCGTGGAAGCGCAGGGCAACTGGGCCGACTTCAGCGGCTCCAACGCCAGCAATGCCCTGTTGGTCACTAACCGCACCAAGATCGACGCCTTCGGCCTGTTCACCGGCCAGGTCGGTTACGCCTGGAACAACGTCCTGCTCTACGTGAAGGGCGGTGGAGCGGTCGTCAACAGCAAGCATGAGGGCTTGTTCCTCGGTGTGGTCGGCGACAGCGTGGAAAAGACCCGTTGGGGTGGCAGCATTGGTGCAGGCCTCGAATTCGCGTTCGCTCCGGGCTGGTCGGCTGGCGTCGAGTACAACCACTTGTTCCTCGACACCGAGCGCAACACCTTCGTCAACCCGGGCTTCGGCGTCACGCGTATCGACGACATCAAGCAGGACGCCGACCTCGTCACCGTCCGCCTGAACTACAAGTTCGGCTTCGGTGGCGCTCCGCTCATCGGCAAGTACTGATCCTCGCGAAACCAACGCGGCACAATCAGCCCCGGGCGATCTGCCCGGGGCTTTTTTCTTGGTTTGCCTGCGATCGGCTCCTGATCATTCTCGCCGCGCGGCGCGAAAATGCCGCGATCGCGGCGCATCCCCAACGCCCCGCTGAAATCCGACGTGCAATGTCCGAGATGCGAAGCCGGTTACCGCCGCATCGAGGTCGATTCGCTTCCCGGTCAGCCGGGGGAATTCCGTTGCCTCGTCTGCAATGAAATCCTCGAGCGCTACAGCGAGGAGCCCTACGTCGCTCACAGGCTGACGGTCCAACCGGAAAAAGTGTTCGGATGACCTTGCCGGTTGCGGCCGCGCATTAACCACCCGCTTCATTCGCGTTCGATTCTCCGCGGCAGCCCGACGGCTCGGCCTTGACTCCATGAACAAATAAGGAACAATGTTCCTCGTATGTTCTCATCAAGGAGACGACCGATGTTGAAGATTTTCGTCGAAGAGGCGGCGGCGCTGGCATCGATCACGCTGTTCATTGGAATGATCGCGGTCTGGGCGCAGTTGATTCCGCAGTTCTGAGTGGGAGGAGGGCGCATCGATTTCGTCGGCCGCCATCGGTTGCCATCCCTTGGGGAAAAGCGGGACGCCGCATCACGATGGCGCGTTCGGCGTGGACTCCGGGGATCGGACGCATCACCATTGAATGGCGAGTCGGGATCGGCGGCCATGTGCCCAGGCCCGGCGGTTGCGTTCCTCCATCAAACCAAGGCCGTTCGAATCACCCATGCCCAGTGCCGGATTCGTCCATCTTCACGTTCATTCGGCCTATTCGCTGCTGAAGGGTTCGATCAAGATCGCCAAGCTCGGCGAGCTCGCCAAGGCGGACCGCCAGCCGGCGCTGGCGCTGACCGACACCGACAACATGTTCGGGGCGCTGGAATTCTCCGACAAGATGGCCGGCTATGGCATCCAGCCTATTGTCGGCTGTGAGCTCGCGATCGATTTCGGCGACGTCGATCCGAATTCGCGCAGTGTGCTGGCCGGCGCTCCGGCCCGAATCGTGCTGCTCGCCGCGCGCGAACGCGGCTATCGCAGCCTGATGCGGCTGAACTCGCGGGCGTTCCTGGAGACGCCCGTCCACCAGTTGCCGCATATCAAGTTCGACTGGCTGACGGACGATGCCGAGGACCTGATCGCGCTGACCGGCGGTCCGGACGGGCCGATCACGCTTGCGTTCGCGGCCGATCAAGCGAGCCTTGCCGCCACGCGTTGCGACCGGCTGGCAAGCCTGTTCGGCGACCGCCTCTATATCGAGCTGCAGCGCCACGGCATCGACAAAGAGCGCCGCACCGAGGCCGGCCTGATCGATCTTGCCTATACGAAGGGGCTGCCGCTGGTTGCGACCAACGAGCCCTATTTCGCGAGCACCGACGACTACGAGGCCCACGATGCGCTGCTGTGCATTGCCGGCGGCCGGCTGATCGCAGAGACCGATCGCGAGCAGCTCACGCCCGACCACCGCTTCAAGACGCGCGCCGAGATGGCGGTGCTGTTTGCGGATATTCCGGAAGCCCTGGCGTCGACGGTCGAGATCGCCGAGCGCTGCTCGTTTCGGCCGAGGACACGCAAGCCGATCTTGCCGCGCTTCACGGTCGGCGCCGGATCGGCCTCCGATGCGGCAAGCGAGGAGGCGGCGGAGCTGATGCGCCAGGCCGAGGAGGGGCTCGCGAGGCGTCTGCGGATCCACGGCTTGTCGCCGGGCATCACGGAAGAGGACTATCAGAAGCGTCTCGCCTTCGAGATCGACGTCATCAACCGCATGAACTATGCGGGCTACTTCCTGATCGTCTCCGACTTCATCAAATGGGCCAAGGCCCACGACATCCCGGTCGGGCCGGGCCGTGGCTCCGGCGCAGGCTCGCTGGTTGCCTGGGCGCTGACGATCACCGATCTTGATCCGATCCGATTCGGGCTGCTGTTCGAGCGCTTCCTCAATCCCGAACGCGTGTCGATGCCGGACTTCGACATCGACTTCTGCCAGGATCGTCGCGGCGAGGTGATCTCCTATGTGCAGGAGCGCTACGGCCGCGACCAGGTGGCGCAGATCATCACCTTCGGTACGCTGCAGGCGCGCGGCGTGCTGCGCGACGTCGGCCGTGTGCTGCAGATGCCCTATGGCCAGGTCGACAAGCTAACCAAGCTGGTGCCGCAAAATCCCGCCGCGCCCGTGACGCTGGCGCAGGCGATCGAGGGCGAACCCAAGCTGCAGGCTTTCCGCGACGAGGATCCGGTGGTCGCGCGCGCCTTCGACATCGCGCAGCGCCTGGAAGGTCTGACGCGGCACGCGTCGACCCACGCCGCCGGTATCGTGATCGGCGACCGCCCCTTGAGCGAGCTCGTGCCGCTCTACCGCGATCCCAAATCCGACATGCCGGTGACCCAGTTCAACATGAAATGGGTCGAGCCGGCGGGGCTTGTGAAGTTCGACTTCCTCGGCCTGAAGACGCTGACGGTGCTTGATGTTGCCGTGAGGCTGCTCAAGCAGCGCGATGTGCATGTCGATCTGGCGACGCTGCCGATCGACGATGCCGAAAGTTACCAGATGCTGGCGCGGGGCGATGTGGTCGGCGTGTTCCAGGTTGAAAGCCAGGGCATGCGGCGCGCGCTGATCGACATGCGGCCGGACCGTTTCGAGGACATCATCGCGCTGGTGGCGCTGTATCGCCCCGGCCCGATGGCCAACATCCCGACCTATTGCGCGCGCAAGCACGGCGACGAAGAGCCGGAATATCTGCATCCGATCCTGGAGCCGATCCTGAAAGAGACGTTCGGCGTCATCATCTACCAGGAGCAGGTGATGCAGATCGCGCAGCAGATGGCGGGCTACACGCTCGGCCAAGCCGACCTGTTGCGCCGCGCCATGGGCAAGAAGATTCGCGCCGAGATGGAGAAGCAGCGCGAGATCTTCGTCGCCGGCGCGGTCAAGAATGGCGTGCCGAAAGGGCAGGCGGAGACGATCTTCGAACTGCTCGCCAAGTTCGCCGACTACGGCTTCAACAAGAGCCACGCCGCGGCCTATGCGCTGGTCTCCTATCAGACCGCCTATATGAAGGCGCATTATCCCGTGGAGTTCCTGGCAGCGTCGATGACGCTCGAACTCAACAATACGGACAAGCTCTCCGAATTCCGTGCCGAGGCACAGCGGCTGGGGATCAAGGTCGAGCCGCCCGACGTCAATCGTTCCGGCGCAACGTTCGATGTCGGCGACAAGACGATCTACTACGCATTGGCCGCGCTGAAAGGCGTCGGTCTGCAGGCGGTCGAGCAGATCGTGGAGGAGCGGCGCAAGGGGGCCTTCACATCGCTGGCCGATTTCGCGGCGCGCGTGAGCCCGCGCGCAATCAATAAGCGCATCATCGAAAGCCTCGCCGCCGCCGGCGCCTTCGATTCGCTCGACCCGAACCGGGCCCGCGTCTTCGCCGGCGCCGATGCGATCCTCGCCGCCTGCCAGCGGAGCCATGAGGCCGCGACATCGGGCCAGAACGATATGTTTGGCGGGCTTTCGGACGCGCCGAGCATCGTGCTGCCGCAGGTCGAGCCGTGGCTGCCGGCGGATCGGCTGCGACGCGAATACGACGCCATCGGATTCTTCCTCTCGGGTCACCCGCTCGATGACTACGCCACAGCTTTGAAGCGATTGCGCGTGCAATCCTGGGCCGAGTTCTCGCGCGCGGTCAAAACCGGTGCGACCGCCGGCAAGGTCGCGGCAACGGTGGTGTCGCGCATGGAGCGGCGCACCAAGACCGGCAACAAGATGGGCATCATGGGCCTGTCTGATCCCACCGGCCATTTCGAGGCGGTGCTGTTTTCCGAAGGATTGGCGCAATACCGCGACGTGCTGGAGCCGGGCGCAGCCGTGCTGCTGCAGCTCGGCGCCGAGCTGCAGGGCGAGGACGTCCGCGCCCGCGTGCTGCATGCCGAGCCGCTCGATGCCGCAGCCGCCAAGACGCAAAAGGGCCTGCGCATCTTCCTGCGCGACACCAAGCCGCTGGACTCGATCGCCAAGCGGCTTCAGCCGGGCAACGGCACCGGTGGCGATGTCGCGCTGGTGCTGCGGCTCGATCTGGAGACCGAGGTCGAATTCAAGCTCGAAGGCCGCTTCCAGGTATCCCCGCAGATCGCCGGCGCAATCAAGGCGGTGACCGGCGTCGAGATGGTCGAAACGCTGTGAGCGCCGGATTGCGGATCCAACGCCACCGACGGCGCGGCGGATTGCATTCTTCACAGATTCGGTTGTTGAACCGAGATAAGTGATTGCTGCCATTGGGAAATGGTGTCGCCGCCGAGATGTCGAGGAAATGGGCGTGCGAATCGTCGCCAATCGCCTAAAGCCGCCAGGCGCCCCCAAATCCGCCCATATTTCCTTGCTTCTGGCGGAAATCGCGCTATACAGCGCGCCATCTCACACGGAAACATGGCTCTAGAAGGCCGTCCGGTGGCAGCCGGGCCGACAAGGCTCGCTTGCTCACACGTTTCCGGAGGAACCAACCGGAGAATCAAAACGATGTCGGTACCCGATTTCACCATGCGTCAGCTTTTGGAAGCTGGCGTGCACTTTGGCCACCAGGCCCACCGCTGGAACCCGAAAATGGCGGAGTACATTTTCGGCGCCCGCAACAACATCCATATCATCGATCTCGCCCAGACCGTGCCGATGCTGCACCGTGCGTTGCAGGCGGTCAGCGATACCGTCGCCAAGGGCGGCCGTATCCTGTTCGTCGGCACCAAGCGGCAGGCGCAGGACGGGGTCGCGGATGCGGCCAAGCGCTCGGCGCAGTATTTCGTCAATTCGCGCTGGCTCGGCGGCACGCTGACCAACTGGAAGACGATCTCGGCCTCGATCAAGCGGCTGCGCCATCTGGACGAGGTGCTCTCGTCCGGCGAAGCCAATTCCTACACCAAGAAGGAACGGCTGACGCTGCAGCGCGAGCGCGACAAGCTTGACCGTTCGCTCGGCGGCATCAAGGACATGGGCGGCCTGCCCGACATGATCTTTGTGATCGACACCAACAAGGAAGACATCGCGATCCAGGAAGCGCAGCGGCTCAACATCCCTGTCGCCGCGATCGTCGACACCAATTCGGACCCGAAGGGCATCACCTATGTGGTGCCGGGCAATGACGACGCCGGCCGGGCGATTTCGCTCTATTGCGACCTGGTCGCGCGGGCCGCGATCGACGGCATCTCGCGCGCGCAGGGCGATGCCGGCATCGATATCGGCGCCTCCGTCCAGCCGGAACAGGAAGAACTCCCGGCGCCGTCGGCGACGACCGGCTTCCAGGGTCTGCCGGGGCCGCGTGGCACTGCCGACAACCTCAAGAAGCTCACCGGTGTGTCGGGCACCATCGAGAAGAAGCTCAATGACCTCGGCGTCTTCCACTACTGGCAGCTCGCCGAGCTCGATCACGACACCGCCCACAAGATCGGCGAACAGGTCGGTCTGCCGAGCCGTGCCGACGCTTGGGTCGCCCAGGCCAAGGCGCTTACCGCGGAAGCGGAATAACCTGAACGGCCGCGTGGCCGGACCTTTCCGGCCAGCGCTTCAATTCCCAGATCAAGGCATTCCCTGTCGCTGACGGCGGCGCCCTAAGGGCGCCGCCGCGCTTCACAGGCAAGAAGGAATTCAATGATGGCAACGATCACAGCAGCGATGGTCAAGGACCTGCGCGAGTCGACCGGCGCGGGAATGATGGATTGCAAGGCGGCGCTGACCGAGGCCGCCGGCGACATGCAGGCCGCGCAGGACTGGCTGCGCAAGAAGGGCCTGTCGAAGGCCGCCAAGAAGGCCGGTCGCGTTGCCGCCGAGGGCCTGATCGGCGCCCTGACCCAGGGCACCAAGGGCGTCGTCGTCGAGGTCAATTCCGAGACCGACTTCGTCGCGCGCAACGATCAATTCCAGGGCCTGGTCAAGATGGTCGCCCAGGTCGCGCTCGAGGTCGGCGCCGACGTCGAGAAGATCAAGGCGGCCAAGGTCGGCGACGTCACTGTTGAGGCTGCGATCAACGATGCGATTGCGACCATCGGCGAGAACATGACGCTGCGCCGCGCGGCTTCGCTCGAGGTCGGCAAGGGCGTGGTGTCGAGCTACGTCCACAACGCAGTCATCGAGGGCGCCGGCAAGATGGGCGTGATCGTGGCGCTGGAATCGGCCGGCAAGACCGATGAGCTTGCCCTGCTCGGCCGCCAGCTGGCCATGCATGTCGCCGCGGCCAACCCGCAGGCGATCGATCCCGCCGGGCTCGATCCTGACGTCGTCCGGCGCGAGAAAGATGTGCTGGCCGACAAGTACCGTCAGCAGGGCAAGCCCGAGAACGTGATCGAGAAGATCGTCGAGTCCGGCCTGAAGACCTTCTACAAGGAAGTCTGCCTGCTGGAGCAGGCTTTCATCCACGATAGCGGAAAGTCCGTGGCGCAGGCGGTCAAGGAAGCTGAGGGCAAGGTCGGCGGTCCGGTGAAGATTGCCGGTTTTGTGCGCTATGCTCTTGGTGAGGGAATCGAGAAGCAGGAATCCGATTTCGCAGCCGAAGTCGCGGCGGCCAGCGGCAAGAAGTAACCGCGTGGGTCGAACGGTTCCGGCGCCATCGTGCCGGAACCTGCTTGCGCGGGATGAGGGAGCATCATGGCTGAGCCGGTCTATCGTCGCGTGGTGATCAAGCTTTCAGGCGAATACCTCGCCGGCAGCCAATCCTTCGGCATCGACCAGCCCACCATCGACCGCATCGCCGACGACCTGATCGCGGCGCGCCATCTCGGCACTGAGATTGCGGTCGTGGTCGGCGGCGGCAATATGGTACGCGGCGTGCAGGTGTCGTCCCATGGCGTGTCCCGCACCACCGGCGACACCATGGGCATGCTGGCGACCGTCATGAACTGCCTCGCGCTGGAATCGGCGGTCGAGCGCAAGGGCACGCCGGCGCGCACCCTGTCAGCCTTCGTGATGCCGGAAATCTCCGAATTGTTCACCCGCAGTGCGGCGCACAAATACCTCGCCGAGGGCAAGATCATCCTGCTCGGTGGTGGAACCGGCAATCCGTTCTTCACCACCGATACCACCGCGGTCCTGCGCGCGGCCGAGATCGGCGCGGACGCGGTCTTGAAGGCCACCAATGTCGACGGCGTCTACAGCGCCGATCCCAAGAAGGACCCGTCGGCCAAACGTTTCGATCGCCTGACGCATTCGCAGGCGATTGCCGGCGGTTACAAGGTCATGGACGCGACCGCATTCGCGCTTGCCCGCGAGACGTCGCTGCCTATCATTGTGTTTTCGATCGCCGAGCCTGGTTCGATCGGCGCCATCCTGCGCGGCACGGGCCACGGTACGGTCGTCGCCGGCTGACGCTTGGGCGTTGCGGCAAGGCGGTTGGTTTCTCGAGCATGATCCGGAAAAGTGGAAACCGGTTTTCCGCAGAGATCATGCTCAAACGAAGTGATTAGATCGTGATCCGATCCGACCTGATCGGACGCTGATGCAGAGGAAGGGAGAGCGTCATGCCCACGCCTGGTTTTGACATCAACGAAGTAAAGCGCCGTATGCAAGGTGCGACCCAGTCCCTCAAGCACGAATTGGGCGGCCTGCGTACCGGCCGTGCCGCGGCGTCGATGCTGGAGCCGGTCCAGGTCGAGGCCTATGGCTCGCATATGCCGCTCAACCAGCTCGCTACCGTCAGCGTGCCCGAGCCGCGGCTGCTCTCGGTGCAGGTCTGGGACAAGACGATGGTCAAGGCGGTGGAGAAGGCGATCGTCGATTCGAATCTCGGCCTCTCGCCCGCGACCGAAGGCCAGGTGTTGCGGCTGCGTATTCCCGAACTCAACGCCGAGCGTCGCAAGGAACTCGTCAAGGTCGCGCATAAATATGCGGAAGCGGCCAAGGTGGCGGTCCGCCATGTCCGCCGCGACGGGCTCGATGTCGTCAAGAAGCTCGAGAAGAATCACGAGATCTCCGAGGACGATCAGGAGCGGCTCGCCGCCGAGGTGCAGAAGGCGACCGACGGCGTGATCGCCGAGATCGATCAGTTGCTGGCGGCCAAGGAAAAGGAAATCCTGACCGTTTGATTTGGACAGCGCCAATGTCGAACGCCCCCGCACCTGCAACTGCCGGACCGGATCGAACCGGCAGTCCGTTGCATGTGGCGATCATCATGGACGGCAACGGGCGCTGGGCGGCGGCACGCGGCCTGCCGCGCGCGGAGGGACATCGGCGCGGCGTGGAGGCGTTGCGCCGGGTGGTGCGGGCCTCGCACGAACTCGGCATCCTCTATCTCACCATCTTCTCGTTCTCGTCGGAGAACTGGTCGCGTCCGACGACCGAGATCGGCGATCTCTTCGGCCTGTTGCGCCGCTTCATCCGCAACGATCTGGCGACGTTGCACCGGGACGGGGTGAGGGTGCGCGTCATCGGCGAGCGCGAGGGACTCGATCCGGATATCTGCGCGCTGCTCAACGAAGCAGAAGAGCTGACCAGGGCAAACACCAAGCTCAATCTCGTCGTCGCCTTCAATTATGGCTCGCGCCAGGAGATCGCCGGCGCCGCGCGGCGGCTGGCGCGGGAGGTGGCGGAAGGAAGGCGCGATCCCGCATCGATCGATGCCGACACACTCGGGCAATATCTCGGCACGCCCGACATTCCCGACCCCGATCTGATCATCCGCACCAGCGGCGAACAGCGGCTGTCGAATTTCCTGATGTGGCAGGCGGCCTATAGCGAGCTCGTGTTTGTGCCGATCCATTGGCCGGACTTCGACAAGGCGGCGCTGGAAAGTGCGATCGCCGAATACGCCAGACGCGAGCGCCGCTTCGGCGGTCTGGCTGCGAAAACCGCATCGTGACCCAAGATAAAGCCGCACCCGCGGCAAGGAGCGAGCCGTCCTCGCGCAATCTCTTGATGCGCATCATCGCGGCGCTGGTCTTGGCGCCGGTTGCGATTGCAATCGCCTATGCGGGCGGTGTTCTCTGGACGCTTCTGGTCACGCTCGCCGCGATCGGCCTCTATGTCGAATGGCTGATGGTCATTGGCGCCGGACACACGCTGCGCATGACCATGGCCGGTGCGCTTGCGCTGGCGGGCGCTGGGCTCTGTCTCGGGGCAGGGCGGCTTGACGCCGCGGTATCGGTGCTGGCGATCGGGCTGATCGTGATCGCTGTGATTTCATCCGAGCAACGTCGGTGGACGATCGCTGGATTTTGTTACGCCGCCGTCGCGGAAGTCGCCTCGGTCCTGCTGCGGCAGGATCCGGAAGAAGGCTTTGTGGCGCTGCTGTTCGTGTTGTTGGTCGTCTGGGCGACCGACATCGGCGGCTATTTCGCCGGTCGCAGCATTGGGGGCCCAAAACTCTGGCCACGGGTCAGCCCGAAGAAGACCTGGGCGGGCGCGGTCGGCAGCTTCGTCGGTAGTCTCGTCGTCGCGGCGGGTTTTGCGGTGTTCGGCCTCGGCGCGGTTGTGCCGCTGCTGGTCTTGGGCGCGGTGCTCTCGGTGGTTTCCCAGTTCGGCGATCTCTTCGAGTCCGCAGTGAAGCGGCGGTTCGGCGTGAAGGATTCCAGCCATCTCATTCCCGGCCATGGCGGGCTGATGGACCGGCTGGACGGCTTCGTCGCCGCGGTTGCCGTTGCCGCAATTTTTGGCTTCTTGCGGGGCGGCGCGGATGGCGTCGGCCGCGGTCTTATGGTTTGGTGAGAAAATGAGTGCTGTCCCATTGCGAAACAACAAGGCTGCGGCCTCCGCGGTCCGCACGGTGACCGTGCTGGGCGCCACCGGCTCGATCGGCGACAGCACCATGGACTTGCTGCGCGGTGCGCGCGACCGTTTCCGCGTCGAGGCGCTGACCGCCAACGGCAATGCGCAGGCCCTGGCCAAGCTCGCCCGGGAATTCAACGTGCGTTTTGCGGCCGTGGCCGATCCGAGCAAGTTGTCCGAATTGAAGGATGCGCTGGCGGGCACCCGTATCGAATGCGGCGCCGGCGACAGCGCGATCATCGAGGCGGCCGCACGGCCGGCGGATTGGGTGATGGCGGCGGTCAGTGGCGCAGCGGGCCTGAAGCCCGCGCTCGCGGCGGTCGATCGCGGAGCGACGGTCGCGCTCGCCAACAAGGAATGCCTGGTCTGCGCCGGCGATTTTTTCATGCAGCGCGCGCTGAAGGGGGGCGCCTGCATCCTGCCGGCCGATTCCGAGCATAACGCGCTGTTTCAGGCGCTGAGCTCCGGCAATCGCGAGGAGCTGGTGCGGGTGATCATCACCGCTTCCGGCGGTCCGTTTCGCACCTGGGCTCCCGCCGACATCGAGCAAGCCACCCTCGAGCAGGCGCTGAAGCATCCGAACTGGAGCATGGGCCAGAAGATCACGATCGACTCGGCCTCGATGATGAACAAGGGGCTCGAGGTGATCGAGGCCTCCTATCTGTTCGCGCTGACACCGGATCAGATCGACGTGCTCGTGCATCCGCAGTCGATCATCCATGGCATGGTGGAGTTCTCGGACCGTTCGGTGGTCGCCCAGCTCGGGACGCCCGACATGCGGATTCCGATCGCGCATTGCCTCGGTTGGCCCGATCGCATAGTCGGGCCGTCAGCCAAGCTCGACCTGGCCAAGATCGGCCAGTTGACCTTCGAGGCGCCGGATTTCGAGCGGTTCCCGGGGCTACGGCTGGCTTACGAATCGTTAAGGACCGGTCGGGGCGCGACCACGGTATATAATGCAGCCAATGAGGTGGCGGTTGCCGCCTTCATTGCCGGCAAGATCAAGTTCGGCGCGATCGCGCGGCTGGTGGAGGCGACCCTGGACGACTGGATCAGGTCCGGCAATCTGGCGCCTCTGACATCGGCAGATGATGCGATTTCCGTTGACCATAACGCGAGAAATAGGGCTGCCTCCCTATTGCCTCAAATTGCCTTAAAGGCATCTTAGAGGGTTGGAACCGGGCCTGTTGCCCTGGTTGAGGGGAACTGAATGACCGAGTTTTTCGTACATGGTTTCAACACGTTGAGCCACGGGCTCGTCGGTTATGTGGTTCCCTTCCTATTTGTCCTGACCATCGTCGTCTTCTTTCACGAGCTCGGCCATTTCCTGGTCGCCCGCTGGGTCGGCGTCAGGGTGTTGACCTTCTCGCTCGGCTTCGGGCCGGAGCTGTTCGGCTTCAACGACCGGCATGGCACGCGCTGGAAGCTCTCCGCGATTCCGCTCGGCGGCTATGTCAAATTCTTCGGCGATGACAGTGAAGCTTCCACGCCCTCGACCGAGACCCTCTCGGGCATGACGGCGGAGGAGCGGAAGGGCAGCTTCCATCACAAAAAGGTCGCGCCGCGCGCGGCGATCGTCGCCGCCGGCCCGATTGCCAATTTCATCCTGGCGATCGTGATCTTCACCTGCCTGTTCACCTTCTTCGGCAAGCCGAGCACCACGGCGCAGGTCGATAAGGTCGAGCCGGGAAGTGCCGCGGCGGTCGCCGGTTTCCAGGTCGGTGACGTCATCACCGCGATCGACGGTACTACGATCGGCAGCTTCTCGGACATGCAGCGGGTCGTCAGCATCCACGGCGGCGATCAGCTGACTTTCACCGTCAAACGCAGCGGTTCCACGATCCAGTTGCAGGCGACGCCTGAGCTTCGCGACATCAAGGATCCCTTCGGGAACACCCACCGACAGGGCATCCTGGGAATCACCCGCGCCACCGCTCCGGGCGAGCAAGTGACCGAGCGGGTCGATCCCGCCACCGCGCTCTGGCTCGGGGTGAAGGAGACCTGGTTCGTGGTCGATCGGACACTGTCCTATATCGGCGGTGTGTTCACCGGGCGCGAGGCGGCAAACCAGGTCGGCGGGCCGCTTGGGATCGCGCGAATCTCGGGCCAGGTCGCCAGCATCGGCATTGCCGCTCTGATTCACCTTGCCGCCGTGCTCTCGATCTCGATCGGGCTTCTCAACCTGTTCCCGGTACCGCTGCTCGATGGCGGTCACCTTCTGTTCTATGCGGTCGAGGCGATCCGCGGCCGGCCGTTGTCTGAACGCGCTCAGGAAATGGGGTTCCGAATCGGCCTCGCTCTGGTGCTAATGCTGATGGTGTTCGCGACCTACAACGACATTCTCCATCTCGCGGCATCGTGAAACGGCTTTTTTGTGGCGTTGCCTAACGGCAACGTCTTGGAATGAAAATGGAATTGCACAGCCGTCAGTCGGTTGCCGACGTAACAAAATTGGCTACAAGCTGTGCAGCAAGGTTGGGAATCTGCCGGTCCGTTGGGGAACGGGCCGGCCGTGGAATGATAAGGGCGCGGTGCGCATGATTGTTGGAATGCGAGTGCGGGGGGGCTTGCTTGCCGCTCTGATCATGTTCGCTGTGCCGGTAGCTGCCTCGCTGGCGGCAATGTTTGTGTCTGCGCCTGCCGTTGCGCAGACGGTGGAATCGATCACGGTGGAGGGGAACCGCCGTGTCGAGGTCGAGACCATCCGCTCCTACTTCAAGCCGGGTCCGGGCGGGCGCCTGAGCCAGGCTGACATCGACGATGGCCTGAAGGCGCTGATCGAGACCGGCCTGTTCCAGGACGTTCGAATCACGCCCGCCGGCGGCCGGATCGTCGTCACCGTGGTCGAAAACCCCGTGATCGGCCGCATCGCCTTTGAGGGCAACAAGAAGATCAAGGACGACCAGCTTTCGGCTGAAATCCAGTCGAAGCCGCGCGGTACCTTCTCGCGCCCGATGGTGCAGTCCGATGCCCAGCGTATCGTCGAAATCTACCGCCGTTCTGGCCGCTATGACGTGCGCGTCAACCCGGAGATCATCGAGCAGCCGAACAACCGCGTCGACCTGATCTTCACCATCACCGAAGGCCAGAAGACCGGTGTCCGGTCGATCGAGTTCATCGGCAACAATTACTATTCCTCTTATCGCCTGCGCGACGTCATCAAGACCCGCGAATCAAACCTGCTGAGCTTCCTCGGCGGCGCCGACACCTACGATCCCGATCGGGTCGAGGCCGACCGCGACCTGATTCGCCGTTTCTACCTCAAGCACGGCTTCGCCGACGTGCAGGTGGTGGCCGCGCTGACCGAATACGATCCCGAAAAGAAGGGCTTCCTCGTCACCTTCAAGATCGAGGAGGGACAGCAGTATCGGGTGGCGTCCGTCAGCTACCAGTCTTCGATCGCGACGCTGGATCCGAACTCGCTGAGCTCGTTCTCGCGTGTTTCCGTCGGCTCTCTATACAACGCCGAGGCGCTGGAGAAATCGGTTGAGGAAATGCAGATCGAAGCCTCGCGGCGCGGCTACGCCTTCGCCGTCGTGCGGCCGCGCGGCGATCGCAATTTCGAGAATCACACGGTCTCGATCGTGTTCGCCGTGGACGAGGGCCCGCGGACCTATATCGAGCGTATCAATATTCGCGGCAATACCCGCACCCGCGACTACGTGATCCGCCGCGAGTTCGATCTCTCCGAGGGTGACGCCTACAACCGCGCCCTGGTCGACCGCGCCGAGCGGCGGCTGAAGAACCTCGACTTCTTCAAGAGCGTGAAGATCACCACCGAGCCGGGCTCGTCCAGCGACCGCGTCGTCCTGGTCGTCGATCTCGAGGAGAAGTCGACCGGCGACTTCTCGGTCTCGGGCGGCTATTCGACCACGGACGGTGCGCTCGCCGAAGTCAGTATCTCGGAACGCAACTTCCTGGGACGAGGCCTGTTTGCGAAGGCGTCGGTGACCTACGGACAATATGCGCGCGGCTACTCGCTGTCGTTCGTCGAGCCGTATTTGCTCGACTATCGCGTCGCGCTCGGTCTCGACCTGTACCAGCGCCAGCAACTCGCAAACAGCTACATTTCGTACGGTACCGAAACGCTCGGCTTCAGCCCGCGGCTAGGCTTCAGCCTGCGTGAAGACCTCGCGTTGCAGCTCCGCTACTCGATCTATCAGCAGAAGATCAGCCTGCCGTACCAGCTCGCGAACTGTAACAACAATCCCAACAACGGCCTGCTTGCCTTCAACCCGTCGCCGGCCTTCGCGCAATTGAACGGAATTCCTGCGGGAGGCACTGCGACGGCTGGGGGCCAGAGCGCCACCGACAGCTCCGGACTCGGCCTGTGGTGCTACAGCGACGGCGAAGCTTCGCTGCCGGTCCGCAAGGAGTTGCAGGGCGGCAAGACGCTCACGTCGGCGCTCGGCTACTCGCTCAACTACAACACGCTCGACAACAACAAGAACCCGACGGACGGCCTGCTGGTCGACTTCAAGCAGGACTTCGCCGGCGTCGGTGGCGACGTCAGCTACATCAAGTCCGCGATCGACGTGAAGTACTACACCCCGCTGGTCGCCGATATCGTCGGCCTGATCCATGCCCAGGGTGGTATTCTCAACCAGGTCGGCAACGATCAGATCCGGATGCTCGACCACTTCCAGATGGGTCCGAACCTGGTCCGCGGTTTTGCTCCGAACGGCATTGGTCCGCGCGACATCAACCCGTTCGGCACGATGGACGCGCTCGGCGGCACCAAGTACTGGGGCGTGTCGGCGGAATTGCAGATGCCGTTCTGGTTCCTGCCGAAGGAAGTCGGGCTCAAGGGGTCGATCTATGCTGACGCCGGTGGTCTCTATGACTACAAGGGACCGACGTCGTGGGCGCAGACGGGCGAGGTCAACGTGCCGGGCTGCATTCCGCCAACTGTCGGCAATGGGGTGGTCCCGTCCAATCCTGGAACCTGCCTCGGACTGCAGTACGATAATGGTAACGTCGTCCGCACCTCGGTCGGTGTCGGCCTGATCTGGCAATCGCCGTTCGGTCCGCTGCGGTTCGACTACGCGGTCCCACTTACCAAGGGTCAGTTCGATCGCGTGCAGCAATTCAAGTTTGGCGGCGGAACATCGTTCTAACCGCGATCGTCGGCCGCACTGCGACGGATGGAATGGCGCTGCCGATCTTCTTCAAGAGTCCCCCTTCGTCGACGCTGGCTGACATCGCCGCGTTGACGAAGGCGCATTTGGTCGATCCCGCCAGGGGCGATCATGTGATCAAGGGGCTTGCCTCGCTCGACGAGGCTGGCCCGATGCATCTGACGTTTTTCGACAATCTCAAATATGTCGACCAGCTCGCCGCAACCAAGGCCGGCGCTTGTCTGGTCAGCCCGCGCTTCGAGGCGGACGTGCCTGCCCATGTGGCCGTGTTGCGGGCCGCAAAGCCGTTCCACGCCTTCGTGCAACTGGCCCGGCAATGGCACAGCGACGCGCTCAGGCCGGGCTCGTGGTTCGGTGTCGAAGGCATCGCGCCGTCGGCGATCATCGACCCCACGGCGCATCTGGAGGACGGCGTGATCGTCGACCCGTTGGCCGTGATCGGGGCCAGGGTCGAGATCGGTTCGGGGACTGTCGTCGGGGCGGGCGCCGTGATCGGGGCCGATGTCAAGATCGGACGCGACTGCAATGTCGGCGCCAAGACGACGATCCAGAACACGCTGATCGGCAACAACGTGCTGATCCATCCCGGCTGCAACATCGGCCAGGACGGCTACGGCTTCATCTTCTTCGGGCCCGACGGCCATCTGAAGGTGCCGCAGACCGGTCGGGTCCTGATCCAGAACAATGTCGAGATCGGCGCCGGTTCCACCATCGACCGCGGTAGCCTGCGTGACTCCGTGATCGGCGAGGGTACTAAAGTCGACAACCAGGTCCAGATCGGCCACAATGTGACCATCGGCAGGCACTGCTTGTTGGCGGCCCAGATCGGGCTCGCGGGCAGCCTGACCATTGGCGACAATGTCGCGCTGGGCGCCAAGGTGGGCATCAACAACCATCTGAAGATCGGCGACGGCGCCCAGGTCACCGCGATGAGTGCCGTGAAGGACGACATTCCAGCCAACGGCCGCTGGGGCGGTCACTTTGCCAAACCGACCAAACAGTGGTTTAGGGAGATCCTTGCGGTGGAGCGCCTGGTGCGTGACGGTGCGCCGAATTCGAAAGGCGAGGAAAGGGAGTGATGGAGGAGTCACCGGTCAGGTTCGAGCTTGTGGACATCAACGACATCCTCAAGACGCTGCCGCACCGCTATCCGATGTTGTTGATCGACCGGGTCATCAACATCCGCGCCGACTATAGCGGCATCGGGGTCAAGAACGTCACGTACAACGAACCATCGTTCCTCGGGCATTTTCCCGAACGTCCCGTCTATCCCGGCGTGATGATGATCGAGGCCATGGCGCAGACTGCCGGCGTGATCGGCATCAAGTCGGTGGAGGGCACCGAGAAGCCGCGCGCGGTCTACTTCCTCACCATCGACAAGTGCAAATTCCGTAAGCCCGTGATGCCCGGCGACACCATCGAGTACCACATGCGCTCGATCGGCCGCCGCAAGACCATGTGGTGGTTTCACGGCGACGCCAAGGTCAACGGTCAGATCGTCGCCGAAGCCGATGTCGGCGCGATGCTGACGGATTGATCGGCTCGGCGCGCCTTCAATCTTCGTCCCGTGTACCGCGCGCTGCAATATGCAGTCATCATACGTCACTGGACATGCCGGGCAATGTCGCGCTAACAGCCGGAAAATTCGATTGTTTAGCGCGCTTGCGCATCAACCAGTAGCGGGCCTGTCGTAATGAGCATGATCGATCCCACCGCGCGGATTGCGGATGGCGCCGTGATCGGCGAGAGCACCTCGATCGGCCCCTATTGCATCATCGGCCCCAACGTCGCGATCGGCGCGAACTGCAAGCTTGATGCGCATGTGACCGTCTCCGGCCATACGTCGATCGGCGCGGAATGCGTGATCTCGCCGTTTGCGGTGCTGGGCGGACCGCCGCAGGATCTGAGCTACCGCGGAGAGCCGACGCGGCTTGAGATCGGCACCGGCTGCACCATCCGCGAAGGTGTGACGATGAACATCGGCACGGTGAAAGGCGGCGGGCTGACGCGCGTCGGCGACCGCGGCTATTTCATGAACAACAGCCATGTCGGTCATGACTGCATGGTCGGCAATGATGTGATCTTTGCGACATCAGCCACGCTTGGCGGTCACTGCGAGATCGGGGACTTCGTCTATATCGGCGGGCTTTCGGCCGTGCACCAGTTCACCCGGATCGGGCGACAGGTGATGGTCGGTGGCGTCTGCGGCGTGCGCGACGACATCATCCCGTTCGGCCTCGCCAACGGCCAGTATGCCGTGCTCGAAGGTCTCAACATCATCGGCATGAAGCGCCGCAAGTTCACCAGGGAGCGGCTGGTGACCGTCCGCGCCTTCTACCAGAAGCTATTCCATGGCGAGGGCGTCTTCGCCGAGCGATTGGCCGCGGTGCAGCCGCTGGCCGCCGAGGATCCGGCGATCGCCGAAATCCTCGCCTTCATCGGCAAAGGCAAGCGGCCGCTCTGTCTTCCGGCTGTCGACGGC
Organism: Bradyrhizobium sp. Crot121; assembly: GCF_059512385.1. Classification (NCBI taxonomy): domain Bacteria; kingdom Pseudomonadati; phylum Pseudomonadota; class Alphaproteobacteria; order Hyphomicrobiales; family Nitrobacteraceae; genus Bradyrhizobium; species Bradyrhizobium sp. Crot121. Next base: position 2,308 of record NZ_JCAMOR010000029.1, on the reverse strand, counting down.
AAGCACTGATGCGAGGGGCGCCCGAGCCATGACGTCAGCGGCTCCAGCGATTTCCTCTCCAGTTGGCGTCATCGCAGGCGGCGGCACCATGCCGTTTGCGGTTGCGGAGTCGCTTGCCAAACGCGGTATCGCGCCGGTGCTGTTCGCATTGCGCGGTGCGTGCGATCCGGTCCGTGTCGAGGGTTTCCGCCACCGCTGGATTTCGGTCGGCCAGCTCGGGCGGGCGACCAGATTGTTTCGCGAGGAGGGCTGCCGCGACCTGATCTTCATCGGCACCTTGATGCGGCCGGCGCTGTCGGAAATCCGGCTGGATCTGAAGACGCTCCGTGTTCTCGCAAACGTCATCCGCGCGTTTCGAGGCGGTGACGATCATCTGCTATCGGGGGTGGGCCGCATTCTCGAGCAGGATGGATTTCGCATGGTCGGGATCAAGGATGTCGCCCCGGATCTGCTGATGCCCGCAGGTTGCATCACGCGCACGACGCCGGCTGGCAACGCCAGCGCCGACATTGCAAGGGGGCGCGAGGTGCTTGCCGCGCTCGGTCCGTTCGACATCGGCCAGGCTGCGGTTGTGATCGACGGGCATGTGGTCGCGGTCGAGGACATCGAGGGCACCGACGGGCTTCTGGCGCGTGTGGCGCGGCTGCGTGCCGACGGCCGCATCCGTGCCCCGAGCGGTCGCGGCGTGCTGGTGAAGGCGCCCAAGAGCAGCCAGGATCTGCGCTACGATCTGCCGACAGTCGGGCCGCGCACGGTCGAGGGCGCCGCGAAAGCGGGCCTTGCCGGGATTGCCGTCATTGCCGGCAATACGCTTGCCGCCGAACCGCAGGCGATGATCGAGGCTGCGGACGCAAGACGGCTGTTCGTCGTCGGTGTGCCAAGCTGATGCACGGCCGCGCCCCAGACATCACGCGCAAGATCTTCCTGATCGCGACGGAGGAATCCGGCGATCGCCTCGGGGCGGCGCTGATGAAGGTGCTGCGCCAGCGGCTCGGCGATGCCGTGCAGTTTGCCGGCGTCGGCGGCCGCATGATGGCGCGCGAGGGCCTCACGTCGCTGTTTCCGATCGAAGAACTTTCGATTGTCGGCCTTGCCGCTGTTGTGCAGCAGTTGCCGAAAATCCTGCGATTGATCCGACACGCTACGGATGCCGTGATCGATGCGGCGCCGGACGTGCTGGTCATCATCGACAGCCCCGACTTCACCCATCGCGTCGCCCGTCGCGTCCGGGCGCGCAATCCTACCATTCCGATCGTCGACTATGTGTCGCCGTCGGTCTGGGCCTGGCGACCGGGCAGGGCGCGCGCGATGCTCGGCTATGTCGATCACGTGCTGGCGCTGTTGCCGTTCGAGCCGGAAGAATATCGCAAGCTGCGCGGGCCGCCCTGCAGCTATGTCGGCCATCCCCTGACCGAGCAGTTTGCCTCGCTGCGGCCGAACGACGAGGAAGCAAAGCGGCGCGATGCGCAGCCGCCGGTCCTGCTGGTGCTGCCCGGGAGCCGGCGCAGCGAGATCAGGCATCACCTCGCGCTGTTCGGCGAAACGCTGGCGCAATTGCGCGCAAGCGGCGTTGTGTTCGAGCCGGTCCTTCCGACCATGCCGCATCTGGAAGCTGTGATCCGCGAGGGTGTGCAGGGCTGGCAGGTCAAGCCGCAGATCGTGGTCGGCGAGAGCGAGAAGCGCGCCGCGTTCAGGATCGCACATGCCGCGTTCGCCAAATCCGGCACCGTGACGCTGGAGCTGGCGCTGTCAGGCGTTCCGATGGTGACGGCCTACCGCGTCGGCGCCATCGAGGCCTTCATCCTGCGCCGCGCGATCCGCGTGCCATCGGTGATCCTGGCCAATCTCGTGATCGGCCGGGAGGTGATCCCGGAATTCCTGCAGGAGAACGCGACGCCCGAAAAGCTGTCGCAGGCGCTCGGCGAGGTGCTCGCGGATTCCGCGCTGCGCCGCAGCCAGATCGAGGCCTTCGCCACGATGGACGCGATCATGTCGACCGGCGACCAGCCGCCAAGCGTTCGCGCCGCCGACATCGTGCTGGCGACAATGCGGAACGGCCGGCAGACGAACTAAATTAGCCCGTCGTTCAAGACACCCGGCCAGCACGCCGGCATCTGGTTCGTCTTCATCCATCCCTATGAGCCTTACGGTCGGTCGCGCTCGAGCCGTGCTTGGCCCCAAGCAAGGCTCCGCAGCTTATTGCAGTTGCGACTTAGTTGCATGAAGCTTGCCTAGAGCATGATGTTTTTATATAGAAACATATCCTGAGTTTTTGAGATAGTTGGCGCACTCCTGGCTTGAGAAGAGA
>NZ_JCAMOR010000028.1:0-104194 GCF_059512385.1 Bradyrhizobium sp. Crot121 | reverse complement strand
AGCTCTTCACGCCCAAAGAATGCGCAAGCTACTTGGCAAACTCAGGATATGCACGAACCTAACTTCATCACGCTCTAGTCTTCCACACCCACGACGGCCGGCAGATCGATCTCCGTTAGGCTGCCTCCGACGACGGCTGCGCTACGCCTGACGATGAAGACGATCCGCGCCGTTCAGGACGCGCGCGCGTCCGAAAGCGAGCCCAATAGATCGTCGACGTGGCGGTCGATCAAGGCCAAGGCAATGGCAGGCTTGGCGACGTCTACGTCGTCCACATGCCAGTATCTCACTCTGTCCGCCATCTCCGGAAAACGCCGTTCGATGAGCGGCCGATGCTCTGCTTCCTTCAGCGCGATGATCAGATCCGCGCTCTCCAGGTCAGGCAGAGTGCAGGGTTGAGGGTACCGCAAGTTTCCGACCGGCCGGATGCCCCTGGCCTGCAGACCATCGAGAGCGAAAGGCGACATTGGGCCGACGTTGTCGGGCGATCCCCTTTCCGCGGCCCCTTTCGAGAAGGCGCGCCAGTTCAACTCGGCCAGCCCTGCGCGGTGATTGAATAGCTCTTCTGCAAACCGGCTGCGGTAATAATTGCCCGTGCACAGGAACAACAGATGATGAGCCATCGCGAAAGAATCATGAGCTGAGAGAGAGCCGCCGTCCCGATTGATATCGATGGTCGCTTTCTTGCGCAATTGCGCGAGGGCTGCAGAAAGGTTCGCAAGGTACGAATTTGATCATCAAATCATCTTGCAGACGATGATGCACTCTTACACGGATTCGTCATTGTTGAGGCACGTTTTGTCGCAGCGTACCCAGCGGGAGGCGGGTGGATAATGAGCGATCATTATGAGGTTGGGATCGTGATGGAGTTATGTCATGAGACGAACCGAACTCAAGCGGATGAGTTCTGACCGTCTGTGGACGTTGCGTGTCGAACTCGCTGGCGTCCTGCGACAGAAGATTCTGTCGATGAAGGCGCAGTTGGAAGATCGTCTGAGGAAGCTGCGGGTCCCCGCTTCGGCGCATCGGCCATATCCGGAGATACAGCCCAAGTACCGTAATCCTGATCAGCCATCGGAAACCTGGGCTGGTCGAGGCAAGAAGCCGCGGTGGCTGGTCGCGCAGCTGAGGTTGGGAAAACGGATCGAGGATTTCAGAATCAAGGTGCGGAAAAAGAGCCGGATCGCCGACGGCCTGGCGCGCGTCGGCAGGTAGTGTCCGCCGGGCGAGGAACGAAACCGCGGGGCCAGCGTCGAATCCCAGCCTCCGGTCGAACGCCCCCTACCCCCACCGGCCGGAGGAAAACCTCCAAGGTTGGCGGCCCCAGCGCACCCTGGGGCCGTTTGATGAGTAGCGCGCTCGGGCGAGACGTCTTCCGGGGCAAGGCTCCGCGGCTCGCGCGACCGCTGGAGAGGCACGCGGGAGGCGCTTTGGCATGGTTAATCCCTCGTTGCCGAATTTGGCAAAGGTCTTGCTAATCGCTGCTCCGACACTGCAGCCCCCGACGAGGCTGCGCCGAGTTGGATCAAGCGGGAGCAATGCCCATGGGTGCCGCGTCTCAGACTGGGAATTCCAGCATCACCGCGTTACGTGACGTCATCGTCATCCAGACGATGCTCAAGGATCTGCAAAGGTCTGTCCGGATCCTCGATTGCGATATCGCGACGGAGGAAGCCTCCGGAGGGGTCAGCAACGCTGCGGACCCGCGATATCCGCTGCTCGCCAGAACGCTCTCGACGCGACGGGACAATCTCAAATCGACCATCCGGGCGCTGAGCGACCGCCTGGGCCAACTGACGGCAACGGCGTAGCCCCCCTGTTCGGGTGGATAGGCGGGCTGCCGGTTATTGGCGGCCAGAGAAGATGGGCAGGTTTGCGTCCAGTGCGCCTTGCTGGCGGCGCCGGCATGCCTTAAGGCGGCTCGCAGATTCCCGTCCGCGATTCACTGGAACTCGATGAGAAAACTGCTTGTCACGCTCTCGGCTGCCCTTCTGGTGGGGGCCTGCCTGCTGGTACTCCGGAACGAACTGCACGCAAGGCCCGCCACGCAGTGCGGCTTCTGGGGCGAGATGGAAGCCGGAATGTCCTGCCGGTGAATTCGCCGCCGTTTTCGGCCTTGGAACAATGGCCTGAATTGGGGCAGAGCTGACGCGAGCGGCGAAGATCAATGCCGCCGCGTGGTTTGGCCCCGCCAACCACGCCCCGAGCAAAACCCGGGCGCGCCAATTCCCAAAGCTTGGTCTCGTTGCCATCGTCGGAGGTGAGGCGCTGCTGGCCCCGGCCTCACCCGACCGTCGGTCATGCTGATCTCTTCACCGGTCGCGGGCGCGCCGACATTCCCCAAATGGGAACTGTCCGATGATTTTCTCTGGCGTTCGAGGGCGATACGGCCGGCCTGCCGGGCCTTGCGCCGGCAACCGGGCTATCTGAGCACCAGCCGCGCCAATAGCGCCGCCAGTTCGCCTTGCCGCGACACGCCCACCTTGGAGAACACGCGCTTGAGGATGGTCCGGGCGCTCTCCTCGGTGATGCCGAGCTTGTCGGCGGCGTCGCGCGGCGACTGGCCGGTGCCGACCAGCGCCGTCACCCTGGCCTCGCCCAGCGTCAGGCCGAGCACATCGCGGATCAGCGACGGGTCCGGTGGGCTGCTGTTGTCGGGGTCGACGACAAGGATGAGCAGCCTGGCCTGGGTCAGGAACTGGTTGATGCTGTTGGCCGCCATCGAGACCGGCAGGACATAGAGCGCAAGCGGCCGTCCCGACGTCCGCCGGTGCACGATGATCGGCTTTTCGCCAGCCAGAACATCCTCGGCGCGGTACGCCGCGAGACGTTTCATCGCCGCGGAGGCCGGCGAATTCAGCGCCAGCGATCCCGCGGCAAGCTTCTCCTCCACGATCTCGAGCCCATCCCCGAGCAGCGACTCCGCCTTCGGGTTGGAGAAGATCACGCGGCCGACCGAATCGAGCACAAAGACCCCGGTTCCCAACCTCGCGAGCGCGGCGCCGAGGCCAAGCTTGCTTAGTTCGGAGTCCATCAGGCGAATGCCAAGGCGAAGCGAGCGCTCGACGTGACGGCCGAGTTGGGCCACGAGATCGAGCTCGGCGTCGCTATAGACCGGCTTGCTGCTCGCGCGCTGGATGCTCATCGCCACCTCGATCTTCGCATCCGGCGAGACCGTTGCGGCGGCGAAATATTTCAGGCCGTGTTTCCGAAGCAGCTCGGAATAGAAGGGGTCGGTTGCGATGTCCTCGTCGGAGACGACGTCGCGGTCGGTCAGGACATCACGATTGAAGAAATAGCCGCGCTCGCGCGCACGGATCGCGCGGATATCCCGAAACGTCCACTCGCGCATGTATTCTTCCGCGATCACATCGAGCGAGGCGGACTGGATGGCGCCAAAACTTCCGTCGTCCCTGCCATAGAGCAGGATAGCGCCGACATCGTCGAGGCAATCGGCAATGCTCTGCAGGGCCACCGGCCAATGCGACGGCTCCGCCGCGGATTGATAGATGGCGTCGATGGCCTTCAGCAGATGATGCGACATTGAACCGACAAACCGAATGACGAGTGAACGCGTGGCAATCAATCACGAGGATTGAATGCCCCGCACAACGCATTTGGATGTCAGGAAACGATAACGGGCAAGTCCGTACGATCACGGCCTTTGCATGGGTAAGCGCAACCACTGACGGCCGATCGCGGTCAGCCATCCCGTGAGGCGCAAATTACTGCTTATCGGACGGAAAACTCCAAGAGTGTCGAACGCCAGTCGCTTCGTGCAATGCACGCACTAGACCACGAAAGCCCGCCTCGCGCCAACGCGGGAAGGTCCGCGCGAATCTCAGGGTATAGCGGTCACGTCCGCGGTTATGTTGCGGCGGTCACACGCGATGCGTGCTGACCTGTCGATCAACGGGAAGCCTAACCGGGCGACGGCTGCTCCGCGTGCGCACGCGCGCGCTCCGGCCTTGCATCCCTGGTGCAGGTCGTCATGACAAAGGCGATGCGGCTGCATTGCCACCCCGGCCCGAGCGCCGCGCTCGCCACCGTCTCCTGAGAGAGGCTGCCGGCTGACAGGAGCGCCACGCCAAGGCCGATCACGACGATGGCGGCCAGCAGCGCTAATCCCTTGCGGCTATAGAGTTGGTGGATCATGCGATCGTTCCTGTTCAGTTTGCGCGGAGCATAGGACCTCGTCGCCCCTCTTCCTGTGATCGGAATCACAGTCGCCCCGCGGCGTTTTAGCGCTGGCGCCGGCCGCTTATTGCGCCGGCTGGATCACGTTGCAGTTGGTCCGCCCGGACATCAGGCAGTCCTGCATCTTGCTCGCCGCGGTCAGCTCGCGCGCCAGCCACAAGCCCGCTGCCAGCATCGCGGCCGCAATCAAGAGACCGGCAATCGCGCCGCGGCGGCTGCCGCCTCCCCTCGGGTCTGTCATGATCGTGTCGGTTCCCGCACCGTCACCGCAGAAGAGATCGTGGTTGCAGTAGCTGCTTCGCAAGTGCCCGTGTGATCACAACAACTTCAGATCACATCTGCAAAGCCTGGGCATAAGTGTCGCAAATCCGTTGCGCGCGTCCCCGCGCTGCTCAACACTGCGCGCCTTCAGGGAAGCGCGTGTGCGGAGCGTGCCATGGGTAAACAACATGGGTAAACAAGAAACGGGCTACGACTATCATCGCTACAAGAAACTGCTGGCGGAAGCGGTCGACGAGAGCAAGCGGCTCGAATTGATCCAGCTCCTGATCCACGAGAAAGCCCGGGACAAGTTAGAAGCGCAGCGGACCTCCGATCGCGTGGCCATGACGGCGCAGACGGTCGCCAGGGTGCTGGGAACCTCCCGCCACCGCGACAGCTTCTAGGTCGCGTAGAATTTTAGCGAAGTTCGACGCGCATCGCCGTGTTACTCTCGGGGGGTAGGCTCACTTCTCCCGCGCGCACATTGCTGGCTACGGATAGCTCCCCCATTTGGCATGCCAAATTGGACGCTGGCATTTTGCCCCGGGTTCACTTATGTGCTGTGCCGAACCCGATTTTCATCATTCCTCCAACCAGCAGTGAAGATAACAAGGCTCTCTATGAGCGGCTTCAAGGAACCGAACTTTTCCGACCGCCAGAAGGCTGCGCAGCAGTCCCGGCAGAACATTTTGCAAAAATTCCGTTCCCGTCCCGGGCCCGATGATCCCGCGGTGCAGGCGCGCGCCGCCGAGCGCGCGGCACTTGCCGCCAACCGGGAGCAGGCAAGGCTTGCGCGGGAAGCAGCCAAGGCCGAGCAGAAGCGCCTTGAGGAAGAGGCTGCCGCCGCCGACGCGGCACGAATCGCCCGCGAGAAAGAAGAGGAAATCGCGCGGCTGGCCGCGCTCGAGGCCGAACAGAAGGCCAAGCGCGACGCGCGCTACGCCGCCCGCAAGGAGCGCGGCAAGAAAAAGAGGTGACGCTTTGCTGCGACACCATCGAGACCAGCAAAGCTTGCCCTCGATACTCGATGTAAAAGGACTCTCCGCGAGAAGCGCTCGCGGTGAGTCCTTCTCAGACGAGACGGCGATCAGTTCTTCTTCATGCCGTCGTCTTTCTTCATCGCATCGTCCTTCTTCATCATCCCGTCGCTTTTCTTCATGCCGTCATGCTTCGACATGGCGTCCTTGGACATGGCATCCTTGGACATCGTGTCTTTCTTCATGGTGTCCTCCTTGCCCATCTTGTCCTGGGCAAAGGCTGCGGGCGAGAGCCCAACGCTGAGGGCAACGAGAGCGGCGGAGACGCCGAGGCCGATACGGGTCGAGAAGGTCATGGTGGTCATCCTTGTTGGGTTGATCATGGAGCGACGTCTGCCGCTCTCCCCTCGACGTGGCCAAAACGGCCCTTGTTACCCCGTCACAAAGTCTTGAAGCGGTGTGCAGACTGGCGCGCTGCCTGAAAATCGCAGTGTCGGTGGTTCGATTCCGCCCTGGGCACCATAAAATCAATGGCTTAGCGATACACAGCTAGGCCGGTTAGACAGTTTCCGTCTCGGGTTAGACATTTATGTTCTCGATTTGAGTGGGTCGAGTTTTTTGATCACCTGATTTCTCTGCCTCAAGGCATCATGGAAAATTCATTCTTCGACGAGGTTCCCTTTTCGTCCAGTTTCCTCCATAGTTCGGCATGGCAAAAGCAAAAGTGAGCTTCAAACCAGTTCGCAAATCTGAGGGCGACTGGGCTATTATCGCCGAGTACCCGGGCGCAGAAGCCCGAGAGATAACGGGCTTCACGAGCAAAGCCGATATTGACGATTGGATGAATGGAGAGCGTCGTATCGCTTGGCTCCGATCACAGGGCTACGCGAAGTGACTCGATATCTCATTCCTTCAGCTATCGCGTCGGTCTGACGCTTCTGGCTTGCGCTGAAGGTCTGGCTGTCACCTCTGCTCTTAGCAACTGCCCCAACCAAAGCCGCCACTCTCGCTGGTGGCCGAGGTAGTTTTATCAACTCGCTTTCAAGTTGGCAGTAGCGGTTTAAATCGCCATCGGCGCTATAAGGCGATGCGGCCATGATCAATGAGTGTTAGGATCTTACGCAAACGGCGGTATCTCGACCAGCGTTCCGATCAATCGCAACAATGCTTGTTGTTCGGGTCCCTTGCCGTCACGCAAGAACTCCCCCAACTCGACGTGAGATAACCGGCCACCAGAGGGCGCATTGGGCTGGTGGATGATGAAAGCGTAACCGTTTGTCGGCTCGCGTGCGATGAACCATGCGTCGCCATTTGGGCTACGATAGAGCTCCCGCCGGTCTGACATTTTTCCTCCTAGCTGCCTCCCGATACTGTCGGAGGCCGATGGACGCATGCGGCAATGATGCGGAGATCATTGAAAATACGAAAGCTGATCTTCCGTAACGACGCGCTCGATCTTCTCGGACTTGCATTTGATACGGTACCTAAGTCGTCCATCGGACTCGATGGGCATATGCTGTACGATAGTGTAAATCATCGGCGGATCAGTTGCGGCGCGTCCTTGTGGCCCTTGAGGTTGATGACGAACATCTTCATTTAGCTTATAGGCGTGTGACATGTTTTTACCTCAACGTTTACCGATCTATTTGGCCTCTTGTGTACTAGGCGGAATGTCTAGTCCTCAAGAATGGATTTCGTGGCCTCGAAAACTTGTTCCGCGGTGCCCTTGATCGTGCCCTTCGCCCAGGCCTGAAACACGGTGACGTAGGCGTTCTTGTACGCCTCTTCGTCTGCAGAGAAGTAGACTTCGTCGGTGGCGGTATCCAAGACAAGCGCCCCTGTATCGATGCAAATTTCCTCGATCAGTACCAGGCGTTCTTCTTGCTCGGCCAGATGACGTTTTACAATGCTCATTGAATCTCCTGCTTTGCATCCATCATACAACGTTCCGGATGCACCCGCGCCTATTGAACATGTCGATGTAGTCGGAAGAGCGATACCCTTGCCTCGAATTGAACCAGCTATCCGCCTAATATGTAAACATCTCCCGGCCTAAGCTTCAGCTCCTCGAACAGCCTTTTCTGCTCTTGCGTCAGGGGTTGAACCACGAGTTCAGCCGTCCAGCCTGCCGGTCCCGAATGGCCCGAAGCCGAAGTCCTCCTAGCTCTCGTGAGGCCAATGCGACCGAGAGCGCCAGAAGGGACAAGCTCACGCCCCGTCTAGTGCGTCACGAAGAGCCTTCAGGAGAAATTCGGGTCTCCACGATTTCCCCACATTGACAGCATCTCGCAGGACTGGATGGGCTTGGAGGTCGGCCGCGGCGTAGCCGCTGGCAAGAATGAACGGCACAGACATCGCCTTGAGCATTTCCGCGACGGGAGTGATCCATTGTCCGACCAAGTTGACGTCGAGGATGGCAGCGTCGGGCCTTTCAGCCTTCAACTGCTCCAAAGCGCTGTCAATATCTGGGACCGGACCGATGACGCGGTATCCCGCAGTCCTCAACTCAGTGTCGAGCTCCAATGCGATGAGGTACTCGTCTTCGACAACCAATATTTGGGGAGCGTCGTGCACGATGTGTCCCCGGGGTTCAAGGCTCCACAGGCGCGGTGATGTGAACCCTTAAACCGGTTGGCTCATACTTCAGTTCCACGGTGCCGCGTAAGCCCTGCACGGCGCTGAGATTGATCAGCCTTGAGCCGAAGCCGGAGCGAGTTGGTGGAGTGACGGGCGGGCCGTTTTCCTCTCCCCACTTGATGTGGAGGAAGGTCTTGCCCTGCTCTTCCGACGTGCGCCAGCTCAGGTTTACGAGCCCTCCCGGCCTGGAGAACGCTCCATACTTCCAGGCGTTGGTGACGAGTTCATGCAGAATGAGGCTCATCGGCACGACTTGCGGCGGCTTGAGTCGCACTGCCGGTCCGGCGATCACCCGGTATCGCTCTGGACCCGCGGCCTTCAACGATTGCTCCACCAGGGCACTCAGATCGGCTTCAGCGCCGCCCGCGAGGGCGAGGGTCTCGGCTTCGGCCACAGCATGGAAGCGCCCCAAGAAGGCGTCACGGTACTCCTTGGCTGACCGTCCCTCCACCTCAGTCTGATTGGCGAGAGAGCGCACGATCCCGAGAAGGTTCTTCATCCGGTGGCGCGTTTCCGCGAGGAGAATGTCTTTTTGAACGTCGCTGTGCCGTCTGTCGGTCACGTCCTCGAACAGGATCAGGATGCTCGTGCTGTTATTGTCGGGGTGAACCAAACGGCGCGCGCTGACCAGCATTGTGCGGGGACCGATGGTCGGGAATTCCCCCGTTACTTCGTAGCCGACGACAGCGGTAGACCGGGGAATGATCTCGCTAACAAGGCGTCTGAGTTCCGGTATGTCCCATTGACCGTTACCGAGGTCGAACAGACTGCGCCCAACGGTGTCATCCCGTGCCACCCTGAAGGTTTCATAGAAGCCGCGATTGGCCGTGAGGACACAACCAGTCTGGTCAAGCACCAGGAGGGGCTCCTCCAGGGTATCAACGATCCCTTGCGCCTGGACGTGCTCGCTGCGCAGGAGCCGGTACAAATCTTCCAGATGCATACTTGCCGCTCACCTCAGAAGAGTTCGCCGCCACCTTAGTAGGGCGCGTATTCGTCCACAACGGTCGGGTCAGCCGGTTGGGGGTATCGGTTGCTGCTCCGTCCTCGGTCAAACCGGCTGCCCACCTTATTGACCTAGTTCCATTTTTCTCATTGCAGCCAATTTTGCCGTTTGGGTGCATAAACAAGCATGCCGGAAGCTCATCACCGATCCTGCCAATGCGGAGCGGTCTATAGCCGAAGCGAGGCAATGGCCCCAGGTCGGCAGATTGCCAGCTTCGAGTGCTCGGTTTGCGGGACGACCATGGAATCGTGGAACAGTGCGTGGGTACCCACGTATCGTTTGATTGCGGGTCCAGTTCGACTTCCCGGTCGCAATTAGCTTTGCAACTCGCATCGGGCTGCCGGATTAGCCAAGCATGGCAGAGTCGTTCGGAAATTCCTTCACTGTCGTTGAAGTGACCTCAGACGACGCGTCGGCTGCGAAGCAGATGTGGGTAGCATTCGCCAAACCGAGCCAGGCGTTGACGCTGGTGCTCGCGGCTGTTCCTGAAGGTTGGACAGCTGAAATTGTATCGGCAGTTCTTACCCAACAGCAGCACAGGCTTTTGGAGGGACGCAACCTCAAGCCTGGGGAGGTATACAGGCTCGCGCCAGAGCGAGCCCCTTGCTAATCCAAGTTCCGAACTAACATTTGTTGCAGAGACCTCGCCTTATACACGGCATTTTCTCTGGATCACCGCGCGGGCGGTGGCATCAGTTGGTGATGAGAACGCCCGACGGCGCTCCCGCTTAGTCAAACGTGGGAGGCGCGTTATGATCATCCAGCGGCGTCGTTTGAAGCAACAGATCACCTTGGAGGATCGTCTTTCGTTGTGGGCGAAAGCCATCCAAGAGCAGGCACGCAACTGCCACATGGCCCGAGCGCGGGCGTGATCAAAAAGCTCGGCAGGTGATGTGGCAGCGCACCTTCACGGCTGGGCCTGCCGTCACGTGACGGCGCAGGCTGGCCCGACGGTTAGACTAATCCGACGTAACTCGTTGATTTTCGTTAGCTGATTAGACAGTTTGTATTCTCTAACGCACTGTTATCACCGAAAAAAATGAGCCTGAAAATCAGGCGCTCGCCCCGCACTGTGCAGTGCAGCAACGCCTACCCAGGTGTGACGCTTTGGCGCCAAGCGCCCAAGCCGCCTCAAACTATCAGCCTAGAGAAAATTCTGGCAAATTCGCCTAAATGCGGCCCTCAAGTTCCGCCTTATCGCCAAACAAGAACAGCTTTTGCCAATGGGAGAAACTTTATGCTCACTCGCCGTCACCTTTTTGCCACGGCGCTTGCCGCGCCCGCGGTGCTGCGCTTCGGCGTCGGAACCGCTCATGCCGCGACCACGCTGAAAGTCTCGCACCAGTTCCCCGGCGGCACCATCGACAAGGGCGATTTTCGCGACCGGCTGTGCCGGATGTTCGCCGCTGAGGTGGCGAAGCGCTCGGGCGGCGAGATCGCTGCCGAAGTCTATCCGAATTCCTCGCTGATCAAGACCAATGCGCAGTTCTCGGCCATGCGCAAGGGCGCGCTCGATATCAGCCTCTACCCGATGCCCTATGCCGGGGGCGAACTGCCGGAGACCAATATCGGCCTGATGCCGGGCCTGGTCACGACCTACGACCAAGGCCTGCGCTGGAAGAAGGAACCGGTCGGCAAGGCGCTCTCCGACTTCCTGGCGGATAAGGGCATCATCCTCCTGACCTGGGTCTGGCAGGCCGGCGGCGTCGCCAGCCGCTCCAAGCCGATCGTGGCGCCCGAGGACGCCAAGGGCATGAAGGTGCGCGGCGGCTCGCGCGAAATGGACATGGTGCTGCAGACGGCCGGCGCGGCCGTGCTGTCGGTGCCCTCCAACGAGCTTTATGCTGCGATGCAGACCGGTGCCTGCGACGCCGGCATCACCTCCTCCACCAGCCTGATCTCGTTCCGCCTGGAGGAAGTCGCGAAATCGCTGACCTCCGGCGCCGGCACCTCCTACTGGTTCATGCTGGAGCCCCTCATGATGTCGAAAGCGATCTTCGACAAGCTGCCGAAGAAGCAGCAGGACGTCATCCTTGCGGTCGGCGCGGAGCTCGAGGCCTTCGGCAAGAAGGGCGCGCAGGACGACGATGTCGAGGTCGCCAAGGTCTACGAGAAGGCCGGGGCAAAGGTCAGCGCGCTTGACGCAGTCACCGTCAACAAGTGGCGCGACATTGCGCGCGATACCGCCTGGAAGGACTATGGTGCTAAAACCGCGACGGCAGCTAATCTGTTGAAGCTCGCAAGCGACGTCGCCGCATGATGCATGGTCCGGTCGCGGATCAAGCCGAACGCCAGACCGCCGTCACGGGCAATGCACTCGTGGCAGCGCTGTCGCGCGGGCTTGGCATCTGCAACAACATCATCGTCGTCTTCGCCTCCATCGCGCTGATCGCGGCCTGCGTGATCCTGAGCTACAGCGTGCTCGGCCGCGCGCTGTTTCATAGCCCGAACTACTGGCAGGACGAGGCCGCGGTATTCCTCCTGGTCGGCGCGACCTTCATGACGGCGGCCTATGTGCAGGCCCAGCGCGGCCATGTCAGCATCGAGGCCTTCGTCGGGCTGATGTCGCCGCTCGCAAATCGCATTAGGCTGTGGCTGGTCGATGTCGCAAGCCTGGCCTTCTGTGCCTTCTTTGCCTGGAAATCCTGGACGTTGGCGCATGAAGCCTATGTCGATGGCCAAGTCTCGAACTCGATGTGGTCGCCGCCGCTTGCGATCCCCTACGTGCTGATGGCGCTGGGTATGTCGCTGCTGTGCCTGCAGCTCCTGCTGCAGATCATCATTCCCATGATGGGTGGTGCGCGCCGATGACTGTACTTGGGATCGGCATCAGCTACGGGCTTGCCACCCTGTTTGCGATGTTCTCGGGCATGCCCATTGCGTTTGCTTTGGGCGCAGTCGCCGTCGTGTTCATGGCGATCTACATGCCGACGGCCTCGCTCGATACCGTGACGCAGAACGTCTACGAGGAGATGGCCTCGATCACGCTCTTGTCGATCCCGCTGTTCATCCTGAAGGGCGCGGCGATCGGCAAATCCCGCGCGGGCCAGGATCTCTATTCGGCGCTGCACGCCTGGTTGCACCGCGTGCCCGGCGGGCTCGGGGTTGCCAACGTGTTCGCCTGCGCGCTGTTTGCCGCGATGGCGGGATCCTCGCCGGCGACCTGCTCGGCGATCGGCTCGGCCGGCATCCCCGAGATGCGCAAGCGCGGCTATTCCGGCGGCTTTGCCGCAGGGATCATCGCCGCCGGCGGCACGCTCGGCATCCTGCTGCCGCCCTCGATCACCATGATCCTGTTCGCAGTCGCGGCGGAGAAATCGCTGGGGCGCCTGTTCCTCGCCGGCATCGGACCGGGCCTGTTGCTGGTGACGCTGTTCGGCATCTACGCGATGTTCCGTTTCCGCAAGGAGTATGCGGCCGCGCGCGCCGCCTATGACGCGACCGGTGCTGATGCCGCGATCCTGCAGCGCGACGAGTTCACGATGGCCGACCGCTTCAACGCGCTGCCGCGGGTGCTGCCGTTCGTGCTGCTCCTGACCGGCGTGATGATCGCGCTCTATGGCGGCTACGCGACGCCGTCGGAGACCGCCGGCCTCGGCGGGCTGTTGGCGCTCGGGCTGATCGCGGTGATCTATAGCGTCTGGAAGCCGAGCGAGCTCGAGCCGATCCTGAAATCCACCATCCGCGAGTCGACCATGCTGATGATGATCATCGGCATGTCGCTGCTCTATTCCTACGTGATGAGCTATCTGCACATCTCGCAGTCGGCCGCGGAGGCGATCGTCGCGATGCACCTGCCGCGCTGGGAATTGCTCGTGGCGATCCTCCTCATGGTGATCGTGCTCGGCTTCTTCCTGCCGCCGGTCTCGATCATCCTGATGACCGCGCCGATCATCCTGCCGCCGCTCCGCGCCGCCAATTTCGACATCATCTGGTTCGGCGTGGTGATGACCATCGTGATGGAAATGGGCCTGATCCATCCGCCGGTCGGATTGAACATCTTCGTCATCCGCAACGTCGCGCCCGATATTCCCTTGAGCGAGGTGATCTGGGGCACGCTGCCGTTCGTGCTCCTGATGATGCTGGCGGTGCTGTTGCTCTGCTTCTTCCCGGGAATCTCGACGTGGCTGCCGGATCTCGTGATGGGGCCGGAGAGCGTGCGGTAACTTTCATCCGTCATTGCGAGCGAAGCGAAGCAATCCATCTCGCCGCTTGCGCCAGTGGCGGCAATGGATTGCTTCGCTTCGCTCGCAATGACGGCAATCAATTGTAGGGTGGGCAAAGCGGAGCGTGCCCACCACTTCTTGCGGAGGGCGGATGGCGGATGGCGGGCACGCTTCGCTTTGCCCACCCTGCGAAGCTAGCGTTTCTTCTTCGCGTTCAGCGCGTTGGCGACGCGGCTTACCGGCGGACGGCCGAGCAAACGGCTCACTTCGTTGGTTGCGGCGAGCAGCTTGTCAATATCGACGCCGATTTTGATGCCCATGCCCTCGAGCATGTAAACGACGTCCTCGGTCGCGACATTGCCGGTGGCGCCGGGTGCATAGGGGCAGCCGCCGAGGCCGCCGGCGGCGGAATCGATGACTCGGACGCCCTCCTCCATGCCGGCGTAGAGGCTGGCGAGCGCCTGGCCGTAGGTGTCGTGGAAATGCATCGCGAGGTTTTGTGCCGGTACCTCGCCGGCGACCGCTCGCATCAGGTGCCGCGCCTTGACCGGCGTGCCGACGCCGATGGTGTCGCCTAACGATATCTCATAGCAGCCGAGATCCCACAGCGTCCTGGCAACGTCGACGACCGCCTGCGGCTTCACCTCGCCGTCGAAGGGGCAGCCGAGCACGCAGGAGATATAGCCGCGCACCTTGATGCCGTCGGCCTTGGCACGCGCCAGCACCGGCTTGAAGCGCTCGATCGATTCCGCGACCGAGCAATTGATGTTGGCGCGCGAGAAACCTTCGGAGGCCGAGGCGAACACCGCGATCACCTTGGCGCCGGCGGCCTGCGAGGCCTCATAGCCCTTCTCGTTCGGCACCAGCACGTGGAATTCGCCGGGAAGATGGCTGACGCCGCGCAGCACCTCGGCCGATCCCACCATCTGCGGGACCGCCTTCGGCGACACGAAGGCGCCGACCTCGACGATCGGCAAGCCGGCGCCGATCAGTCGCTCGATGAAGGCGATCCGATCGGCGACGCTGATCGGCGTCTTCTCGTTCTGCAGCCCGTCGCGCGGGCCGACCTCGACGATGCGGACGGGCTCGCTCATCACGCGGCCACCGGCTCGACTTCGGCGAGCTCGACGCCCTCGCCGACGATATCGCCCACCTTGCATTTCAGCTTCTTCAGCACGCCGGCATACGGCGCGCGCAACGTCTGTTCCATCTTCATCACTTCCAATGTCAGGATCGCCGCGCCCTTCTCCAACATCGCGCCCTCTTCGGCAAGCAGGGCGACAACGGTGCCCGGCAGCGGCGCGACGATTTTGTCCTCGCCGACCTGCTCCTCGGTCTCGCCGCCGAACGGATCGACCCAGTGCAGGTCGAAGCGGCCGTTGCGGGTCCGCAAATAGAGCTCGTGACCTTCGATCACGGCCACCACACCGGATTTCGTGCCATCAAGCGTCAGATCAAAGCCCTCATCCGCGGACGGCGCCAGCGCCAGCGCGAACGTGCGATCGCCGACCGACACCGTCGACGGCCCGTTGCCGTAGCGCAGCGTCACCTTCTGTTCCGCGCCCTGCCCCTGCCGGAACGAAAACACCCGCTGCCGTTGGCCGACCGGCATCCAGCCGAAGGTCTGCCACGGCGAATGCGCCTCCTTCCGTGCAGCCTTCTGCTCCTCATTCAAGATCGCAGCGACCGCGGCGCACAGCTCGAACGCACCGGCAGCCCCACGTTCTGCGGCCAGGCTCTTCAGTTCGCGCTCAATGAAGCCGGTATCGATGGCATTCGCAACCACAGCAGGATGCGTCACCAGCGCCGACAGGAACGGGATGTTGGTGACGATGCCGCGGACGTCGGTTTCTTCCAGCCCGCGATTGAGCTTCTCGATCGCGATCTCGCGCGTCGGCGCCCACGCGATCACCTTTGCGAGCATCGCGTCATAATACGGCGAGACGTTGTCGCCGCTGCGATAGCCGGCATCGATGCGCAAACCGTCGCCCTCCTCCGGCGTGCGCCAGGTCTTGATGCGTCCGACCGACGGCATGAAATTCTTCTGCGGATTTTCCGCATAGACCCGCGCCTCGATGGCGTGGCCGTTCAGCTTGATTTCGTTCTGGGTTAGCGGCAGCTTCTCGCCGAAGGCGACGCGGAGTTGCCATTCCACGAGATCGACGCCGGTGATCAGTTCGGTGACGGGATGCTCGACCTGCAGGCGCGTGTTCATCTCGATGAAGAACACGTCCCTGCCATCGGAGACGAATTCGATGGTGCCGGCGCCCACGTAATTGACAGCCGCGGCCGCCTTTCGCGCGGCGGCGCAGACGGTCTCGCGCTGGGTGGCATTCAGTGTCGGCGACGGCGCTTCCTCGATCACCTTCTGGTGCCGGCGCTGCAGTGTGCATTCGCGCTCCCATAGCGAGAGCAGATTGCCATGGCTGTCGCCGATGATCTGCACCTCGATATGGCGCGGGTTCTGGACGTATTTCTCGATCAGCATGCGGTCGTCGCCGAATGCCGCCTTGGCCTCGCGCTTGGCGCTGATGATTGCAGCCGACAGCTCGGCTGCTGAATTGACCACCCGCATGCCGCGGCCGCCGCCGCCGGCCGAGGCCTTCACCAGCACCGGGAAACCGATACGCTCCGCGGCATTCGCCAGAGTGGCCTCGTCCTGCGCCTCGCCGTGATAGCCGGGCACCAGCGGCACATCCGCCTTCTCCATCAGCGCCTTGGAGCCGGATTTCGAGCCCATCGCGTTCATCATCTCGGCCGTCGGGCCGACGAACACCAACCCTGCCTCGAAGCAGGCTTGTGCGAATTCCGCGTTCTCGGACAAGAAGCCGTAGCCGGGATGAACAGCCTCGGCCCCGGTCTCGCGCGCCGCTTCGATCACGCGCTGGATGTTGAGATAGCTGTCGCGCGCCCGGGCCGGGCCCAGCAGCACGGCCTCGTCGGCGAACGCGACATGCAGGGCATCGCGGTCGGCCTCGGAATAAACCGCGACGGTGCGCAGGCCCATGGCCTTGGCGGTGCGGATCACGCGGCAAGCGATCTCGCCGCGGTTGGCGATCAGCAGGGTGCGAAAACGCCGGTAGAGCTTTGAGCGGTCCATCGTCACATCCTGAACAGGCCGAACTTCGTCGGCTCGATCGGCGCATTGGCGGCGGCCGATAGCCCGAGGCCGAGCACAAGGCGCGTGTCGGCGGGATCGATCACGCCGTCGTCCCAGAGCCGGGCGGTCGCGTAATAGGGATTGCCCTGGCTCTCATATTGCGCGCGGATGGGCGCACGGAACTTCTGCTCTTCCTCCGCCGACCAGGTGTCGCCCTTGGCTTCGATATTGTCGCGCCGGACCTGGCTCAGCACCATCGAGGCCTGCTCGCCGCCCATCACGGAGATGCGCGCATTCGGCCACAGCCAGAGGAAGCGCGGGCTGTAGGCGCGGCCGCACATGCCGTAATTGCCGGCGCCATACGAGCCGCCGATCACGACGGTGAATTTCGGCACGCCGGCGGTCGCCACCGCAGTGACGAGCTTGGCACCGTCGCGCGCGATGCCGCCGGCCTCGTATTTCTTGCCGACCATGAAGCCGGTGATGTTCTGCAGGAACACCAGCGGAATGCCGCGCTGGCAGCACAGCTCGATGAAATGCGCGCCCTTCAGCGAGCTCTCGCTGAACAGGATGCCGTTGTTGGCGATGATGCCAACCGGGAAGCCCCAGATATGGGCAAAGCCGCAGATCAGCGTGGTGCCATAAAGCCGCTTGAACTCGTCGAACTCGGAGCCATCGACGATCCGCGCGATGATGTCGTGAACGTCGAACGGCTTGCGACCGTCGGAGGAGACCACGCCATAGATCTCCTCGGCCGGATAAAGCGGCTCCCGCGGCTCGCGCATGTTGAGCGCGGCGCGCGCCGGCGGCTTCAATGTGGCGACGATACGCCGGGCGATGCCGATCGCGTGCGCATCGTTCTGCGCGTAGTGGTCGGTGACGCCGGACTGCCGCGAATGCACGTCCGCACCGCCGAGTTCTTCCGCGGTGACGACCTCGCCGGTCGCGGCCTTCACCAATGGCGGGCCGCCAAGGAAGATCGTCCCCTGATTGCGTACGATGATGCTCTCGTCCGACATCGCCGGCACATAGGCGCCGCCGGCGGTGCAGGAGCCCATCACGATCGCGATCTGTGGGATGCCCGCGGCCGACATCTGCGCCTGGTTGTAGAAGATGCGGCCGAAGTGGCGCTCGTCCGGGAATATCTCGTCCTGCAACGGCAGGAAGGCGCCCCCGGAATCGACCAGGTAGACGCAAGGCAGATTGTTCTGCCGCGCGATATCCTGGGCGCGCAGGTGCTTCTTCACCGTCATCGGGTAATAGGTGCCGCCCTTGATGGTGGCATCATTGGCGACGATGATGCATTCGCGGCCCGAGATGCGTCCCACCCCGGTGATCACGCTCGCCGAATGCACGTCGCCGCCATAGAGGCCATTGGCCGCGAGCGGCGACAATTCCAGGAATGCGGTGCCGGGATCGACCAGGAGGTCGACGCGGTCGCGCGCCAGCATCTTGCCGCGCGAGGTATGCCTGATACGGGACGCCTCGCCCCCGCCGCCCGCAACCTGGCTCAGCTTGTCGCGGAGCTCGGCCACCAGGCCGCGCATCACCTCGGCATTGCCGGAAAATTCCTGGGATTTGGGATCGATCGTGGAATGAAGCTGCATGTTGCGCTTTTCTGCCGCGTGTTTCGACAATCTTCAAACTAGAATATCGCGGCTCATCGCGCGATAGGGCCCGCCACTCAAGCCGGATGATTCCCGCCTTGCGAAATTGACCACTGCCGCCGGTTTCGACGCCATGATTCCTCCCGTCGCTATGGATCCTATATCGAAACGATCATACGTTTTTTTATCATCCTCTCAAGAGGCTCAACATTGAGCGATTACCAAGGTTATAGCACGTTGATTTCGCTTGATTTTCCGACTATAAACATACGATCGTTCGCTAGTTTCCCGCTCTTTCTAACGCTCCCGCGAGGGTCCCGATGGCGCGCACGATCGGCTCACACGGTCCAACGACGCTGGAGGCGATCCGCAAAGCCGGAACGCGCCTGATCTTCGAGCATGGCTATGAGGCCATGAGCCTGCGCCAGCTCGCCGCCGAGGTCGGCATCCAAGCGGGCTCGCTCTACAACCACATCAGCACCAAACAGGAATTGCTGTTCGACCTGGTGCAGCACCATATCAACGAGCTGCTGCGCCAGCTCGATCTTGCGCTCGACGGCAAGAGCGGTCCGGAGGAAAAAATCCGCGCCTTCGTTGCCTTCCACGTCAGCTATCACATGACGCGCAAGCGCGAGGTCTACATCGCCAATTCCGAGCTGCGCAGCCTGGAGCCGAAGAATTATGCGGCGGTGATCGCCTTGCGCGAGGCTTATGAGCGGCGCCTTGCCGACATCCTCGAGGAAGGTGTTGCGCAGGGCGTCTTCGAATTGGTGGATGTGCAGGTCGCGACCTTTGCGATCCTGGCGATGCTGACCGGGCCCTGCACCTGGTATCGTCCCGGCGGCCGGCTCTCGAAGGAAGCCATCATCGCCACCCATGAAAAGCTGGTGCTGTCGGGCATTGCGCCGCAGGCGGCCACTCCCCCTGCCCGCGTCAGCCGTAGGGCAACCCGGCGTGTCGCCGCAGGATAATTCGTTCGTCAACGCACGAGGCATTCATGACGGAGCGCGCCGAGCTCGACGAGATCGACCGGAAGATTTTGTCCGAGCTTCAGCAGGACGGCCGGCTGCGCTACAACGATCTGGCGCAGCGGGTTGGCATCTCCGCGCCGGCCTGCCTGCGCCGCGTCCGTGTGCTGCGTAGCCGCGGCGTGATCAGGGACGTCCGTGCGAGCCTTGACGAGCGGACGCTCGGTTACGAGGTGGTGTCCTTTGTCCTGATACAGTTGACCAGCCAGAACCAGGCCACGCTGGAGGCGTTCGAGGCATCGATCGCCCGCCTGCCCCTGGTGCAGCAGTGCTGGCGCATTTCAGGCGAGGCAGACTTCCTGCTCAAATGCGTGGCAACCGGTGTTCAGGGCATGCACCAGCAGCTCCTGCAGTTCTCGGCGATGGCTGAGGTGCGCACCATCAGGAGCTTTCCGGTGCTCGGCGTCTCCAAGGACGCACCGCTGCCGCTCCCGCTTCCCTAGCCAGACGTACCAACTTTGCGCAGCATGCGGTGGAAGCGCGGCCAATCCTTGCCGAGGAGTTCCACGACTTCGGCATTGAGCTTTTCCATCGCGGAATCCAGCGGGGCTCGCAGCGCCCGCCCGCGATCGGTCAGGTAGAGATGGTAGATGCGCCGGTCGCTCTCATCGGCGTGGCGCCTGATCAGACCCGAGCGCTCGAGCCGGTCTATGACGCCGGTCATGGTCGCGCTGTCGATCACAAGGCGCGCGCCGAGCTCGGCCGCCGTCTGCGCGTCCTTTTCCCAGAGCACGCATAGCGCGGCGTACTGCACCGGCGTCACATCGTGCTCGGCCAGCAATTCCTTGGCGCGCCGTGTCACCCGCTGCTGCGCCTTTCCGAGCAGGAAGCTGATGCAGTCCTCGATCTTGTCCATCGTTCCCTTACAGCCGCCGGGGCGTTCTGGGTTGACGTTTTTCACGCACGCATGTTACTTGTGTACAAGTTACTTGTACAGCGGGGTTGGTGATGTCGCATCCTGCCGATCGCAATGCCGAGGAAGGCGCGTCCGAGCCGCAACGCTGCGTGGCGGTGATCGATGCGGGGTTGCCGCTTGGCAAGGCCGCCAACGCCGCCGCCGTGATGGCCCTGACGATGGGCGCCCGCCACCCTCACCTCGTCGGCGATGCGCTGATCGATGCCGCGGGCAATCCCCATGCGGGACTGATCCCGATCGGAATTCCCGTGCTGGGCGCGCCGAAGGAGGATTTGCCGCGAATCCGGCAGAAGGCGGCCGAGGCGGGAATTGAGATCGTCGACTTCCCCGTGCAGGGACAAGAGACCAACGACTACGGCGAATTCCGGCGCATGATGAGCGGCCTTGCGCCGGATAGCATCGAATATCTCGGGATCATGCTGTTCGGCACGAGGAAGCGGGTCGGCCGCATCGTCGGCAAATATTCGCTGCTACGGGCGCTGTGAGAGCACGCTTACATGCTGCTAGTTAGTTAGTGCGTCCAGGGCTCGCCGCGGCGGAACGAGAAATTGTCGGCATAGGCGATCTGCCGGTGCAGCGATTCCTTCGGCTCGAGCACCTGGTAGGGGATGCCCTTGCGTTCGCAATAGGCGATCGCCTCTTCCTTGGTCTGGAAGCGCAGCGTGAGCTGCTGCTTCATGTCGCCGGACGAGGTCCAGCCCATCAGGGGTTCAACCATCCGCGGCTGTTCCGGCTCGTAATCGAGCTGCCATTCCCTGGTCTTGGCACGCCCCGATTGCATCGCGTTTTTGGCGGGCTTAAAAATGCGAGCTGTCGTCATGGATCGTCGAACCTTCGGGGATTGTGCGACATGGAGCGTGTGGAGGGAACGCCCGGGATAGTATACAGACACCTTTCACGGATGTGATGGGTGATTCCTGAACCCGGATGTTACCTTTCCGTCCGGTATAGCCATTCTACCGCGCTGTGACAATCTGGCCGCGGATGGGCTCGAATGTCTCGCGGCGCGGCCTTCTCGAAAGCATCACTTCGAAGCGGGACCCATGAAAATCAACGCCACCCTGCCCGAAAAGGGACGCGATCTCCGGCTCGACCTGTTTCGCGGGGTCGCGAACTGGGCGATTTATCTCGATCATATCCCCGACAATGTGGTGAATTGGATCACCACGCGGAATTACGGTTTCAGCGACGCCGCCGACCTGTTCGTCTTCATCTCCGGCTATACCGCCTCGTTCGTCTACGCCCGGATGATGCTGGAGCGCGGCTTCGTCGTCGGCGCGACCCGGCTGACCAAGCGCGTCTGGCAGCTCTACGTCGCCCACATCATCCTGTTTGTGATCTACATCGCCGCAATCAGCTACCTGGCGTTGCGCTTCGGCGATTCCAACCTGATCAATGAATTCAACGTCGCCGGCCTCGTCGACAACGCGACCGAGACCCTGCGCCAGGGCCTGTTCCTTAAGTTCAAGCCGGTCAACCTCGACGTGCTGCCGCTCTACATCGTGCTGATGGGCCTGTTCCCGCCGGTGCTCTGGTTCATGCTGCGGCAACCGAACCTGACCATGCTCGCCTCGATCGCGCTGTGGCTGGTGTCGCGCCAGGTGGGGTGGAACCTGCCGGCCTATCCGGCCGGCGTCTGGTACTTCAACCCGTTCGCCTGGCAGGTTCTGTTCGTGTTCGGCGCCTGGTGCGCACTCGGCGGCGCGCGGCAGAATGCCAACATCATCAACTCGCCCTACACGCTCTGGTTCTGCGTCGCCTATATGATCTTCGCGCTGATCATGACCATGGCCGGCCGCTTCCCGGATTTCGGCGCCATGTTCCCGGACTGGCTCTATTCAGCCTTCAACCCGAACGACAAGACCAACCTCGCGCCTTACCGCTTCATCCACTTCGCGGTGATCGTCATCCTCGTGATCCGCTTCATCCCGAAGGATTGGGCGGCACTGGAATGGAAGGTGTTCGATCCGCTGATCGTCTGTGGCCAGCAGTCGCTCGCGGTGTTCTGTGTCGGCGTGTTCCTGTCCTTTGTCGGGCACTTCGAGCTGTCGATGAGCTCTGGCTCGCTGCTCGCGCAGATCTTCGTCAGCGTCACCGGCATCGCGATCATGACGATCGTGGCCTACTACATCTCCTGGTCGAAACGGCAGGACAAGCCGCTGCCGAAGACGCCACCGACCCCGGCGAAGGCGACGTAGCGCCATCTTCTCCCTCTCCCCGTTCTTCACGGGGCCGGGACGAGCAGAGCTCGCCCTGAGAGGGTTGGGGTGAGGGGCTGCTTCCGCAAAAACGGTGAGAGTCTGACTCGCGGAGACCCCCCTCACCCGGATCGCATCTTACGATGCGATCCGACCTCTCCCCGCAAGCGGGACGAGGTAATCTCAACTCGGCGGCGGGGCAGTCGAGGCGACGATGCTGGCGACATCGCCATAGGTCCTGACCAGCGGCGCGACGACCTTGTGCATCCGGCCCTTCGACACGATCGTGTCGTGCAGGATCAGGTTGTCGACCCCTGTGGCGAGGAAGCAGTTCACGGCGTCCTCCGGCGTCTCGATGATCGGCTCGCCCTTGACGTTGAAGGAGGTGTTGATCAGCACCGGCACCCCGGTCAGCGCCTCGAACTCCTTCAGGAGCCGGTAGAGCCTCGGATTGGTCGCCTCGCGCACAGTCTGCACGCGCGCCGAGCCGTCGACATGGACGATGGCCGGAATCTTGTCGCGCCACTCGGGACGGACCGGCTTGGCGATCAGCATGAACGGCGAATCCTCCTCACCTTCGAAGATCTCCGTCATTCGCTCGGCCAGCACCAGCGGCGCAAACGGGCGGAACGCCTGCCGGTGTTTGACGCGGCTGTTGAGGATGTCCTTCATCTCTGCCCGGCGCGGATCGGCAATCAGGCTGCGATTGCCGAGCGCGCGCGGCCCGAACTCGGACGGCCCCTGGAACCAGCCGATCACGCGCTGGTCGGCGAGCAGCTTGGCGGTATCGCGGCAGATATCGTCGCTGCGCCTCGCGTCCACCTGCACGCGCACCAAAAACTTCTGCAGCGCGGCCGCGACCTCCGCCTCGCTATAAGGCCTGCCGACGAAAGCGTGCTCCATCACGAAGTTGCGCCGCTGTTTCAGGATCTCGAGCCAGCCGTAATAAGCGCAGCCGATCGCGGTGCCGTCGTCGCCCGCCGCCGGCTGGATCCAGACGTTCTCGAAGCCGGCTTCCCGCGCAATCCGTCCGTTGGCGACGCAATTCAGCGCGACGCCGCCGGCGATGCAGAGGTTCTTGGCGCCCGTGGTCTCGCGCAGCCAGCTCGCGCGGGCGAGCAGCACGTTCTCGGTGTCGTCCTGCACGCGCCAGGCGATGTCCTCCCAGTGACGCATCGCCGGGCTCTTGTCCCAACTGCCGCTGTCGAGCAGATAGGGTTGATTGAATTCGCTGGTCCATGGCGGCACGTGCAACTTGCCGTCGCTCATGTCGAGGAGATGCTTGACCTGCTCGCGACGGCCGTAGGGGGCAAGGCCCATCAATTCGCCGCACTTGTTCCAGTCGCCGAACACGTAGGACGAGACACGGCTATAGAGCGCGCCGAGGCCCGGCATATTGTAGAACTCGTCGCTGAGCATGCCGCGCGAAGGCTCCATGAAGACCTTCTTCAGGCACTCCAGCTTCTCGCCCTCGAACCGGTAGTAGCTTTCGGATTCACGCGCCAGCGGCGACGCCGCATCCGCGTTCGGATACTGCTCCATGACGTCGGACTGATAGTTGCCGACGCCGTCGACCACCATCACCACACCCTCATCGAACGGCGACACCGCAAATGCGCTGTAGGCATGCGCCAGATGGTGGGAGAGCGATACCACCTTGCCCGAGGTCGAACGAAACAGCGGATGTTTGGACGCTTCCTGCCGCTCGGGATACGGAAGAAAGCCGGCCATGTCCTGATAGATCAGCCGCTCTTCCAACTCCGGCACCGGCAGGATGTAGCAATTGCTGACGACCAGATCGACATCATCGAGCGTGATGCCCTCGGCCTTGAGGCAATAGTCGATCGCCTCCTTGTAGAATCCGGACGCGTGCTTCTCGCGCGTGATCCGCTCCTTGGCGATCGCAAAGGCGATCGCGCCGTCGCGCAACAGGCAGGCGCTGACGTCATGATCGTAGGTGTTGAGGCCGAGGACGTAGGTGTGCTGCTTGGGCATGGGGACTCGTCAGGCGGGAATCATCGCGTGGCTTAGGATACGCGATCGTGTCGACATCAAGTTCTCTGCGAGATTTTGTCGGAATCTTTGTCGCCATGGTTCGGCGGCGCACAAATCATTGGATACGACGAAGATGAACAAGATGAACGACGGATGAACGGCAAGACAAACGATGCATTTCTGCAAGCGGGACTATAACTTGACCTCCCCCGACACGCCCAATAGAGTTTTTGCGAAGCGCAAGAACGTTCGACAAAATTTTGTCTTAGTGCATCTGAACTAGTGGCTGTCTCAAACGTCTAAGCAAGACAGTTCGGATTGTTTGGATGTCTGGAAGTGACCGGGAGATTACTGAATGGTTAAACGCTACAATTTCCTGACGCGCTGCCTTGCCGCGGTGGCATTGCTGTTCGTCTATGTCGCCAGCACCTCGGCGATTCTGGTCGGCGCGACCACCTCGTCGGCGCAGGCGCAGTATCGCGGACGCGGCGGTTGGGGTCGCGGTCGCGGCGGATGGGGTTATCGCGGCGGTTATCGCCGTGGCTGGTATCCCCGCGGCTACGGCTACTACGGCGGCTATGGTGGCCCGCGCTGCTGGTGGACCCCGCGCGGCGTTCGCGTCTGCAGGTAGTAGCGTTAGCCCGACGCTACTGCACTAGATCAAAGGAAAAATCAGGTGCGTCGGAAACGGCGCACCTGATTTTCTTTTGGCAAGAGAGCTCTCGCGGCTCAGCTCTCGAGGATCGCGACCGCCCGCGTCCAGCCAGCGGAAGCGCGCTCGATCTTCACCGGGAAGCACGACACCATGAAGCCGGTCGAGGGCAACAGTTCGAGATTGTGCAGCTTCTCGAGGTGGCAATAGCCGATGTGGCGGCCGGCCTTGTGGCCTTCCCAGATCAGGCTGGCATCCCTCGTCTCGGCATATTTCTTCGCGGTGTAGACGAACGGCGCATCCCAGCTCCAGCCGTCGGTGCCGGTCAGCCGCACGCCGCGCTCCAACAGATACATCGTCGCCTCATAGCCCATGCCGCAGCCGGAGACGACATAATCCGGCCGGCCGAATTTTGCGCCGGCGCTGGTGTTGACGACGACGATCTCGAGCGGCTTGAGCGTATGGCCGATGCGGATGAGCTCCTCCTCGACATCCTTGGCGCTCGCGACATAGCCGTCCGGTAGATGCCGGAAGTCGAGCTTGACGGCCGGCTGGAAACACCATTCCAGCGGCACTTCGTCGATGGTCCAGGAGCGCTCGCCGCGGTTCATCGTGGGATGGAAGTGCCAGGGCGCATCCAGATGCGTGCCGTTATGGGTGGAGAGATTGACCTGCTCGACCGCCCAGCCCTGCCCGTCCGGTAGATCTTCCGCTCGTAACCCCTGGAAGAATTCCAGCATCCGCGGCAGGCCCTGCTGGTGGTCGATATACTGGATGGTCGGATGGTTGCCCGGCGGATCGGCCGGCACATCGTTCTGCAGGGGGACGGAGATGTCGATCAGTTTGCGCGCCATGGTCTGTCCTCTCGGGTTTCCTCGATGAAATTCTGGATCAGTACGCCGATCCCTGCAACGTCAGCAGAAATCTCGTAGTCCGGGTGGAGCGCAGCGCAACCCGGGCTACGGACACACACGGCGAACCTTTTACCAATGGTTAGCCTTACCGATGTTGCCACAGGAACGTCATTCACCAGCCTTCATTGACGTGCAAGGAGTGCGGATGACGAACGAGCTCGACAAGATCGACCGGACGCTCGACGAAATGCTGGTGAACCTGGGCGCCATCGTGCTCAAGCTCGCCTCGGTGTCGAAGACCGCGGCGGAGCGGCGGGCGCTGGCTCAATCCGTCCATCAGTACACGGTCTGCGCCGAGCGATCGAGCGACCCCCGAGTCCAGCGCCTGCGGGTGGAACTCGAAGCGACCCTCCAGCCTCCGCTGAAACTGATCTCCAGCCGGTAGCGCCGACGCATCCTACCGGGCTTGGGGCGCACGCCTCTGCTCAAAAGCGCGGCATCGCAGTTTTGTCAAACGCCGCCGCTATAATTTGACATTTCGTGCGCCGGAACGGCGCCGATCCGCGCTCGTTGTCGTCGAACAGATGGCGCGGCTGGCGCATGCGCATGGCGCCAGATTGATGATGGCTGGATGCGGTTGATTTGGCTCAACACCCGTACCGCGCAGAAATAGACAGTAGCGCGTCCAGCAAAAGCCGTCACGATTGGCAATCGTCGCCAGGAAACAACGAGGCGTTCAATGCAAGATGCAAGCAGCCCGTCCGCCGTTCCCGATAGCGCCGAACTCGATCTCCTTGATCGGTACTGGCGCGCCGCCAACTACCTCTCGGTCGGCCAGATCTATCTGCTCGACAATCCCCTGCTCCGTGAGCCGCTTCGCAAGGAACATATCAAGCCGCGCCTGCTCGGCCATTGGGGCACGACGCCCGGTTTGAATTTCGTCTATGCCCATCTCAATCGCGTGATCAAACACCGCGATCTCGACGTCATCTATATCTGCGGCCCCGGTCATGGCGGGCCCGGCATGGTCGCCAACACCTATCTCGAAGGCAGCTACACCGAGATCTATCCCAGCATCACGCGCGACGTCGACGGCCTGCGCAAGCTGTTTCGGCAGTTCTCTTTTCCCGGAGGCATCCCGAGCCACGCCGCGCCGGAGACACCTGGCTCGATCCATGAAGGCGGCGAACTCGGCTATGCGCTCGCTCATGCCTATGGCGCGGCATTCGACAATCCCGATCTTCTGGTTGCCTGCGTCATCGGCGACGGCGAAGCCGAGACCGGCCCGCTCGCCGCCTCTTGGCATTCGAACAAGTTTCTCAACCCTGCGCGCGACGGCGCGGTGCTCCCGATCCTGCATCTGAACGGCTACAAGATCGCCAACCCGACCGTGCTCGGGCGGATGAGCGACGAGGAAATCCGCCATCTGTTCCTGGGCTTCGGCCATGAGCCGATGTTCGTCGAGGGCGAGGATCCCGCGACAATGCACCGGCAGATGGCTGCCACGCTGGATGCGGCGACCGATCGCATCCGCGCCATCCAGCAGGCCGCGCGAGGCGTATCGCCATCACAAGAGCGGCCACGATGGCCGATGATCGTGCTGCGCAGCCCAAAGGGCTGGACCGGACCCAAGGAAGTCGACGGCCTCAGGGTGGAAGGGTTCTGGCGCGCGCACCAGGTGCCGATTGCCGAAGTCCGCAGCAATCCAGGCCATCTCGCGATACTGGAGCGATGGATGCGCGGCTACCAGCCGGAAACGCTGTTCGACGAGCAAGGCAGGCTGGTTCCGGAATTGCAGAAACTGGCGCCGAACGGCGCGCGGCGGATGGGCGCCAATCCGCATGCCAATGGCGGCACGCTCAGGCGCGAACTGGAATTGCCCGACTATCGCAACTACGCGATCGAGATCACGACGCCCGGGGGCGTGATCGATGAAGCAACGCGCACAATGGGCAAATTCCTGCGCGACGTCATGAAGCGCAACGAAAGCACGCGCAATTTCCGCATCATGGGTCCGGACGAGACCGCCTCCAACCGGCTCGATGCCGTGTTCGAAGCGACCGATCGCGTCTGGATGGAGGAGATCGAGCCCTACGACGTCCATTTGTCCCGGGACGGCCGGGTGATGGAGGTCTTGAGCGAGCATCTCTGCCAGGGATGGCTCGAGGGTTATCTGCTCACCGGGCGACACGGATTGTTCTCCTGCTACGAGGCTTTCATCCACATCGTCGATTCCATGTTCAATCAGCACGCCAAATGGCTGAAGGTCTCCCGCGGCCTGCCCTGGCGGCGCCCGATCGCCTCGCTGAACTATCTGCTCACCTCACATGTCTGGCGGCAGGATCACAACGGCTTCAGCCACCAGGATCCGGGCTTCGTCGATCTCGTTGCCAACAAGAAGGCGGACATCGTCCGCGTCTACTTCCCGCCGGATTCCAACTCGCTGCTATGGATCACCGACCATTGCCTGCGCACCTACGACCGGATCAACGTCATCGTGGCCGGCAAGCAACCAGCGCCGCAATGGCTGACGATCAAGGAGGCCGCAGTTCATTGCGAGGCCGGAATCAGCGCGTGGCCATGGGCCGGAACGGAAACACCGGATAACGACGTCGACGTGGTGATGGCCTGCGCCGGCGACGTGCCGACGCTGGAGACACTCGCCGCTGTCGACATTCTCCGGAAGCAGATCCCCAAGCTCAAGATCAGGGTCGTCAACGTCGTCGACCTCATGGCCCTGCAGCCGCGCGAGCAGCATCCGCATGGCCTCACCGACCGCGACTTCGACACCCTGTTCACCCGCGACAAGCCGGTGATCTTCGCCTATCACGGCTATCCCTATCTGATCCACCGCCTCACCTATGCGCGCACCAACCACTCCGGCATCCATGTGCGCGGCTTCAAGGAAGAGGGAACGACGACGACGCCGTTCGACATGGTCGTGCTCAACGAGCTCGACCGCTTCCATCTGGCGATCGAGGTCATCAACCGCGTGCCGGGACTTGCGGCCTCCGCGGCAGCCGTGAAGCAGCATTGCCTCGACCGGCTGATCGAGCACGGCAAATATGTCCGCGAGCACGGCGAGGACATGCCCGATATCCGCGACTGGTCCTGGCCGTACGGCACGGCCGCGAACGCCGGCGACTGATGCCCGATCACAAGCGTTGAGGCTGAAGAAGATGCCAAACGCCCTCCTCGTCCTCAATGCGGGATCGTCCACGATCAAGCTGGCGCTGTTTGCGAGCGGCGGCTCAGGCGATCCCGCACTGCTGTGCAAGGGCATGCTCGACCATCATCAGCATCAGCCGCAGATGGTCGTGAAGGACCTCCACGGCAACGTGCTGTTCGAGCGGCACGCCGCGGCGGAAGCGGACGACGAGCGCTTCTTCTCGGATCTGTTGCACTGGATCGATGAATTCCTCGCCGGTGGAACTCTCGTCGCGGTCGGTCACCGCGTCGTTCATGGCGGCCTGAAATTCTTTGAACCGGTGCAGGTGACGCCGGCCATCCTGCAGGCGCTGCGCGAGCTCACCCCGCTCGCGCCCTTGCACCAGCCGGTCTGTCTGGCGCCGATCGAGGCGATGCAGAAGCTGCGGCCGGACCTGCCGCAGGTCGCCTGCTTCGATACCGCCTTTCACCACAGCGTCGCCCCGCCCATGAGCCGCTTTGCGCTGCCGCGGCATTTCGAACAGGAAGGCGTGCGCCGCTACGGCTTTCACGGGCTCTCCTACGAGTTCATCGCCCGCCGCTTACGCGAAATCGCGCCGGATCTGGCGACGGGGCGGATCGTGACAGCCCATCTCGGCAGCGGCGCCAGCCTGTGCGCGATGCGCGACGGGCGCAGCATCGATACGACGATGAGCTTCACGACTCTGGACGGGCTGATGATGGGCACGCGCTGCGGCGCGATCGATCCCGGCCTGCCCCTCTATCTGCAGCAGCAGCGTGGGCTCTCGGCCGACGAGATCGAGCACGTGCTCTATTACGAGTCCGGACTGCTCGGCGTGTCCGGGATCAGCGCCGACGTGCGCGTGCTCACCACGAGCGACGATCCGCGTGCCGCCGAGGCGCTCGAACTGTTCGCCTTCCGCGCGGGGGCGGCAATCGCCGCGATGACCCACAGCCTGGGCGGCCTGGATGCGATCGTCTTCACCGCCGGGATCGGCGAGAACAGCCCCGAGGTGCGGAAGCGGATCTGCGCCGGCCTTGGCTGGCTCGGCGTGGAGATCGATGATCGCGCCAACAGCGCCAATGAACTCAGGATCGGTGCGAAGACGGCGAGTGTTGCAACCCTGGTAGTCCCGACCGATGAGGAAGCGGCTATCGCCGCTCACAGCCAGGCCTTGATTACAAATCGTTGAGAATGACGAACGGCATTGCCGTCGCTCTCACGGCCGCGATCCGGCGGGATGGTTCGCGCCAAAGGATTTGATGAGCGAGACCGCATTCGCGCGGCACCACAACACCTACTTCACTTCTACTGGCGCCGGCCGGACGGGCTGGCCCAGCCGTCTCGCGAAGACAGGAGTCTCGCCATGAAGAAACTATCCCTCCTCTGTATCGCCCTCGCCGTCGGCCTTTCGACCACCGCAGCATTCGCACGCGGCGGCGGAGGCGGCATGGGGCACGGTATGGGTGGCATGGGGATGCACGGAGGCATGCCCATGAGCAGCGGCCTGCCCACAAGCGGCGGCCTGCCGGTGACCGGCGGCGCTTTTGGAACCAGCCCCACCACGCCCGGCACCAACTCGCTCGGAACCGCACTTTCGTCCGAAGGCATCGCCAACGGTCCCCAGAAAGGCCCGCTGCTCGGCACCGATCCCTCGCTCGATCGCGAGGACGCCAAAGTCGACAAGATGATCGGATCGATCTGCCGCGGATGCTGAAGCGGCAGCAAAAGCACCTCGCGGCCCCGCTACACGGACGTTAAGGTTGATCGGTTAGGTTAAGATCAGGCTCGTCTTGAGCTTGGTGGCCGCGATGGTAAGCGAGTTTACCGTACCAGGTTTCCGGCTTATGACCCGACCGGGCTAAATCGAGCTTTCTCTCCGAGAGCCAGGATTGCAGGTGATATCATGTGGAACGGCCGCAAGAACGCAGTTATTGGGCTGAGCGCGCTGTTCGCATTCGTCCTGCTTGAATTGTGCGCGGCAATCGCTGCGATCGGCGCGGTGCTCGAATTGGCCATCGGCATTGACGTGCCGGTTCTGCCGTTCCTCCCGTCAAACGATTAAGGCGTCCCGCACCTAAAGGGAGTGCGCTGCCCCCTCGGTGCTTCGCCGCCACCAGCGTGCAGGCGCAAGCGCCCGTCCCAAAAATTCCTGCAGCCTGACGGTGGCGGCATGATCGGATCCGCTGATTTGACGTGCGATTTGGCAACCACAACCGTTGCTAGCAAAGCCGGATGCCACCTACTATGCTGCGCCCCTGCAAGCCCCGCCGCGATTCCTGAATTCTTTTCTTTGGAGCCATGAATGTTCAGAACGCCTCTGATAATTCTGTCAGCCCTCGCCTCGATGATTGCTTCTGCCGTTGCTCAGCCTGCCTCTCTCACCTGCAGCGGCTCCCTGTTCGATCCGACTGGATCGGCGCCGTCGTCAAAAAGCGTGACGCTTGCCCTCGGTCCGCCGATTTCGATCGACACCGGGAATGGCCCGCAGCGCGCTACGGTCGTCAGCAACAACAGGATTCAACTCAGATTCAAAACCAAGGACTTCACGGGCGAGTATTTCCACTACACCAGTGATCTTTTCCTAATCTACCGATCAGGACATCTTGCGCGGTTGACGTGTCAGCGTTGAGCAAGCAGTGCGGCCTCGGGTGTCATGGAAAGGACCTCATGCCCAAGATCGATATCGCCACTGTCCCGAAACGCAAGGGCTCCGGCTACCCGCCGCCATTCGACGCCGCCTGTGCCGAACGCGTGCGGCAGCGATTGGGCAATGCCGGCGGCCTCACCGACTTCGGGGTCAATCTCATGCACCTGCCGCCGGGCAACTGGTCGAGCCAGCGCCACTGGCACTCGGACGAAGACGAATTCGTCTATGTGCTCGAAGGCGAACTGACGCTGATTGAAGATGGCGGCGATACGGTGCTGCGCGCCGGCGATTGCGCGGCGTTTCCGAAAGGCTCCGGCAACGGCCATCACCTCGTCAACAAGTCGGGCGCAATGGCGGTTTATCTCGAAGTCGGCTCGCGCTCGCCAGCCGACGTCACCATCTGCTCGGACGTCGACATGATGAGCTCCAACGCCGACGGCCGGTTCGTGCACAAGGATGGCACGCCCTATTCCGAGCGGTAGAGGGAAATCGGGGTGGCCCCCATAGCAATTTCAGCGTTTCGCTATTCTCGTGCAGGGATCAGGCTTTGATCATCACACGGGAAAGACCAATGGCTCGCCCCAAATCCGCCGCTCACCTTCTTGAACGAAGCTATCGAGTTACCGAAGCCTCTCACAATTTGGAGACGCAGCGGACCGGCAAAATTGAAGCCACCGGCAACATCCGAAAATTCGCCGTCAATGATGTCGCCACGTAGCGTGCCTCGAAAAACGTTGGCAAAGTTCCGCTCTTTACTCGGTCCAAACCACCAAACAGTATTTCCGCGTTGCGCGACAAAGTAGGTACCTGTGTCGTTACCCTTCCAGATTCCCTTCATACTCCTCGGCCCTGTGCACGATGCATGTGCTTCTACCGAGACCGACAACGTCAGGACAAATCCAACGATAGCAATGCCGATATCCGAGCGCATTTTCTTGCTCCCTACCCACTGACGCAGCAATCGTTCGTATTCGACGGCATAAGAGTAAGCCGCCTCCTCCCGCGTGGATCGTCATCGATTCCATGCGCATTACAGAACGACGTTATTCCATGGGTCGGGCAGTCGCGCATCGGACGTTCGTCCGACGCCATTCACCTTCCGGTTGCAAAGATTGGAAACGGAGCGCACTCGCCAGATCGCGCGCTCATGGAAGCCCCTCGACCAGCTCTCTCCGGCTGACCCCGAGACTCCCGACAGTGCACAGCAAATCAGCGGGCGGGACGCAGCACGTCGCTCAAATATTTGATTCCACTAATATTTTGGTCGGGGCAGCTGGATTCGAACCAACGACCTGCAGTACCCAAAACTGCCGCGCTACCAGGCTGCGCTATACCCCGAGCAATCCGCAGGCGATGTCGATACACGGTTAGGCGGGCGCCAGCAAGCCGCTCGCCAGGCGCGATGGTGATCCGATCAGGCTGATCGGATCAGCATCGCATCTCTTTGTTGAGCATGATCTTTCCGGAAAACCGGTGCCCACTTTTCCGGATCATGCTCTATTTGCCATTAAACAGCGGGTGGGCCACCCGGTCACCGGGCTGGATGCCGTATTTCTGCGCCGTGCCCGCGACCACCTCCAGCACGCCCTTGGCGAGCCCGCCGGACGAGATGATCTTGGTCGACAATGGCTCGGTATTCTCCGCGATCCGCAGGATGCGGCCGTCGGCGCGGATGAAGATCATGTCCAGCGATACATAGGTGTTCTTCATCCACATCGACACCTGTTGCTCCGGCGAGAAGTCGAACAGCATGCCTTTGCCGTCGGGCAGCTCCTTCCGGTACATCAGCCCCGTCGTCTTCTCCTCCTCGGTCGTCGCGAGTTCGACGGAGAAGACGTGCACTCCATTCTTGGTGACGATCTCGAGCGGCTGGACCGTCGCAGCCCTTGCGGCCGGGCTCGCGATCACACCACACAGGAGGGCAAGCGACGCAAACAGGGCAACGAGCAGGCGATGCCCGGTGACACGATCGAAAGTCATGGAAACTGCACTCACGGCAAAATCAAATCGCGCGGAACCTAACCCGAGCACCGCGCCGATGGCCAGAGGGCAAAAACATAACGGGCGCCGTTCGGCTCACGTTTCCGTCAGAGCTTAAGCGGGAAATCAGTGCGACGACAGCGCCGACGGGCCGGTCTCCGGGTGGATCTCCGCGGCCATCATACCCTTGGAGCCGGGCCCGAACCGCACCAGCACATATTGGCCGGGGCGCAGCTCGGTCATGCCGAAGCGGCGCAGCGTTTCCATGTGCACGAAGATGTCGGGTGTCCCTTCACCGCAGGTCAGGAAGCCGAAGCCGCGCAGCCGGTTGAACCACTTCACTTGCGCCCGCTCGAGTCCGCTGGTCGGGGTGACCGTGACATGGGTCCTGGGCGGCAGCATCTGCGCCGGATGGATCGCCGTCGTTTCATCCATCGAGAGGATGCGGAACGCCTGATAGCCCTTGGCGCGCTGCACGCATTCAACCACCACGCGAGCGCCCTCGTAGGCCGTCTGATAGCCGTCACGCCTGAGCACGGTGACGTGCAGAAGCACATCTGGCCAGCCATTGTCTGGGACGACGAAGCCGTAGCCTTTCGAGGCATCGAACCATTTGATGACGCCGGAAATCTCGACGAGGTTGGCGGCATCGCCCAAGCCGGAGAACGCATCCGCCGCCGGATCGCGCGGTGCTCTCTCCGAGTATTCACCCGGCACAAGCCTACCCTGCCCGGCGCCACCTGATGGTGGACCGCCGAGCTTCTTGGACTCAAATCCGTCCGACCCCATGACCCCGGACCCCGCACATCATCTGCAATCCGTCTCTCTGCGACGGTACCTTATCAATGCGTTGTTGCACGACCGCTCATGAACAACGCACGCGAATCTCGAATCAAAAGATAACACTCCCGCTTGAATCGCATAGATAAAAAATGAATCCGGCGGGAACTATGAACAGACTTGCACGACCGCGAATCAATTGAGCGTCAATTGCCCACGAACGGCCCAAGCGTCTCGCCGATGTCGTGACGGATCACGAGATCCGCAATGTCGTCCTGATCGGTCGGCTCGTTGTTGATGATCACAAGCCTGGCACCGCAGTTCTTGGCCATCATCGGAAATCCGGCCGCGGGCCACACCACCAGCGAAGACCCGATCGCAAGGAACAAGTCGCAGTGCTGCGCAAGTTCCGTCGCCCGTCGCATCGCATCCTCCGGCATCGCCTGGCCGAACGAGATGGTTGCGGTCTTGATGGGATCGCCGCAGTCGGTGCAATCGGGCGCACTGCCGTTCTCGTCAAAGCGCTGCTTGACCCACGGCAATTCGTACGCCCTGCCGCAACCGATGCAGCGCGCATAGGTCGTGTTGCCGTGCAGTTCGACCACATGATCCGATTTGAAGCCGCTCATCTGATGCAGGTTGTCGATGTTCTGGGTGACGATCGACGGAATCTTCCCCGCGCGATAGAGCGAGGCGAGCGCGCGATGCCCGCGCCCGGGCTTCGCCGCCATGAAGGTCGGCTCCATCGCAAAGCGCCGGCGCCAGGCCTCGTCGCGCGCGTCGGCACTTGCAACGAATTCGTCGAATGGAATTGGCCGGTTGCGCGTCCACAGCCCGCCGGGCGAGCGGAAGTCGGGAATCCCGCTCTCGGTTGAAATGCCGGCACCAGTGAAGGGAACGATGGTGGAGGCCTCGGCGATCAAATTGCCGAGCGCCTCGACACCGCTGCGCAGATCTTTTGTAATCACGTGAGAAACCCGAGTTGACCGCGCGCACTATAGCACGGCCAACCGGACCGAGGGATCGCACCTAGGATGCGGCTCTCAGGCCGCCTTTGTCACGCCGCCTTGTTTGTCACGCCGCTTTGGCGACCGGCTCCTTCGCCTCGTTCGGCTCCTTCACCTCGTCGCTCTTCTTCGCCTTCGCAACCGGCGCGGCATCGGACTTCTTCACCGGCTTGCCGTATTGGGCAAGCTTCTCCAATTCCGCTTCGAGTTCGGCGCGGCGCGCCGCGACCTTCTCGAACAGCTTGTCGGTCGCGTGCTCGCGCAAGCTTGCGAGTTCTTCGATGCTTAGTGAATCCAGATCGATCTTTGCCATGAACGGCCTCCCCAGTTTCCCTTTTTGGCTAGCGGGGCCGCGGAGAAGCGACAAGCAGCGTACGCGCCTTATCCACCGCCTTCGCTGCCCATCATCTCACCACAATCCTGCACCGGCTCCTCCCCATTGGCGCCCCATTGGGGAGGCGAATTCGCCCCCGATGACATTACGATTACAGGGATGGGCCATGATCAAAGCCATGACCGAAGACGCCATGACCGAGAAGGAAGAGCGGCTCGCACGTGAACGCGAAGAGATCGCCGCTCGCATTGCAAGCTTCAAGGCGACCCAGCGAAAGTTCGAACGCGAGCGCCAGGAGTATTACGAGAGCACGCTTGGCAGCGCCTGGCACGGCTATCAGCAGGCACCGATCGAGACCGATTAGGCGCTCGCAGCACAAGTGGAGTCAAAAAGCCCGGGGCGCGTCGCTCCGGGCTTTCTGTTACCAATAAGGATCCCAGTAGGCGCGCCGATAATAAGGGCCGCCCCCGTAGGCGTAAGGACCACCGCCGTAGTAACGTCGATACCCGTAGCCGCCATAATAGGCCGGGTAGTTGTAGTAGCTCGGTCCGTAGTATCCGCCGTAGTAGCCCGGACCGTAACCGTAGTAATAGGGGCTGGACGCTGCGGCAGCGCCCGCAATCAGTGCGCCCGCGGCGAGACCGAATGCCAAGCCCGGACCTGCACCCCGCCAGCCCCAGCCGCCGCCGCGCCAGTACGCCTCGGCCGGCGAGCTCATTGTGGTCGCCCCCAGCGCGGCGACCGTACCCAAAACTACGAAAGCCTTTTTCATCCTCGCCTCCTTAAGGATTCATCCGCGGCTCCAACGCAGAAATTCCCGATTGGTTGCATCGGGAACCGGCAGGCATATCGCCGCAAACAGCCGTCTTTGCAGCGCTTGGGCCGGGTCCCCGTCTCCCTTCGAGCTATGCAATTCGACCGGACCACCCATGGATTGGCGCAGGAACAAACCACGACCTCCGCGCGTATTGTGGTGCAGAAGGGGTGTGGCCATGCCGGTCTGGCTGGAAATTCTGATCAACATCATCGGCTATGGCGGGTTCATCGCCATCGCGATGTATCACCGCTCCTCTAGCGAGAAATTGCCCGGACAGGATCCGCGCTAATTCGCCTTATGCGGTTCGCCCGCGGTGCGCACCAGGCGGTCGGCCTTCACCAGCACGCGTCCATCGTCCGCCTGCGGCCGCAGCGAAAAGCTGATCGCGACGAAGGCGAGACAAAACAACAGCCCCACCAGCATCACGCGCCGGTGAGTTCGCCTGTCTGCATTGTGGAATGAAGGGATCATCATGGCTCGGGTTCCGCAGCTGATCCCTATGCGCAACCTCCGGTTATCGCAACGCGATCCTGCCCTTAACCTAACTGAATAGCGTTATCGGCTGCCCCGAAAGAGATCGTTAGGAACACGGTGCCGCACGGGCGCCATCCGCTACCTCTCGTCCCCAGCTTATCCGCAGCAAATCCACAGGCCGCCGGACCGGCCTTTGCCAAGCAATTTCCTGATCTTGCTGCGCAGCGATCCACACACGCCCCGCCCCTGCTCGCGATCGGAGATCCCGGACGTTTGGACAACCGAATTCATCCCCATTAACCGCACCTCTTTAGAAAACGTAAATGCGGATCTGGGATTTTTGGGCAGGAGGTTGCCGTCATGGTCATCTACCCCGTCCCTGCCGCGGTGACGCAGGCGAAGGTTCAGCTCGTCATCGACGAGACTGCAAAAGCGCCGCCGCATCAGATCAATGCCGATGTCCAGAGCGTCATCGACGCCCAGACCCACGCCGAACGCGACGCGCTGCTCGACCGCAAGGCGTGACGGCAAGCGCCTCCGCGTTCTCCTGGCGTGAATGCCGAACCGCGCCAGCGCTTAGTCGTTGGATTTTGGCCCGCCATGATAGCGGTGGGCGTCGGCATCGCTCATTTGCGGTGCCATCTGCTGATCGAACATGTTGAGCGCGTCGTAGGCGCGCTGGTCGGCCGCCGTTTCCTGCCGCGGCGTTGAGGCGTCCGAACGTGCGAACGCCTGTCCGGACGTTGCCGCCACCGCCACGATCGCCGTGGCCAGAATGATGCTTTTCATGGATCTGCTCCTCGCTGCGTACGTCGCCTCGGTTCCGACATGCGCGCGGCGGCATAGGAATGCGATGCAGGCTCAAACGCTTGTGTAAAAAGGTGAGATCAGAACACCAAGCCGTTGCGGCATGCCGCGCGCGGCCTTGAGACCCGTGACAACACTCCGCAGGAACACTTCTGATCGTCAGGAATTGAATGAGCATCAGGAAGTGCCGGTAGGAACACTCCCCCTGCCGCCTACCGGCTAAGAAGCCCCGCGATGCCCCCGTCGCGGGGTTTTCTTTTGAACCTCTTTTGCACGCCGACAGACATAGTGGAACTGGGGATTTCAGGGCCCAGTAATTCGCGGCAGCGTCGCCCGGAGAACATACTCCTCTAGGCGGCGCTGTTGCTTTTTGAAAATTCAACCTTAAGTTATCGACTGAAGCTGGCGGCTCGCGCCCTGAATCCCCAGACCGTCAGCCCGAAAGCCCCGTGCCCCACGCGCGGGGTTTTCTTTTTCGGACTTGTTCTGACTCTTGGGCAATTCACCGGCGCCGCTCACGACAGCGTGGCGATGATCGTCTGCACCTGGTCAGACGCTGACGCGACGAGGCCATCGAATGACGTTTGGCCGTGAGCCGCCGCTCTCAGAATACGTTCGGCCACCGCCGCCTTGACGCCGAACACGGATTGATCGGCGGGAATTTTCGCCATGACCGCTTCCAACGCGGCCCGCATGGTCTCGATGAGTTCAGGACTGTATGGCATAGCGTCCTCCCCGCGCGGCAAGATAGTCGGAGCGCTGTTGCCTGCCACTCACAAGCCCGAGACTCACGACCATGTGTCGTTGCGGGTTTCAATGAATTCGGGCGGAGATCGCTTGCCCGCCTCGCTATCCAAATACCCACCAGATCAGGGGACCACCGAGTCCGACGAGAATGGCGAAACAGAGCGTGAGGCGGCCGATCTTCTGCAGCGTGGTCACCTGCGAGAAGTCCCGGTCAGGCATGCGGCCCAATCGACGCCCCGTCCAATCCAGGGCACGCCCCATCAACCCAGCGACCAGTTCGAACAGATACGGGACAACGCCATCCATGGCCTCACCTTGGCACAGCCAGTGCTTCCACTTTGTTACATGGGAGCCCGTTCGACACCCTGCCCTTCACGGCCTTTTCTGATATCTAGGGCGTGATCCGGAAAATTGGATACCGTTTTTCGAAAGGGTCATTCTCAAGCAAAAAGATCGAGCGGGATGATTAATCATCACCTTGGTCTCGCGAACCGCCCAAACCAGACGCTACAACCCCCCAGAGGGAGCCAACACCATGCGTTATCTCCACACCATGCTGCGCGTGCGCAATCTCGACATCGCGATGAAATTCTACCAGGACGCGCTGGGGCTGAAGGAAGTGCGCCGGATCGACAACGAGAAGGGTCGCTTCACGCTGGTGTTCCTGTGTGCGCCCGAGGATGTCGACCAGTTGAAGAAGCTGCCGAGCACGCGCGGCGCGCCGCTGGTCGAGCTCACCTATAACTGGGACGAGGAGAAATACGGCGAGGACCGCCATTTCGGCCATCTCGCCTACGAGGTCGACGACATCTACGCGACCTGCGATCGGCTGATGAAGCTCGGCATCACCATCAACCGCCCGCCGCGCGACGGCAACATGGCGTTCGTGCGCTCGCCGGATCTGCACTCGATCGAGCTGCTGCAGAAGGGCGATCCGAAGCCCCCGGCCGAGCCGTGGCTGTCGATGCCGAACACCGGCCACTGGTAGCCCTCGCGCAAACACTGCGCGCACGTCAGGTCACAGCATGAGCGCTGCGATCCATAACGGAACGAGCGTGTGGATCGCGCGTTTCCTCACCGATACGAATGGAGGAGGAAACGATGGCAAGAGGACTCTTGCTGTGGCTGCTTGGCGTGCCAATCCCGGTGATCATCCTGTTGTGGCTGTTCTTCGGACACTGATCGCACGCAGCCCACCCAACCCAACAAAATCAGGTGCCGCTCAGCGGGCCTGATTTTTTGTTGGTGCGGGATGATCGGGATCGCGCTTTCTGCTATTCCGCCGCCAACGCAAGAAGGCATGGGAGAAAGACGCGTGGCGGAAAAATATCAACTCACGGTTTGGGGCCGGGCCAACTCGGTCAACGTGAAGAAAGTGCTGTGGTGCCTCAGCGAGCTCGAGCTGCCCTATCACCGCATCGATGCCGGCATGGAGTTCGGCAAGAACGACCAGCCGGACTATCTCGCAATGAACCCCAACGGCCGCGTGCCGACGCTGGTCGACGGCAGCTACACGCTGTGGGAATCCAATTCGATCATGCGCTATCTCTGCCTCGCCTATGGCGAGGGCTCACCGATCTATCCGGCCGCGCCGCGCCAGCGCGCCAGCGTCGATCGCTGGCTCGACTGGACGCTATCGACGCTGCAGCCGGTCGACCGTCCGGTGTTCTGGGCGCTGGTGCGCACACCGCCGGAGAAGCGCGACATGGCCGTGATCCAGAAGGACGCCGATGCCGAAGCCGAGGTGTGGCGGATTGCCGATGCGCAGTTGGCGAGCCGGCGCTTCATCGACGGCGACGGGTTCACCATCGCCGACATCGCGATCGGTGCCTTTGCACGGCGCTGGTTCGGCGTCGAGGGCATCACCAAGCCGAGCCTGTCCAATCTGGAGCGCTGGTTTGCCGAGATTTCCGCACGCCCGGGCTTCGTCCAGTTCCTGGCGCCGCCGTTGTCGTGAGCTGATTTCACAGAGCGTTTTCGAGCGAAGCATGCCCTCGGACTTGATCCGAGGGTGGGCACCGGTTCGCGTGAAGAAAACAAACAAAGAATCTAGAGCTTCGTTTTCGATTCAATCAGAACCGAAGCTCTAACGCCCGCCGATCGAGACGCCGCCGCCAATGTCGATGGCGCCGCCGATCTTGATGCAGGTGTCGGAACCCTCGATCCTGACGAAGCCCGCGCCGTATTCTGCGCACGCATTGGGCCGTGCGCCTCTCTTCAGCGGGAGCGGCTTTGCGGAAGCCGTTGCTTTGCCGGACTTGGTTCGATGAGGCTGCTCCGCGAGTGCGATTGCCGGCAGCAGCGCGAGGACGAGGATCAGCGTCTTTCGCATCGGGCCTTTTAACGCGCGAAGGCGGGAACTGCTAGCTCACGAACTTGACGCCCACCGTCCTGCCGCGGCGCCACACCACCTCGCAGGGCCGTCCGGTGCGGGTGTCGCGCGAGAACGCCAGGCGCAATTTTCCAGGCAGCGTGTTGGGATCGTCGATCGTGATCTTGGCGCCGGTGGACGACATGTCCTGCACCACGCAGGGCCGCGCGGCGAATCCGCCCTCCAGCGTGATCCACCCGGGCTGGTGCATCGATTTGCGCGCCTCGCGCTTCTTGCGGCTGAACGCCATGGCCGACGCCTACGGCACCAGGCTTTACAAAGCGTTGCGAAACACCCGCGGTTTTTCGGGTATCGGCGCCTGTGCTGATCGATCCGGGGACGGCTGCAAAAAGGGCCGTCCTGCGGCTTGCCCCCCCATCCAATCACCACTATACGTTCGCTCCGTCGCCGCCAGTAACCGTCGGCGGCCGATCTGGCATATCCCGCGGCTAACGCATTGATTTGCCGATTGTTTTGCTCCCTTCGTCTATCGGTCAGGACGCCACCCTTTCACGGTGGAGAGAGCGGTTCGATTCCGCTAGGGAGCGCCAAAAGCCAATAAAATCAAAGAGATAGCCGGACAGGTTAGCCAAGGCGGTTAGCCGCGACCCTTCGGAAGCGCGGCTCCAGTTCCTAGTCTACTCAGCACGTCACACCGCAAGCGCTAGCGGCTTGCCGCCGGTAGCCGCGAAGCTCATTTTCAGATGATCGGCGCCAAGTCACGCGAGACCATTCGGCGCGTCCGTGCGCGCCGCCGCCGAGCAGGCCGCCGAAGCACGCCAGCGCGCCGATCGGCTCGCCTGTGAAGCCTGGAACAAGCGCATGCTGGCGTTCCAGGGCCCGGCGCAGCCTTCGCCCGCCCTCGGCGACGCACTCGACGCCGGCTACACC
This sequence comes from Bradyrhizobium sp. Crot121, assembly GCF_059512385.1. Taxonomy (NCBI): domain Bacteria; kingdom Pseudomonadati; phylum Pseudomonadota; class Alphaproteobacteria; order Hyphomicrobiales; family Nitrobacteraceae; genus Bradyrhizobium; species Bradyrhizobium sp. Crot121. The sequence continues at coordinate 62,573 of NZ_JCAMOR010000028.1, read as the reverse complement.
TATCTCGAGGTGAAGTGTCTCGGCTGCGAGACGCACCAGACGGTCGCCCTCGATATCGTGCGCCGGCCGAAGACGACGCCGATCCATGAGCTTGAGCGCTACATGCGCTGCAAGCTGTGCTCCGAGGAGCGAGGCTATCCCTACAAGCGCAGCCACCTCGCGGCGCTGCGGCCGACGAAGATATCCGCGCAGGATCCGCCGTCGACCTGCTGGCCGGGTGAACGCTGAACGATCGGAAAGTCCTATGGTCACCCGGTTGGCAAGAGTGGACTCTCAAGCTCCCTTTCTGTTGGCCACGTCGTGAGAATGGCACCGCTCGGCCGAATTACTGCGAGAAGAAATTGGGAACGAACGCTCGCGTCACGATTTTAGAAGGTGTGAGACCGCCACTCGCCGTTAAACTACACGGCGCATATCGCGGATAGCCAAAGGTCACAAAGACCCGCTGTTTCAGAACAAGCGCTCGCGCAGATAGCCAAAAGCGGCGGTCTCCGGTTCCATTCGGAATTGCCAGCGGTACTCGCTAGCGGAGGGCTAGTTGGTGCCGGGTTTCTGTTGGTTTTCTTATGCCGAGCTTCGCCATGCGCAACCCCATCGACCTCGACCACAAACACAGCCGCGCCATTGTTCGAGAGATCGGCGAGAGATTGCGTACGTTGCTAAAACCAGAGCCTGAATTGCCACCGAGCGTCAGAACGCAAATCAACCGGCTCAGACAATTGGAAAATCAGGCACCATCGATCATTCCAGCCGCCGAGCATTGGGGCAAGCCGGGCCGTTAAGCTGCGTTGGGGCAGCACCAACGACTCGGCGGAACGGGGGCCAGCAATGCCATCGGTTAAGCTTCGTGCATCAAAAATTTTGAATGAATTCGGTGAGGCACAATCCGAACTGATCGGCATCGCCGTCGTCCTCACGAACGGAAAGGCCGGCGAGGTCGAGAACGTTTGGTTAGATGAGTTGCACGGGCTGCGGATTTCCATCAAAGGCCATGATGGGAAATGGCCCGTCTCAACCATCAAATTCCCGGAAGACTAGTCTAACAACGGCCCTTTGTGGGACGCGCTCCCTGACATTGTCGCCCTTCGTCATTGTCCTCGCATTGCGCTCGGCTGAGTTCTTCGGCGAGCCCGATGAGAAGCCCTTCGGGCCCGCGGATGTAGCAGAGCCGATACGCATCTTTATACTGAACGACTTCGCCGATAAGCTGCGCGCCGCGATTGCGGAGCCTTTCAAGCGTCTCATCGATGTCGTCCACGGCGAACATGACGCGGAGGTAGCCTAGAGCGTTAACCGGCGTTACGGTGATCCGCAGCGGGAGGCGGCGTGAGGAAGCGGATAGCTCGAGCCGGCCGAGGCCGTCCGGCGTGCGCATCATGGCGATCTCGACGCGCTGATCGCCCAGTCCAGTGACACGTCCGGCCAATTCTCCTTCGCTCGTGGCTCGCCCTTCGAGCTGAAGCCCGAGCTCGCGAAAGAAATCCCCGAGGTCATCGACGAGGATTCCTACGTTGTCCATCCGTTTGAGCGCCATGTGGCCAATCTAGCAGGTGTCGCCTAGGCCGCAAACCGATACGACAAACGCGCCGACAATTTCCTTGCTGCCATCAGAACATTCCGATCAGGATGAAGACGCTGACCCGATTAAAAACGTGGTCGACGTGATGGCAACTGTCAGGAACACATCGCCGGCTGAGAAAGGATTCATTATCACCTCGCATCCGGCGAAGCCCCCCATCAATGCGCATGGGCTACAAAGGTTTCGGTTCCAGACATGGAAGATGCGAGCGGCAGACCTATCGCATTTCGAGCTCTTTGATTGCCAGAGCCGAAATTTGTGCGGGGTCCTTGATGCCGGATTGCGCGATCTTGATGATGTTTCTCGCGATCATTTCCGTTAGAGGATCATCGCGATCCTTGACTTTTAGCGTCTGCAACGCGCGCTCATAAGCCGCTGTGATGCGGCTGAACTTTTCCGGCTCCACGACGGAGCTTTGCAACAGTCGATAGATGGCCAATTCTCACCGCCCAAGCCCCGCCGGGGGAAGCACAGGAACCTTGTACACGGTCGAAGAACTACGGACGCTATTGTGTCACGACCTATCAGGAAGCGATCCGCGCATTATTCCGGGCAGTCAATCGGTACATTGGACAGACTAGCGGCATGGAAAAGGAGCGGTCCCGGCTGGGGGCAATGCTGAGACCGCTCCTCTCGGGACATGACACGAGGCCGTCACACATGTCGGTGCAAGCGGCCGCGGGCACTCCCCGTCGCCGGCATGGCGCTGAGCTTCAGAACTTCACGCATGCTTGCGCCGCCGCTTGACCAACCAATAGACGCCATAGCCGACAGCGAGCATCGGGAGACCGGCGCCGGCGATTGGACCAGGGGCTCCGTCGACGCGGTGACCGGGCGGGTCTCGGCCGGGGGCGTTCTCGCAATTCCCGCCGCCGTTGCAGGCATTCGCAGGCGGGGCAGTCATGATCAAAGCTAGGGCAAAAAAAGCAGCGAGAATCGCAGATACAATCTTCACAGATACCTCCTGCATTCTGACCAATTCAAACTGTGTAATTAAATATGACATTTAACAATTAAATATGTTAGTTTATTAAATTTGTTGGTTGCAATAAACCGAATGTTCGCAGAAATGCGCGGAAGGCGGAATATGGCCAATTTGAAACCGATCAGTTGCCCCCTTTGCGGGGCTGAGGCCCAAGACATTACCGTTGCGACGTTCGATGGACGGACGATCTGTTGCGGCTTCTGCGGCGACTATGATGTCTCCGGCACGGTGTTCGAGGCTGGGCTGCTTGACAGGTTGGATCGCAGAAGAAGGTTGGATGCGCTCGAAAGAGCGAAGGGCTCCGCTCCCTCGGGCAAGCGCCCAATGATAACAAGCCACGATCTTTAGCAGACATGCCGACCGCGCCCGCCGATCTCTTCCTCCGCCCACCGTAATCGGCGGCGACCATGTGGTCATCTGGGATGGCTTCTCGATCCGGCGTATCTACAGGAACGTACCGCAGCAGCCAGACCATCGCGGTAGCTGTGCGGACCTCGAGAGGGCCAAGGCAGTTTTCAAGGCGACTTGGCTGCGAGTGCACCAGCCGCTGAGCGATGAGGACGTTGCGGAGGCCTGCAGGATCTCGCAGGATCGAATGGGCACAAGAGATGAGGTGCAGGTCGAAGACTATCCACATTCGTGGAGGGTCATGGCCCTCTCGCAAGTGCCGTTTCGCGCCTTCAATGGTTGCGCTAATTTACCAACCGCGGCGGGGCTAGGTCCGCAGGTGTTCGAATGCACATGTCGCGCGCGAGCTTTTTGTTGGCAATTCTTGTCTTGACCGCGACGTATCTGCTTGGAGCGTACAGCGGTCGCCATGACTTTTTTCCCTTTCCGGTTCTTCACGCGATGAAATCTCGGATGGCTCCCGACCGCTACACATTTGACCAGGCGGGACGGCTGGCATCCGGCGATCAAAAGAAAGCTATTGCCTGCCCGCAGCAGACGGAACGTACGGCCGTGCTGTTGCTAGTCGGACAGTCCAACGCCGGGAATCACGCGGGGCAGCGGTTCCGCTCGGAACACGGGGAGAGGGTCGTCAATTTCTTCGATGGACAATGCTATGCGGCCGCGTCACCCCTGCTGGGATCTGACGGCATCAGCGGAGAATATTGGACCCAGCTTGGCAACCTTCTGCTGGATCGTGGATCGTTCGACCAGGTCGTCCTGGCTCCGGTGGCCGTAACCGGCTCTGAGGTCTCCCGCTGGGCGCTGGGTGGCGATCTGAACGGAATCATGATCGGCACCACGAGTCAGCTGCAGCAGCGAGGCTATGTTGTGACGCACGTCCTCTGGGTCCAAGGTGAGATCGACTACGTGGTGGGAACGAACGAGAAGGATTACCGCGATCGCTTCCTGTCGCTGGTCACCTCGTTGAGATCTCACGGCGTCGGTGCGCCGGTATACGTTGCCATTGCGACCAAGTGTTTATCGGCAAGCAACGGAGGAACACGCTTCCACTCTGCCGAAAACCCGGTGGCGCGCGCTCAGTTGGGCCTTCCCGATGGCAGCGCTGATCTGAGAAGGGGAGTTAACTTAGACGCCTTGCTTGGTGATCTGGATCGGTACGACGATTGCCATTTCGGCTCTTTGGGAGAGCAGAAGGTCGCGAGAGCCTGGGCAGACCTGCTCTCGACCGCCCGCTGAGCCGGCGCCAAGAAACTGCGATCGGTGAGGCGATGAGGAGCAGCGTGCTTTCACGGAATCGGCTTAGATTGTCGAGTGGCAATTCGGACACGAGGAACGGCCCCGCGCCACCGGGTAACCGCCTTTCAAATTGGAAACTACGGCCACACTGCTGTGGCGCGATTTCATGACTAGGACGCTTCTATCGCTCTCGCCTCCGTCGCAGCGGCTGCCATCCGGCTCTGTTCCACCTCGCACGAATAGACCTCGGCGTGCTCGATGTTGTCGTGCCCGCGCATATCCATAAGCTGCCGAGATCATCAAAATATGCGCCGCTGCTCGATCGCCTCGAGCAGAAGCTTGCCGCGATCAAACGCCGACGACCCGGTCAGCCGTGCGCCGGCGCCTTCACTTCCTACGGTCTGTAGGTGCCGGAGTCGTCGCCGCCGACCAATCCGCCCCGGTTGTTCGGGCCGCCGCCTGCACCGCGGCTCCAACCGTAGCTGCTCCCACCGTAGTTGTTCCAACCGGGGTTGTTCCAGCCGTAATTGCTCCCATTATAGTTCATAGAGGGCTGCGTCCGGGCGTAACTACCGGAATGCGTCCTGGCGCCTGACTTATGATGCTTCGTGTATGCAAGTGCGAACGTACTTGAGAGCGCGAACACAGAAGCCAGTGCTATCGTCGCAAGTTTCATGGTCGTTCTCCCTTGGGTTAGCAAATTCAATGCGCCCCCCCGTCTAGGACGGCGTACGCAGCGCGCGCATCCGCCTCGCAAGAGGATGTCGGAACTGGCGTGTCTGCCTATGCATGTTCGGCAGATCGCGGCCTCGTGATCGAGGTCGCGACTGTACGAAGGCCAGGATCGTTCCAGCAACGACGGATCGAAATCCTGGATACCGCGTTCTCGAGCATTTTCTACCTGCCACCCTAAGAGGCGCGGGTGAGAAAGATCGGCAGCCCACGCTTGTTGGAATAGAGAGGACGGTAGCGCTGCGTGTTGTATGTGCTGGCGACGTCCAGTTTGCGCGGTCCGAGCCTGGCGTCAGGGATCGGCACGAGGTCATAGCGGCCCTCGACCAGCGCCGACATGAGGCCGGTCTTGCCTTCCAGGATAGCATCGTAGGCCATGTTTCCAAAAGTCAGGGCGACCAGCTTGTCGATGAAGTCAGGATCGCCCGAACGCAGGTCGTAGGTGAGATCGGAGACGATGGTCTCCTCGCCGGCGCGCCGCTTGATCTCGTCGGCAAGCGCTTCGGCCACGCTCGCCTTCTTGCGGTGACCGTAGGCGTCCGGTTCGCCGTATTCGTGCGCTTTGTAGCCCTCCCATTCCGCGCCTTCGCTCAACACGATCAGCGCATAGTTGCTTGGGTTGCCGCGCTTGTCCTCGATCAGCAACTGGATCAGCTTATCGAGATCGACCTTGTACTCCGGTATCAGGCATCGGATCGAGGTCGCGTATGCTGTATAGAGTGCCGTAAAGCCGGCATCGCGGCCAAAGATGCGGAAAATGCCAACGCGCTCGTGCGAGCCGACTGTGGTGCGCTGCCGCTGGATCGCATCGCTGGCGCGGGTGATCGCCGTCGAGAAGCCGATGCAGTACTCCGTGTTGCGGACGTCGTTATCCATCGTCTTCGGGATGGCGATGATCTTGACGCCGAGTCCGTTCAGCTTGTCCGCATAGCTGAGCGTGTCGTCTCCGCCGATGGCGATCAAATGTTCGATGCCGAGCGCCGACAGGTTCGCCAACACCTGGCCGCTGAGGTCCCAGGTCTTGGTTGCGATCCCGCCCTTGGTGCTCTCCGAGACCGGAGGGTCGCTGCCGACGAGATGATCGGGGAGCTTTTTCATTTTGGAGGGATTGGTGCGGCTGGAGTGCAGCACGGTGCCGCCGCGTCGGTCGATGATGCGGGTGTTCTCACGGCTGAGCGGAATGAGGTAGTGCGATTTGCTGGCGGGGTCGTCGAGGTTCAGGTGCGTCAGGGCTTCCCAACCGCGGCGGAGACCGACGACTTCGATGTCGTCCTCGCTGCCGCGATAGGTCACCGTCTTGATGATTGCGTTGAGGCCGGGAACGTCGCCGCCGCCCGTGAGAACACCGATGCGCTTTTTCGCCACGCTCGCCTCCCAAGATCAGGACTCGCAAATGCGCTCTCGCCGCAACTCGACGCTTCCACTGCTGCCGCCTGGCGCAGCCTACTCGGCCGCTTCCGGCTTGCGCTCCTCGCGCAGCCGAAAACGCTTCAGTAGTCCGGACACGGTGTCGCGGAAGCCGCCATACTCCAGCTCGGAATAAGGCAGCATCGCAGCGCCGGACCAGCCTTGGCTGCGCATCTCGATTGCCTTGCGCTGTGCGCTCCGGCGCACCTCGTCCCACGCCGGATTGTCGAAGAAGTCGGTGTAGGACTCCGAAAAGCGGCCCTCCCTGTCGATCGAAAAGGCTGCGCAGGAAACGATCGGCAGGCAGTACATGCCAGTCACCGGCGTATTAAGCGGCACGGGCATGAGCGGCATCACGTGCGAGCCGCGCGCGTCGCCACCCACGAAATGCGCCTTGGCGAAGGGCGAGACGATTTCCTCGGGCGCCGGGAAAATTCCCTGGTTCCTGATGATCGCGACCGGATCATCCTTGCCGGTGTACTTGCCTGCGATCGCGTGAAGACGCTGCGCCGACACTGCGGCGGCGACCTCACCATGGGTTTGAGAAACGATGCGATCAATGCCAAAACGCTCGTTGTCGCGGAGCAGCGCAGCAATGTGGTAGTTGTCCGCGGGCGCGTTGAGTTCGATCACGCTGTCGCCGGCCGTGTCGTCCATGTCGATGATATGGAAACGGAATCCCTTGATCATTGGAGGCAGCATCAGCCCCGCGCAATACATTGGATCAGCAAAGGCAAGGTAGAGCGGCAAATTGTAGGCGCCGGGGCCGCATTTGTCGGCGGCAAACACCATGAATGATTCCGCCGGTCTCGGAGCCGAGAGGCTGTGCTCGAAGCTGAGCTCGGCGACACCAGGGCCGGCACCGCGAATGTTTCCGGAAGGTGCGTCTGCGAGAAGATCCTGGCCGGCACCGTAGAGACCGGCAGTCTTGGCGACCGAAGTGGCGGCGAGAAACGCCTTCCAGGCGAGTTGATGGACCTCGGAACTCCCCTCGCCCCGTGTGTGCGTCATGATGATCGCGATGTCATCGCCGGTGTGGCAGATGAAGGCATCGATCAAGAGCCCATTGCAGATCGCCTTGGCGACCTCGCCCTCGACAGTTGCGAGCATGCGGGAAGACGGTTTCGTGTGCCCGCCTACGGACCCAATGTCAGCCTTGATGACCGAAAGAGTAAGTCTCATGAGCATCCCCTCCCAGCAGCACAGCTCAACGCCTCGGCCACGACGCTTGCTGCGCCGGGGCGACGGCGCTGCTCATTCGCGAAAGCGAACGTCTATGTCGCAATTAGGTTCCAGCCTGGAGCGTAACAACCTCCGCACTGAGTGAGCGACCCTGCCCTTTTGGTGCAGACAGCTTGCCAACGCGGAAAGTTTTGCAGACTGGCGCCGCACTGCGGGCACACGAGGTCGTCTTTCATCTCATGCGCGCCGGAAAGAATCCGCGCCAGACGCACGTCAAGGCCGGAAGCGATCGCACCCGCTATGACGTCTCGAAAAACCGGTTCGACCTAACCGTCGGGCATCATGTTTTTCCTGAGGACCGATCAATTGCCGCGGTGTCAGTAAGCCAATTTTGGAGGGATTTTCCTGAGGACGCGATGCCAACGAAGCTGTAGCACGCTCCGCAGTGGACACCTTTTCTCGAAGTGCAAGCAGTTCAGCTCTCTGCTGTTCCAACCTGTCAACGTCGACAATCAAAGTTTGAAAATCTTTCTTCGAGCCAGCTTCGATCGAAACAGCCATAGGCGCCTCCCTTCCGAAAAAGCAGCATTGCCTCCTCTGACAATGGAGTCCACTTACCTGTGTTAGACAAACGCCAGATTTTCTCTCGCGTTCGTTCAGCTGCCATTCATCTAGCCGGTCGCAGCAGTCCGCTGCCTGACGGACGATTGCAGTGTGCTGACGGTTGGTCTCGCTGCTCGCGCGATCGACGCCGTCGCCTCGGCGGAGGCATTGCCGGCCGATCCTCGGCCTTTTGCTCAGATGGCCCGTGCCTGGAAGTGACCGGCTGCCCCCGCCGTCCGCACAGTAGTGGACGCTCGGACAGGTTGTAGCGGATGCAGGCATGTCCCTCTCCGCAGCGATCTCACACGTCGCCACCTCGCAAGCTCGGCACAGCAAGGCTTCGCTGGCGAACCGCCGCGTAGTCCCGGAAATCAATGAGCCTTTCGTCTGCCGCGGGAGGGGGCGTGCCGTTCGACTGAGGCGCGGACCTCGCGTGCGCGACGCGTGGCTGCCAACTCGGCATCCGCGACGCGTTTGCGAAGCGCAAACAGCGCCGTCACTTCGCGCTGAAGATCGAACAGGCTGGTTGTGTTGAGATAAAAATGTGCCTCCGACATGAGAGGCCCGCATGGTCGTCGCATTGGCTACGCCTCCGCTGCGAAATGCTGCTCGCTTTTCCCATGAGGCAGGGCCTTTGCAAATAACCCATGTGATTCCAGATTCCCGGAGATCGCACCCTCTAAGCACATATCCTACGACGTGCACAACGCCCGGTGTGTGCACTTTTGAACACAAGCGGTACGGGAGCGGGTCTCTAAAGCGTTTTCGAGCGCTTCATCGTCATGGCGGGACGGCTGCTGCGCCGGATCCGCATGTCTTCGGTCGCGAGATTGATGCGGAAAATTGTCGCGCCGTCTTCGACGACCTCCAGAGACCAGCTTTCACTCGGTTGCAGCGATCCCTCGATGTCGCGCACCAGCCGCAGCGCTTCCGCCCAGGCGGTTTCGGCATCCGGTAGTTCCATGCCCTCCTCGTCGTGGAAAGGCCTGAGCCCGGCAATGTGAAACTGATAGGTATGCATTTTGCGCCAACGCGAGGCGCTCCCGCTCGTTCCGCAAAAGCTTCATTGCTGATGCAGATAGGTGTCGTTGAATCCTCCGATCTCCACGAGCTTCTCGATGTCGCTCAGCTTCACCATGTTCTTCTGAATGTCGAGCACGCCTTCCGCGCGAAAGGACTGGAGAACCCGGTTGACATGGACAGCGCTTAGCCCCAGCGCCTCCGCCAGCCGCGATTGGGTGATCGGAAATTCGAACTCGTCATCGGCGGCCAGCCCCATTGCGGTCAGCCGCTGGCGGAGTTCGGCAATGAGATGGGCCATGCGTCCCGCGGCCGTTCTCGTGCCCAGGCTCACGATCCACTCCCTGAAGACAGCCGCGTCCACCAGCGTTTCACGCCAGAGCGCCTGCGCGATCGATGGCCGCGCCTCGATGAGCTGATGGATGGACCGATGTTCGATGAAGCCGACCCGAGCGCGCGACAGCGTCACCAGATCATGGTCCATGCGATCAAGGAAAAGCCCCTGCAGGTCCGGCAAGTCGCCTGCGGGGTGGAACGAGAGGATCTGTCGCTTGCCGTTCTCCGCCACCTTGGCACGATAGGCAAACCCGCTCAGGATCACGCAGCAATGCGTCGCGTGTTCGCCTTCGCTAATGACGACTGTCTCTTCCGGAAATTCCTTTACCTGAACACGCAAGGAGCGGAGCGCCGAGACATCATCCTCGCTCAATTTGGAATTGACCCGCAGCCTGCGGATCATCATTTCGCTGGGCATTGTCCAAACCAAAGGCAGGTGCAATTACAACAAGGCGCGAGAGCTGTCGCACTTTTGCCCCCTCAGCGTTAAGACCAAAAGCCTACCCCTCCTCGCCGGGGTTAGCGAGTCCTGTTCTCGACCTGCTTGGGTCGGGTTGCGCTGCCGCGAACCTGCGCGCTACGCTTCGGTTTCGAAGGCTGAGGCTGTCAGGCGGGCGATCACCTAATGATCGGCCGATTCCTCGTTGCGGACAGGCTGGTGCTCGACGGCCAGTGTTCGGTAATGCGCCGCCATCTCGCGGTAGTGCGCCCGCGAGATCGGATCCTTCGCCTCCTCGGCGCGCCGCTCGAACATTTCCGCTCGTTTCCGCAGTTCCATAGCGTCGGCCATCGATCCTCCGCCATTCCGCTCATTGGACCTGATCAAGATATGGTCGCGACGTGCGGCCAACACCAGAGAGACAAGGATTACAGTCGGTTCACAATTAGCGCGGCTTGCTTGCCTGAGGCTGCGGCGTGCTGCCGCGAGCTGCGTCCGGAACGGCACGGCCCGAGCGATCTGAAGCCGCCGTCACCAGGTGATGCGGAAGCCGCCGGTGCCCTTGTAGCTGTGGTTCTCGCCGGCGTCTTCGAGGCTCGCGCGATAGGTGATTTCGCCGAACACGGCGTAGCGGCCGCTCGCCCAGCTATAAGTGCCGCCGCCGATGCTGCCCCACAGCCGGTCGTTCGCATTGGCGAAGCCTGCGCCGGCGACATCGATCCTGGTGCCCTTGAGGAACTCGCAGTGCAAATTGCCGATCGCGTAGACGTCGGAGCGCACGATGCCCGAGCCGTCGTTCCAGATATTTTGATGATTGAGTAATAGCCCGGCGCGGCCGAGCAGGCTGTCTGCATTGGCGAGCGAGACGAGCGCGCCGAAGCGATCGGCGAAGGCATCGAAGTCGACCTTCTCATTCTCTCCGTGCGGTCCGATTGCGGTCGAACCAGCATAGCCCCAATGCATTCGCGCATCGTCCCTCAGCCCCTACGACGCGCTCTGCCAACGGAAAGGTTGCAGTCCCGCCCGTGTTCGCGGATTGCGAAATGTTATCGACTGTTACGCTAAGTGACTCTCATTTATCCGGCAACAACGCTGCGTGTTGTTCGAAGCGAACAACGCGCGGTGTGCTTTCGATGCAACGTGAGCGCGATGAAAATTAACGGATCGAAAACGAACTGCAGCGCGCAATGCGCATGTGTGCATCACACCCGGATTAGCGACTGGCGACGCGCGATCCGTCAGGCCGCTCTGCGGTCTCCTGCGGCTTGATGCAGCCTTTGCAGATCACGAGCTTGCTGGCGAGCTTACGATCGGCATCTTCGTCAGAAACCTGCTCGCGCTCATCCGCCGCTGGCTCGATCGCCTGAGCCACGCTGGCTGAATGCCTGGGCGCTCGCCGCGGCGCGTTCGGATCCTCGCCCGCCCCATCCCAGGCGAACGTTCTCGGTCCGGTCGAAGCCGTATTCGTCACGCCATATTGCGCGCAGGCACCAAGCGCGAGCGGAAGAAGCAGGATGGCGATCCGGCAGGCCGGGTTCCGAACATGACGCATGGCGATACTCTGATACAACTGATGCTGCGAGCTAAGTGCAGAATGGCTAACAAATCGTTTTAGCTAGATGCCCATTGATCAGAGCGAAAAGATGGCCGAAGCGGCGATCGACATCGCTGAGGGCGATGGAGATCGCTAAAGCGATGGAGATCGCTGAGAAGAAAGAATGCGCAAGCCAGTGAGGAGCAGCGTTTAAGCTCCCTGCTCTTCCTACCGACGGCGCGCGATCTCCGCGGTTGATACGACGAACTCGGTGAGCACACCATCCCGGCTCATCGGCATCAAGCGCGCCTCGACATCGCGCAGCATCGGCTCGACCTTCGCGCCCAAGACGGCCGGCGAGGACGACGAGAAGGTCAACATGCGTTGCGCCAGGTCAGCCACGCTGGTCTCCTTCACGCTCTCGACCCGGATCTCTTCAGTGGCCTGAAATGTGGTGCCTTGCAGCAGCGAGGAAAGCTCGCGATGCACGCGCTGCCCCGAACGCGACTCGGACCATAGTTCTTTGTCCGACCAGTGACGCCGCGCAGCAGTGTATTCCTCGAGCCACACATTGCGCCCGTCCCTCACAGAGGAGGACGCGCATATGGCGACGACGCCACCCGGCGCCACCAGCCGTTCGAACAACGGGCCCAAAGTGCTCTCGTCCAGCCAGTGGAGCGCTCGACCGATGGTGACGAGATCGAAGCGCCCGATGCTCTCCGGCAAGTCCTCCGCCCTGCCCTCGACCAGCGTCACGTCCCGTCTGGCCTGCTTGGCCGCCTGCCGCGCGGCCGCCAGCATGTTCGGCTCGGGATCGACGGCGACAATGCGTCCGACATAGTCCGCAAAGCCGAGCGCGAGCAGGCCCGGCCCGGTGCCGATATCGATCAGCGCATGTTGCTTGGTGAGCGCCAGGCGCTGGGCGACCTCACGGAAGAACGCGGGCGGATAAGGCGGCCGGAATTGCTCATAGAGGTCAACCGTCGTTGCAAAACGTCCCATTCCGCGGGCCCAATCATCGAGGTCATCGAACGGCGTACAGCGAAACTAACCCGCTGCAGCGGCGCGTCACCTTAAATTTGGATTACATTTCCACGCACCCCCCGCTTCTGACCGAAGCGCTCTGGCGTGGCTGCACACGTGCGATCTTTGAGCAATCGGCTGATCAGCCGCAATTCCAGACAGGCCCGATCGGCGTCCGCGTCCAGCAAGGGCCGAAGCTGCCGCCATTGTAGCGGCCGCCGTAGAATCCGGGCCGACCGAAATAGTGCCACTCGCCATCCCACCCATAATAGCGTGGCACCGGATCGATGTACCAATGGCGCCGGTCACGGCGCGCCATGCGCGAAGCCAAAGCTTTCTGCTTGAAAAGCGGAAGGCTGTTGTTCGGTGGCTGCTGATAGCCCGGAAGGAAACCGTAGCCGTGCCAGCGTGGCGGCGTTCGTTTATGAACCGGCGCAGCCGGCGCTACGACCGGCAGCAGCGACAGGACGATGGCAATCGACAGACACATCAGGCGCGACATGAGCGTAACATAGACGTCCGGCTGCTCGGAAGCGACTCAAATCCGAGTGCATGGTTGCTCCCGACTTTCTCGCATCGATTCGATACGGTAAATCGACCCGTCATGTTGTCAGGGCTTCAAATTCCGAGGACCGGTGAGCCATGGGAATACCAGCAGATAGATTACCAACTGGCGGCTTTGCTCGCCTCGTCCCGGAGCTGGACGTGCTTGACCTGGAACAGAGCAAGACATTTTGGTGCAAGATACTCGGTTTCCAGATTGCGTATCAGCGCCTCGAAAATCGCTTCATGTATCTTGAGCTGCAAGGCGCTCAGGTGATGCTGAAGCAACAAAATGGTAACTGGAAGACTGGAGCTCTCGAACGACCGCTGGGACGCGGGATCAACTTTCAGATCTTCGTCGATTCCGTGGCCCCTCTTCTCGATGCACTGAAGCGAGAGAAATGGCCTCTCTTCAGAGAGTGTCATGACGCCTGGTATCGGGTCGCAGGAGAAGAGCGCGGCAACAGGCAATTCCTGGTGCAAGACCCTGACGGCTACCTCCTGCGTTTCGCACAGGATTTGGGAAGCAGGTAATCACCTCTCGAACGGCACCAGTTGGACCGGCCATGTTGAAGGAATTCGATCGCGAGATCTGGACTGCAGATGGACCCGACGTATCCGTAGCCGGATTTCATTATCCCACCCGGATGGCTGTCATCAGACTGTCAGACGGAGGTCTCTTCATCTGGTCGCCGATAGAGCTCAGCGATAGCCTGCGGGCGGATGTCGATGCCATCGGTCAGGTGCGGCACATCGTTGCTCCCAATTCACTTCATCACCTGTTTCTTCCAGAGTGGAAGCGCGCCTACCCTGACGCCAAGGTCTACGCCCCGCCAGGATTGCGAAAGAAGCGCGAGGACATCGTCTTTGATGCTGACCTCGAAAGTGTGCCGAGCCCGGATTGGATCGAGGAGATCGACCAGGTCCTGATGCACGGCAACCTGATCACGACGGAGGTGGTGTTTTTTCACATCAAGAGCGGGACCGTGCTGTTTACCGATCTGCTCCAGCAGATTCCGGCCGACCGCAATTCCGGCTGGCGGGCCATGGTCGCGAAGCTGGACCTCATGGTGGGGCCCGAGCCGTCGGTGCCGCGCAAGTTTCGTGTCGCCTTTACCAACCGCCGCGCTGCGCGAAAGTCTCTGGATTACATTCTGGCATGGCCAGCCGAAAAGGTGCTGATGGCCCACGGGACACCGGTGGAAAAGGACGCGAGAGCGTACCTGCGCCGTGCGTTTGGGTGGCTGACGGCGTGATTTGCAGTGTCGGAGCCACGAAGACGTTCACGTTCAAATTCAGAAAGGTTCGCAAATTCAGAAAGGTTCGCAAATTCAGGAAGGTTCGCGTGTTAGCTGCGCGATAGGTCGCGTCTGACGACCCCTGCAACACGATTCAAAACAGAAGAAAGGTCCCGATCAGGATGCCTGCAGCAAAGGACCAAAGTCCCAAGGTGCAGGCTGAAACAACGCGGACTAGGTTGCGGAGCTGCTCCTCGTGCTCCTCCTCTGCTGTCTTGGGGAGATGAGCCGTCATTGGCGCTGTCTTGCCCATGCTTTGCCCGGCATTCCCGGGATTTACGCCCCCAAATCATGGTGAAGGCGGGGCAATTGCGCGCCGCTGCGATGCCGTTTTTGTGATCAGGCGTGGGGCCGAGCCGCAGCGGAAGCGGCGGCGAAGTCTTGCTTCAGCGGACCAAGAAGGTCCGCTTGGGGTCGTGGTAACCGCCCAATAGATCGTCCGGCACGTTGCCGAACGCGCGCAGCACGGTCGTCGTCGATTCCGGATAGCCGACGCGGACGAACGCGACGGCTCCGGCATGGCCCAGGATCTGCCAAAACCCTTTCGCGCGCTCGATCGCCGCCGCAGGGCTCGCGCATTTGAAAGGCTCGCCGGCGACGAGACCATCGTCGGTCAGGTCGAATGGCATGGCGACAAAGAGAGTGATCTCGCCCATGGCCGCCTCCCCGATTATTTCGCTGCCCGTCTGATGGGGCTGATCGCGCATTGAAAGCAAGTTTTGGTCTTCCTGGCTTGCGCCAAATCAAAATGGCCTCGCCACTCCGTCATTTATGCCGTTTGGTCCGCGCAGACCAGAGGTCGGCCCTATCGCCTGTCCGACGGGAGACACGCCCCCGGCAGCGCCGGCTTTCCCTGGCGCGCGGCGTATGCGAGCCTGCGTGGAAAGAAACCATCAACGGGTGCATCCGCCATGCCCGATCCAGACCTGCCCGTCGACGGCGCGCGCGTTCTTGCCGATCTCAATGCGCTCCGCGCCATCGGCGCCTACAAGACCGGCGTGCACAAGCCGACCTTTTCGGAGCCGCATATGCGCTCGATCGCGTGGCTTGCCGCAAAGCTCCCGGAAGCCGGCCTCGCTCCCACGATCGACGGCATCGGCAACGTTCTCGGCACCAGCGCAAAACCTGGCTTGAGGCTCCTGGCCGGCTCGCATCTCGAAAGTCAGAATTTCGCCGGCTGGCTCGATGGACCGCTCGGCGTCGTCTATGCGCTCGAAGCCGCCCGCGTCCTCAATCCCGACGCGAGCCTCCAAGGTGCCGTCGAGGTTGCCGCCTGGTGCGACGAGGAAGGACATTTCGGCCATTTCCTCGGCAGCCGCTCCTATGTTGGCGCCGTCACGGACGCCGAGATCGACGCCGCCTGCGACCGCAGCAATGGCCGTCCCATGCGTGATGCGCTGGCGAACGTCGGGCTTGGCGGGCGCCCGCGCGTCACCGCCGAGCGCGGACGGCACGTCGGATATCTCGAAGCCCATATCGAGCAAGGCAGGACACTCGAAGACAGCGGCCTCAAGATCGGCGTCGTCACCTCCATCGTCGGCATCTGGCAATATCGCATCACCTTCACCGGCGAGCAGAACCATGCCGGCACCACGCGGATGTCGATCCGCCGCGATGCTGGCCTTGCGCTCGCCAAGTTCTGCGTCGCGATCGACGATAGCTTCCCTGCCCTGTGCGGACGGCGCACGGTATGGACCACCGGCCGCATCACGCTCGATCCCGGCGCGCCCAGCATCATTCCCGGCCGCGCCGAAATGCTGTTCCAGATGCGCGACGACGATCCGAGCATGATCGAACGTCTGGAAGCGCATTTGCGCCGCATGGCCGCCGAGGTCACGGCGGCAGGCCGCTGCAGCGTCGAGGTCGAGCGCATCCGCACCGGCGCGCCGGCGACGATGGATGCCGCGTTCCAGGACGCGATCGAAGCCGCGAGCGCACGCTTTGCCGATGGCAAGTCGATCCGGATGCCGAGCGGCGCCGGCCATGACGCCCAGGTCCTCGCCACCATCATGCCATCAGCCATGCTGTTCGTGCCCTCGATCGGCGGCATCAGCCATCACTGGAGCGAGAACACCGACGACGCCGACATCGTCACGGGGGCAAAGGTGTTTGTCGATGCGTGCCGGCGCTTGCTCGTGCGGTGAGCGCGCGCCACAGGCTTCCCACTCTCCGTGATTCCGGGGCGCGCGCAGCGCGAACTATGATGTGCAATTGCACATCAGAGAATCCATTCGTCCATTTGCGCAAGCAGCAAAATGGATTCCGGGCTCGATGCTTCGCATCGCCCCCGAATGACAGCCCCAGCCATTGCGAGCAGAGCGAAGCAATCCATGCTTCTGCTTGCGGTGCTATGGATTGCTGCGCTCCGCTCGCAATGACGATGTGGTTGGCTTGAGTGCGACATAACAACCCGACGGGCAAATCACCGAAAGTCTGTCCAGCCCTCGCGGAAAAAACATTCCGCTTCCGTCGTCGGGCAAATCAGTGATTTAACTCCGCGCGTCTCACGGCCAATGAGGGGCGGCTCGCGATCGTCACGAACGTTGCGGTGAGATGCGGTGGACGTGAAGTGTGTGACTGACGAGCACGCGCAGCACGGACGGCGAAGTCGTGTGGTCCTGGCGCCCCGACGCTGGCGCTAAGTGCGCGAGCAGCAAGAGCTGCCGCGGACGACGGTGGCAAGAAAGCCCGGTCACCGAGGAGAGCACGAAGGAAACCGTAACACCATCGCGCAGGGAAAGCCGGAATGCTTCGGTTGAACCTGTGGTCCTACCCCCGTGCTTTTTGTTGCACGGGACCCACGGGTGCAGCCGGCACCCGGCTTTCCCTGCGCCCTCTGTGTTTCGAGGAGGGTGGAAAGTAAAGCAAAGCTCGGACGCATGGCGCCGCGAGAATGCGAACTCACATCCTCTCACCAAACTCTACCGTCATGCCCCGCCACCGGGTCTCGCCTTTGGCGAGCCCGATGACAGGCTCCGGCGGGGCATCCAGTATCCGGCGTCCTGTCAACCGCTCTACCCATCCTACGGACTGCCGGATCCCGGGCTCGACACCGGAAACGACCGACCGTGCCATGCGACAAAAAGCCGTGAATGTGGCGCGCCGAACCCATCGCAAAGCGGTTACGTTGCCTTGCCAAGCGCTGGCTTTGTGGCCATTTTCCTTACTCGTACCCGGTTTTGATTACCCGCAGATGCTATTGCTCGAGTCTCTCCCAACCGTCATCGGTGCCGCCGCTATTGCGCCGGCGCTTCTGATGCTCTGGCTCGTCATCGCCGCCGACGAGCGCCCGGGCCCGCCGGGACAGGTCTGGCTCGCTTTCGTGCTCGGCGCGGCCAGCATCTCGCTGCTTGGGCTGGTGCGGGCGCCATTCAACGCATTGCTGGCGATACCGGAAAACCCCTGGATGACGTTGGTGGTGCGCTCGCTGTTCGGCGTCGCCCTCCCTGAAGAGATCGTGAAGATCGCGGTGATCATCGCCGTGTCGTCCCGGCGGCGGCGCGCCTCCGCCGACCCGATGGACCCGGTGGTCTACGGCGCCGCCGTAGGGCTCGGTTTCGCCGCCTATGAGAACCTCGCCTACCTCGTCCAGCACGCCGAGATGTGGCGCGCACTCGCCGTGCTGCGCAGCGTGCTCACGGTGCCGTTTCACGGCGCGCTCGGCATCATCGCCGGCGCCTATGTCGCGATCGCACGCTCCGGCACCGCGCTCGGCGCGCACCGCAAGAATCGCGCCTGGGCGCGCTTGTCGAGCTGGGGCATGGTGCTGCTCGCCCCGGTCTTGCTGCATGCCGCGTTCGACTTCCCGCTCCTGACCCTGCAGCGGGGCGGCGATCTCGGCTCCACGCTGCGGATGGTCCTGGGCTCGGCGAGCGTCCTGATCGGGTTCAGCTCGATCGGCTTCGCCATCCGCCTGATCTACCGGGTCGGCCGCCATCATGCCCCGCGCACCGCGCTCGCGCGTGAACGGCTGAGCCAGTTGCGGCGGATGTGGGCCGTGCTCGTCCTCGGCAGCGGCGCCGGCTTTCTCGGGCTGGCCTTCGTGCTGACGTCGATCCGTCGCTGGCTGATCAATCCCGAGCACAATGCGGCGGCGATCCTGGTCCCGGTCGCGGCGATCTCCATTGTGATCGGTATAGCGCTGCTGATCGCGACCACCGCGATTTACATCTTCGGGCGAAATCGAATTCGCACGACATCGGAGGGCTTTTCGTCGGCGCCGGGGCCGGGCTAATCTGATATAATCAGAACCGGACACGCTCTAGGATCGCGTGCAATCAGGCACCCGCCGGGAGAGCTGCGATGACCCTTCCAGATAACCTCGACAAGCTGCAGTCCGAAGTGAACGCCACGGTGAAGGCGCATTGGAAGGCCTTCCTGTTCGAAGGCATCCTGCTCGTGGTTCTTGGCCTCGCCGCGTTGATCGTGCCGGCCTTCGCGAGCCTCGCCGTGACCATCTTCCTCGGCTGGCTGTTCCTGATCTCCGGGATCGGCGGATTGATCGTCACCTACTGGGCGCGCGAGATGCCGGGCTTCTGGTGGTCGCTGATCTCGGCGGCGCTCGCCGTGCTCGCCGGCCTGATCCTGCTGGCGCGGCCGATGCAGGGCGTGCTGACGCTGACCATCGTGGTCGGAGCCTATTTCGTCGCCGAGGGCGTCGCCACCATCATGTATGCGCTGGAGCACCGGCGCGAATTGACCGGGCGCTGGTCGTGGCTCCTGATCGCAGGGCTGATGGACATCCTGATCGCCTTCATCATCGTCGCCGGCCTGCCCGGCTCGGCGGAATGGGCGCTTGGGCTCCTGGTCGGCCTCAATCTGTTATTCGGCGGCGCCAGCCTGATCGGCATGGCGCTCGCCGCCCACAGCACCGACCCGTGATTTAGAGCGTTTTCGAGCGAAGTGGATACCGGTTCGCGTGAAGAAAACGCGTCAAAATAAGAAACTGAAGATCGGTTCTGATTGAATCAGAACCGATCTTTGGAGGTGACAAGGCGGAATCCTTCCGCTATAGACCCAGCCATGATCAACGCCGCCACCAGCTATTTTTGGTACTTTAGCTACGACAGCTCGCTGGCGGCGGGAGGATCGCGCTCAATTTAGTGAAATTGCAGCAAGACGTCCGAACAGCCGCCAGACCTGGCGGCTTTTTTGTTGGCCGGCAGGTTCAAAAAATCAAAAGGAGCCCGCCGTGTTGAGTACCACTGACGATCTTCGCATTAGAGAACTGAAAGAGCTGAGTACGCCCGAAGAGGTGATGCGCGAGATCCCGCGCACCTTGACGGCGACGCGGGTGGTGATGGCGGCGCGCAACGCCATCCACGCCATCCTGAACGGCAAGGACGACCGCCTCCTGGTTGTCGTCGGCCCCTGCTCCGTCCACGATCCCGAAGCGGCCATCGACTACGCCGAGCGCCTCGCCACCTTGCGCGAGACGCTGTCTGACCGGCTCGAGATCGTGATGCGGGTCTATTTCGAGAAGCCGCGCACGATTGTCGGATGGAAGGGGCTGATCAACGATCCCAACCTCGACGGCAGTTTCGACATCAACAAAGGCCTGCGGCTCGCCCGCAGCGTGCTCTCCGCCGTCAACAATCTCGGCCTGCCCGCCGGCGCCGAATTCCTTGACATGACGACGCCGCAATATATCGCCGATCTCGTGAGCTGGGCCGCGATCGGCGCGCGCACCACCGAGAGCCAGATCCATCGCGAGCTTGCCTCCGGGCTCTCCTGCCCCGTCGGCTTCAAGAACGGTACCGACGGCAATGTGCGCATCGCCGCCGACGCCGTGAAATCGGCCTCCCACCCGCACCATTTCATGGCGGTGACGAAGGGCGGACGCTCGGCGATCGCAGCGACCAGCGGCAATGAGGACTGCCACATCATCCTGCGCGGTGGCCGCGCGCCGAACTATGATGCGGCAAGCGTCGATGCCGCAGCAACCGAGCTGGCACGCTCAGGCGTCAACCAGCGCATGATGATCGACGCCAGCCACGCCAACAGCAGCAAGAAGCCGGAGAACCAGCCGCTGGTCGTTGCCGACATAGCCAGTCAGGTTTCCGGCGGCGAGACGCGCATCATGGGCGCGATGATCGAAAGCAACCTGGTCGCCGGGCGACAGGACGTGGTGCCGGGGATCGCGCTCACCTACGGCCAGAGCATCACCGACGGCTGCATCGATTGGGAGACGACGGTTTCCTCGCTCAACGTGCTTGCCGATGCGGTCGAGGCACGCCGCAAGGCAGAGCGCCGCGATGTCCGGGAACGGTTGGCCTAGACGCTTGTGGCTACGGGCCGCTGGGCGACGCAACGCCCGGCGGCTCGCCTCAGCAACCCCTGCAGATGCTCTTGATCTTGCGATCAAGGGCAGCATCTTCCTTGTTCACCGGATTGTTCGGGTCGTTGATATTGCTCTCGCCCGGCACATCGCCGCGGCGCGGCTGACGGTGGCCGACCGGCGCTTCCGGAATCGGCCTGGTCTCGGGAGTGCTTTTCGGCACTGTCGTGGTTCCACCCTGCGCAAAGGCAGGCGCACCGATCAGGGTCACAAGTGCCATCGACAAGATTGTTTTCCGCATCCTGATTCTCCTGCCTCTCGACACACTTTATCGCGCCCGTTCAGGCGCGTCGATATTACTGCATCTGCGCTCACACCTTAGGTGGATAGAGATGCACGTCACCGCAATAATCGACGACACGGTAGCGTGTTTCATTAACTCCTTCACGCTGCGAGAGATTGTCCTGCGTCAAATAGCCCGGCCCGATCGGCGCTTTGCCGTGGCCGCCGGGAATGTCGAGCACGTAGTCGGGCTGGCACAGGCCCGAGACGCGGCCCCGCAACGATCGCATCAGTTCCTGCCCCTCCTCGATGGTCGTACGCAGATGCGCGGTGCCGGGCGCGAGATCGCCGTGGTGCAGGTAGTAGGGCTTGATCCGGCATTCGACGAAGGCCCGCATCAAGCCTTCCAATGTGGCGGCATCATCGTTGACGCCCTTGAGCAGCACGGTCTGGCTCACCAGGGGAATGCCGGCATCCGCCAGCCGCGCGCAGGCGGCGCGCGCCTCGGGCGTCAGTTCGCGCGGATGATTGGCGTGGATCGCAACCCAGGTCGTCGCGCCCTCCACACGCAGCGCGCGGACCATCTCTGGATTGAGACGGGCCGGATCAGCCACCGGCACGCGCGTGTGCAGGCGGATGATCTTGACGTGATCGATGGCAGCGAGATCGGCCATGATCTCCGCGAGCCGCCGCGGCGACAGCATCAACGGATCGCCGCCGGTCAGGATCACCTCCCAGATCTCCGGCTGCGAGCGGATGTAGGAGAGCGCATCGCGGTAGGCGTCCTCCGACAGCGCCGTCGCCTTCCCCGGCCCGACCATCTCGCGGCGGAAGCAGAACCGGCAATAGACCGCGCAGACGTGCACGAGCTTGAATAACACCCGGTCCGGATAACGGTGCACGATGCCGGGAACAGGCGCATGCGCATCATCGCCGATCGGATCGGCGTTCTCGCCGGGATGCGTCACGAGTTCATCCGCGGCGGGGATGAATTGCCGCGCGATCGGATCGTTCGTATCATTCGGGTCGATCAGCGCCGCAATGTCAGGCGTCACCGCGATCGCGTAGCGCGCGGCGACCTGCTCCAGATCGGCAAGCGCCTCCTGCCGCGCAAGGCCGCGCTCGATCAGTTCGGCGGGCTGGCGCAGGGTTGCGGCCAGCTTTCGGTCGATCCGGTTCATGTCTCTCCTGCCGGCGGCGTCCACACCACCTGGTCGATCCTTAGCGCGCCGCTTGCCAGCATCACCAGCCGGTCGAAGCCGAGCGCGACGCCGCTCGCCTCAGGCATCTCGCCGACGGCGGCAATAAAATCCTCATCCAGCGGATAACGCTCGCCGTAGCGACGCTCTTTCTCGTCCATGGCCGCAGCGAAGCGGCGGCGCTGCTCGGCGGCATCGGTCAGTTCGCCAAACCCGTTGGCGAGTTCGACGCCGCAGGCATAGACCTCGAAGCGCTCGGCGACGCGCGGATCGGACGGTTCCGCGCGCGCCAGCGCAGCTTCTGGAATCGGATAGTCGGACAGCACGGTCAGACGCCCCTGGCCGAGATGCGGCTCGACGTGTTCGACCAGGACCTTGCTGAAAATATCCGACCAAGTGTCATCCTCGGCAATCCGTACCCGTTCCCGCGCCGCATCCGCTAGCGCCGCGCGGTCACCCTCGCCGTCAACGACGGTCGCCAGGAGATCGATCCCGGCAAAGCACTCGAAGGCGGACGAGACCGTCAGCAGTTCAGGCACCCCGCCGATCTCTGCGGTCTTGCCACGAAACGAGAATTGTTTGATGCCCGTCGCGTGCGCGGCCTCGGCGATGATCAAGAGGGTGTCGGTCACCACGGCGTCGATATCATCATTGGCGCGGTACCATTCCAGCATGGTGAACTCGGGCAAATGGAGGTCACCGCGTTCACGGTCGCGGAACACGCGCGCGAACTCGAAGATCTTTGTTTCACCCGCCGCGAGTAGCTTCTTGCAGGCGAATTCGGGTGACGTGCGCAAGTAGCGGGGCACGCGGCTGCAATCGGCCCGCGTCAACTCCGTGCGCGGCGCATGCAGATGGGTCTCGTTGCCAGGCGAAATCTGCAGGATGCCGGTCTCGACTTCCAAGAATCCCCGCCCCTCAAACCAAGCCCGCACCGCCTTCGTCACAGCGCTCCGCGCCTCGAGAAACGGTTTTCTGTCGGCGTGCCGGGCTGGATTCCACCAGGGGGACGGGCGGTCGACGCCGCTCATGGCTGCGCTCCTGCCAAAGGACGCTTCACGCGATGCGTCGGGTTATCCATTAACAAGTTGAGAAAATCGGTAAATCTCATTGAAATCGCTCGATTTCCTCGACGTCCGGCGACCCCTTGATGCCTGACGGTGAATGTGTTGTCCATAGAGCGGGGCGGCACCACGTTCCGGCCCGCCGTTCGCGCGGTTGACACCTCGTAGAGGACGCCACACCTGTCAGCAACCTGCCGAAACCGGCCGCAAAAGGCTGGCATCTCGGGGGCAAATCAGTATGTTGCAGCCCGAAACTGCCGCCAGGCCGCCGAGCGCATCAGCCGAGCCGAGCCGGCGGCCGAACCATTCAGGAAAACCACTTTGAGAGTCATCGCCAGTTCCATCCGCAAGGGCAACATCATCGAGCAGGATGGCAAGCTTTACGTTGTCCTTTCCGCCGAAAACATCCATCCCGGTAAGGGAACCCCGGTCAGTCAGATCGAAATGCGTCGCATCGGCGACGGCGTGAAAGTCTCCGAACGCTACAAGACCACCGACCAGGTGGAGAAGGCGACCGTCGAGGATCGCAACTTCAACTACCTCTATGAGGACGCCGACGGCTTCCATTTCATGAATGGCGAGACCTACGACCAGGTCCAGGTGTCGAAGGACATCGTCGGGTCATCCGCGCCGTATCTGCAGGAAAACATGACCGTGAAGCTCTCGATGCATGAGGGCAATCCGGTCGCGATCCAATTGCCGCAGCGCGCCACCCTGGAGGTCGTCGAGACCGAGCCGGTGACGAAGGGCCAGACCGCCTCCTCCTCCTACAAGCCGGCCGTGCTGTCGAACGGCATTCGCACCGCTGTGCCGCCGCATATCTCGACCGGCACGCGCATTGTGGTGATGACCGAAGACGGCTCATACGTCGAACGCGCGAAGGATTAGCCGATCGAGCTAAGGGGGGACCGCGCCGGGGGACGACGCGTTGAAAGTGAAAGCTGTCTGCTTTGTGGCACCTTGGCTGGCAGCTTTCGCGTCGCTTCTCGCCAACCCCCTCGCCGCTTCTGCCGACGAATTCCGTACCCCTTCGATCTCGGCCGTGCGCGTCGAATGGCGCGCGGTGCTCGATCAGCTCCGCGCCGAGATCAATAGCCAGCCTTCGATCGCTGCGAACTTCACATTTGCGAGCCAGCGCCGCGTACCTTCATACGATCCGCGCGCACGGCCCGCGCTGGTGCAATTGAACGCGATCACCTCGCAGCTATTCCCCGGCATCGGCCGCAGCCCGATCCCGGTGCTCTTGCCGTTCGATACCGCAACCTATCTCGAAGCGCGGCGGAGCGGCACGCCGGATAGCTTGTCGATGTCGCGCTATCAGGCGGACTTCCGTCCGGTGGATCTCTTCACTGCAGGAGCCGCCGGTTATGATGCGATGTTCGCACTCGAGCCGGGCGCAGGCAACGGAATGCCGGAGCGGACTTACGCAAGACCGATCGAGGTGCATATCACCGGTTCGCTGCTGCTCTATGATCTCAACGATCGGCCCGGCGGCAAAGGCGAACCGGTCAAATCGCTTTCGGCACAATATCCTGATATCCGACGCTTCATCCGCGAAGGCTATGTGCGCTATGCCTTCACCCGCTTCGGCGTACCCTATGTGGTTTCGATCCACTGCCTCGATAGCACGCCGCGGCTGCGACGGCTGGCCTGCCGCGAGGCCTATCCGGTCGCCGAACGCTTCCTGAAGGCGCTGCGCATCGCCGGCGGCCAACCCTCGCGGCTGCGGCGGGACATCGCCTCCGTCAGCGCCGAGCGGCCGGCCGCCATTTCACCTGAGTTCACCTATCGCACAAGCGGCGACATCGTCGCCAACAGCGGTTACCACAAGCAGGGTGGCCGCACCGACCTGACCGTCTATTCGCAGATCCGCTTCCCATTGGCGAAAGCGCCGGCCTTCATCCATTCGCAATCGTTCGGCAGGCGCGCCGACCAATATCCCTGGCAGGACAGCTTTTGCGAGGCGCGCAGTTTCGAAGTCGGCCAGTGCGCCAACGGCTTTGGCCACCAGGGGCAGGATATCCGCCCGGGCCCCTGCCCGCGCGACAACGAAAGCGGAGAACCCTGCGATCCCAAGCGACAGGCGATCGTTGCCGTGCGCGATGGTGTCGTGATCCGTTCACGGGGCCAACAGGGGGCGACGCTGCAGGTCAACACCCAGACCGAGCATATTCGCTTCCGATATATGCATATGACCCCGTCGGCGATGGATGCGGACAGCCTTCTCAACGGACGCCGCGTCACGGAAGGCGAAAAGATCGGCGCGGTCTCGAATTATCTCGATCATCCCAACGGCACCACGCGCCACCTGCATTTCGACGTGCAGGTGTTCACGCGCGACGGTTGGCTCTGGGTCAATCCCTACACCACGCTGGTCTCAGCCTATGAACGCCTGATCCGCGGCCGCGGCCGTGAGATCGGCCCAGAACCGCCGGCAGCGGCCGCGGTGGCGCATGCGCAGCCGGAAGACGTGATCCAACGTCTCGATCCGCAGGAAGGCGGCGGCAACTAGACTCGAATCGTAGGCGGACAAGGGCGCTGGAAGATTTCGCGTGCGGGGCACGCTCTTTCCACGTCATTGCGAGCGAAGCGAAGCAATCCATTTCGCCACTTGTGGAGGCGTGGATTGCTTCGCTTCGCTCGCAATGACGGCGTTAGGCCTCCGTTACTCAATGAGTGTCGTAAGCTGCGCGCCCTCGTCGGCTACGAATACGGCAATCAACTCCGCCGGCTCCGTGTTGCTTGCATTGGCTGAGACCAGGTGCGTCGAACCCGGCGGCTCGAAGAAGGACTGGCCGACCTTGAACGTCTCAAGCGGTCCGCCGCCGAGCTGCGAGCGGATTTCGCCCTTTGTGATATAGGCCGTCACCGAGCCGGCATGCCGATGCGGGCGCGTGAAACCGCCGGGGCCGTAGAACACGCGCACGATGGTGACACGCTTGCCCGGCACGTTTGGCAGCGCGTACGAGCCGATTGGCTCAACCTTGTCGAGCGGCGATCCCTCGGCGGCGTTCGCGCAAAGCGGCGCGATGGCGCCGGATACCGTGTCCATCATCGCCGGCAATGTCCTTGCGGTGACCAAGGCGCAGGCAAGACCCGCAATAACCGCGAGCGAAATGGGCCGTGTCGATGCGAAAGGAGTTGTCGCGAGCATCGATGCCATGTTGTTCTCCTTTGGAGAAAGACGTTATTCGCCCCTTTGCCTTCTCTATTCACGACGCGGCTGCGCCGACCGAGGACGGCTTTCGCGCCGGCGGCGTCCAGCGATGGGCGACGCCATACCTGTTCCAGACGTTGATCGCCGCGATCGCCGAGGTGAGATAGCTCAGTTCCGGCTCGGAGAATTCCGCGCGCGCTTCAGCATAAACCTCGTCGCTCACGCCGTCGCCGAGTTTCGTCAGCGCTTCGGTCCATGCCAGCGCAGCGCGTTCTCGCGCGGAAAATTGCGGGGCCTCGCGCCAGACCACGACGAGGTTGAGCTTGTCGGCCGATATGCCGAGGCTCTCGGCCTGCAGGATATGAAACTGCACGCAGAAGGCACAGCCGTTGATCTGCGAGGCGCGCAGCTTGACCAGTTCGAGCAACTGCTTGTCGAGCCCTGCCTTGGCCGCCATCTGACCCAGCGCCCGCACCGCATCGTAGACATCGGGTGCAAGCTTCTGAAAGTCAGCGTATTCGGCTCTCGCGTGTGACATCAGT
Source organism: Bradyrhizobium sp. Crot121 (assembly GCF_059512385.1). Classification (NCBI taxonomy): domain Bacteria; kingdom Pseudomonadati; phylum Pseudomonadota; class Alphaproteobacteria; order Hyphomicrobiales; family Nitrobacteraceae; genus Bradyrhizobium; species Bradyrhizobium sp. Crot121. The sequence goes on along the minus strand of NZ_JCAMOR010000028.1, from coordinate 35,724 downwards.
TTCGCCTCATGTTATCAGTATGCTGGTAGATTATAAGAGCACTGATATGGCGCGCAAGACTGCACGGTCCACCGGCACGGTTCGTAAGACATCAAAAATCGAAAAATCGAAAAATCCCACTCGGAGCCGGAAAGCGCCCGCCGAGACAGATCCGGCACTTGCAATCATCCGCCCACCACGACCCGGCCAGGGCAAGCGCGGCGAGCAAGGCTATCTCGCTTATCTCCTGCGGCAGGCCCAGGCGGCGACGCGGCTGACGATGGAGCGGGCGCTGGGAAAGCTCGGCGTTACCCCGCCACAGTTCGTCGTGCTGACGATGCTGCGCGCCTATCCCGGGCTGTCCGGCGCCGATCTCGCGCGGGTGGCGTTGCTGACGCCGCAGACCGTCGGCGTCATCATCCGCAATCTCGAGCGCGACGGCGCGATCCGGAAGACACCGCATCCGGTTCACGGCCGCGTCCTGCAATGGACGCTGACCAGGCGCGGAACCGCGCTCCTGGAAAAATGCCGGCGTCACGCCCATGCCGTGGACCGGCGGCTGGCCAAGGGGCTCAACCCCAGGGCAGAACTGATCGTGCGGCGCTGGCTGTCCAAAATCGCCACAGAGCTGCAGGATAGCTAGGTTCCCGCGGCGATGTGACTTTTTGTGTCCTTGGATGGCGCCGCTAGATTGGCAGCATGAAGCAACTTGATTCTTTGAAATCCCACGCCCGCCGAGCTTTCCTGCAAGGCAGCATCGCGGCCGGCACCCTACTTGCCGGCCCGTTCACTGCGCTTGCCGCGCCACCCGGCTTTGACCAATGGCGCGACAATTTCCGCGCGCGCGCGCTCGCCAAGGGAATCTCGGCGGCGACCTGGACCCGCGTGATGGGCCGCATCGAGCCTGACATGAGCGTGTTCCGGCAGATGCAGAAGCAGCCGGAATTCAACGAACAAATCTGGCAATACATCAACCGTCGCGTCTCCGACTGGCGCATCATCAATGGCCGTGAGGCGCTCAAGAAGAACGAGGCGCTGTTCGCGCGAATCGAGAAGGATTTTGGCGTCGAGCGCGGCACGCTGTTGGCACTGTGGGGCGTTGAATCCGCTTACGGCGATCCGCTGGTGCAGCAGAACCACATGAAGCCGGTATTCCCTGCACTTGCCGCGCTCGCCTGGAACGAACCGCGTCGCAAGGCCTATTGGGAGACCGAGTTGATCAACGCGCTCAGGATCGTGGACCGCGGCTGGAGCACGCCCGAGGAGATGCGCGGCTCCTGGGCCGGCGCCATGGGGCATTCGCAATGGATGCCGGAAGTGTGGCTCAATGTCGGCTTCGACTATGACGGCGATGGCAAGGTCTCGCCATTCGGCCGGCCGGACGATGCACTCGGATCAACCGCGAAATACCTCGTCAACCGCGGCAAATATCACCGCGGGCAACATTGGGGCTATGAAGTGCGGGCCAATGGCAACATGAGCGGCAGCCGCACCTACGCGGCCTGGGCCAGCGCCGGCGTGACCCGGGCCGACGGCCAGCCGTTCCCGCAGCCGAATGCATCGGCGCAGCTATGGATTCCGGTCGTGGGCGGCCCCGCCTTCCTGCTGGGTCCGAATTTCTATGCCGTGCGCAGCTACAACCCCTCGATGAACTATGCGCTGGCGATCTGCCATCTCGGCGACCGCATCCTCGGCGCGCCGCCCTTCATCCATCCCTTCCCTGGCTCCGAGCGCGCGCTGACGCTGGCCGAGGTGCAGGAAATGCAGACCCGGCTCAGCAAGGCCGGCTTCGACACCGGCGGCACCGACGGCCGGGTCGGCAACGACACGATGAAGGCGATCCGGGATTATCAGACCAAGATGAGCCTGTTGCCGGCCGACGGTTATGGCGGGCTGAAGGTGCTGGCGCGGTTGCGGCAGGGGAATTAGCGCAACCGTTATTGCGAGCACAGCGAAGCAATCCACGTCGCCGCGAGTTGAGAGATGGATTGCTTCGCTGCGCTCGCAATGACGCAGGTGTCATGGTCGCCGTACAACAGCACCCGCGTTCATGCCGCCGTCGATGACAAGCTCAGTCCCGGTCACGTAGCGCGACGCATCGGAGGCCAGATACAGCACGCCGCTGGCGATCTCCGCCGCCTGACCGGCGCGGCCGAGCGGGGTTGCAATCTTCGCACGTTCTTCGGGATCGATCGGCGCGTTCGCACGGTTCCCCGTCGCCTCCGTCGGGATCTTGCTCCAGATCGGAGTGTCGATGATGCCGGGATGGACCGAGTTGACGCGGATGCCGTCTTCCGCAGCGGCGCATTCCATCGCGACAGACTTCGCAAGCAGCCGCACGCCGCCTTTGGTCGCGGAGTATCCGGCAAGGCCCGCCGCGCCGCGCAGGCCCGCGAGCGAGGACATCATGATGACGGATCCGCCACCGCTCCTGCGCATCAGCGGCAGAGAATATTTCACCGAGAGGAAAACGCCGTCGAGATTGATCGCGGTCTGCCGGCGCCAGTCGGCGAGCGTCATGTCGGTGATCGACGGCACGGAGATGCCGATACCCGCATTGGAGACCAGCACATCGAGCCGGCCAAACCGTTTCTCGATCTCCGAGATAATCTCCGCCCAGCGTGCCTCGCTGGTGACGTCCTGTTGCAGAAACACCGCTTTGCCGCCGGCCTTGTTGACGCCGGTAACGAGCTCCGGTCCCCTGAGCTCGTCGATATCGGTCGCTACGACCGTGGCGCCCTCCTGCGCCAGCAATTCCGCGACCGCCGCGCCAATGCCCGAGGCGCCGCCGGTGACCAGCGCCACCTTGCCTTCCACCTGTCCTGCCATGTGCTCTCCCCGACTGTTTTCTTATCTGATCACCGCGGGCCCCTGATCGGGGACCGTGACGTCGAGCACACGCAATTGCACACGTTCGCTGCCTTGCCAACGGTCGATCGCAAGGGAGCCCGCGACATGGAGCGGCTGGCCGCGATTTTGAATCAGCGCATTGCCGAGCTTTTGGCCGACGGAACGGAACGCCATGCCGTTCACGATCGCGCCGTCGCCCGATTTGAAGCGCAGTCGCAGATGCGCCTGTCCGACTTCATCGGCATAGACGAGCTGGTGCGACGGCAGCGCGATCACCGGCTCTGGATTGCCGCTGCCGAACGGGCCGGCGCGGTTCAGCATCGCGGCAAATTCCACCGCTACGGCGCGAGCGCTCACCGCGCCGTCGATGAACAATTCATTCTCGTGACGCGAATTGGCGACGTCGGCGGCGAGCACGCTTTCCAGATAGGCGCGGAACTCGGCGAGCTTCTCCTTTCGCAGCGTTACGCCTGCAGCCATCGCATGGCCGCCGCCCTTGAGCAGCAGGCCGTCCGCCACCGCCTGCCGCACCGCCTTGCCGAGATCGACGCCGCCGATCGAGCGACCCGAGCCGGTGCCGATGCCGCCCGGCTCGAGCGCGATGGCGAAGGCCGGCCTGCCAAATTTCTCCTTCAGGCGCGAGGCCACGAGGCCGACGACGCCGGGATGCCAGCCCTCGGCGGCCGTGACGATGACAGCGCCCTTGTCCTCCAATCCGAGCGAGGCCAGCGCCTCCGCCTCGGCCTGCGCTTCGGCCGCCTGCTCAATGACGCGCCGCTCGCTGTTGAGGCGGTCGAGTTCGGCCGCGATCCGTGCCGCCTCCGAGGGGTCGGATTCCAGAAGTAGCCGCACGCCGAGGTCGGCGCGCCCGATCCGCCCGCCCGCATTGATGCGCGGTCCCAGCATGAAGCCGAGGTGCCAGGCCTCCGGCGGGCCGTTGAGCCGGGCCACATCCATCAGCGCGGTGTGCCCGACATGGTCGCGCCGGCGCAGCGCGATCAGCCCCTTGGCGACCAGAGCGCGGTTGAGCCCAATCAGCGGCGCGACGTCAGCCACCGTTCCAAGCGCGACGTGATGCAGCATGCCCAAGAGATCCGGCTCCGGCATTTCCGAAGTCCAGAAATCGCGCTGGCGCAATTCCCGGTTCACCGCGACCAGCGTTACCAGCACGAGGCCGACGGCCGCGAGATGACCAAGGCCGGACAGATCGTCGAGCCGGTTGGGATTCACCAGTGCGTCCACCTCGGGCAGCACCTCGCCGCATTGATGGTGATCGATCACGACCACGGACATGCCGAGCCGCCGCGCCTCCGCCAGCGGCTCCAGGCTCGTGGTGCCGCAATCGACGGTGACCAGCAACGTCGCGCCCTTGGCGGCGAGCGCGCGCACGGCCTCCGTGTTCGGGCCGTAGCCCTCGAACAGGCGGTCGGGAATGTGGATCAGCGGATCGAGCCCGCAATGCCGCAAGTGCCAGGTGAGCAGCGCCGCCGAGGTTGCTCCGTCGACGTCGTAGTCGCCGAAGACCGCGACCTTCTCATTACGCATCGCCGCATCCGCGATCCGCCTTGCCGCGGCCTCCATCTCGGTCACGGTGAAGGGATCCGGCATCAATTTGCGGATGGTGGGATCGAGGAAATCCGGCACATCATCGATCGCGACGTCGCGACCCGCGAGCACCCGCGCCAGCATTTCCGGCAATTGGTGGCGCTGCGCGATCGCGAGCGCGCGCGCCGCTCCCCGCGCGTCCAAACGGTCGCGCCAGAATTTGCCCGTGAGCGAGCGCGCCACGCCGAGAAAGGCCGGCGGCATCTCCACGGGCAGGATGGCGGTGTGCAGCGTCATAACGATCCCGACGACGAGTGGCGCTCGCATGAGAGCGAATCAGAGCTGCCATCCTCGACCCTGAGCGGGCGATCGCGAAGCGCTGCCAGGCGGTTTTGCCCGCTTTTCGCAGGAGACGGACGTTGCGGAATTGGCTTGCGGGGGTGTCGAGGCCTTCGTCGGGCGGTGTCAGGAGAGGGATTCACAACGGGAAACGGCGGAGTGCCCAAATAAAGTGCAGTCCCACATAGGTGGCAATTTCGGAAAATTAAGCCGATGTTAGCCGAAATCGCCGAAAAAGGACGCGTGTTTGATGTGCGATTTTTTGGTTCCGTTCCGTCCGCAGGAAGCGGTCAAAGGCTTAATGCAAGGGAAGTCCGGCTATGTCCATCGCGCTCCCGCGCGCGAAATCAATCGCGAGCGAATCGGCGGTCTCGCCTGACATCGACGATGAATCCGACATTTCGGCGCTGATCGCGCGGCTGACCGCGGAGGTCAATCAGATCGCCTGCGAGAAGACCAGGTCGATCCAGAAGATCACCAACCAGATGAAGATGCTGGCGCTGAATGCGCTGATCGAAAGCTCGCGCGCCGGCGCGCAAGGCGCGGGCTTTGCCGTGGTGGCGCAGGAAGTGCGCGGCGTCGGCCAGCAGGTCGAGACCATCGCGCGCGAGCTCGAGACGCAACTAACGCGGCGCACCGGCAGTCTCATGAGCTCGATCGAGCGCATGACCGACCGCTCGCGCGGCGAGCGCATGGTGGACCTGTCGCTGAACGCGATCGAGCTGATCGACCGCAACCTCTATGAACGCACCTGCGATGTGCGCTGGTGGGCGACCGATTCTGCCGTCGTCGACTGCGCTGCGTCACCGCAACCGGCGGTGGTCGCGCACACGTCCGAGCGGCTGGGCGTGATCCTTTCCGCGTACACCGTCTACCTCGATCTCTGGCTTTGCGATCTCGAAGGCAACGTGCTCGCCAACGGGCGCGCCGATCGCTTCAAGGTGATCGGCCAGAACGTCGCGGCCACAAAATGGTTTCGCCAGGCGCGCGACCTGCGCTCGGGCGACGACTATGTCGCTGGCGACGTCGAGTGCCAGCCGCTGCTCGGCAACGCGCAAGTCGCGACCTATTGCGCCAGCGTCCGCGAAGGCGGCAAGGCCCATGGCAAGCCGACCGGCGTGCTCGCGATCCATTTCGACTGGGAGCCGCAGGCACGCGCCATCGTGCAGGGCGTGCGCGTCGGCGCCGCCGATAAAGCGCGCGTGCTGCTGGTCGATTCCCATTTCCGGGTGATCGCGGCATCCGACGGCAAGGGCCTTCTGACCGAGCACGTCTCGCTGTCACTCGGCGGCCAGCGCAGCGGCTTCTACCACGACCGCTCCGGCGCGTTGGTCGCCTTCCACGCCACGCCGGGCTACGAGACCTACAAGGGTCTCGGCTGGTACGGCGTCATTCTCTGCGGGGCGGCTTCCTAGGCCTAGATCGGTGTGGTGTCCCCTCATGGTGAGGAGCGCCAGCGCGTCTCGAACCATGAGGCCCCGATCTCGCCCGCGGCCCATCCCTCGAGAGGGCCGCTGCGCGGCCTCCTCAGGCTGAGGGCTTTCTGCGTGGCGCTCTTCTTGGCTTTTCGCGACGAGCTGCTCAGCTAGCAACCCATCCGATCGGCGATCGCGCCGAAATCCTTGGCGACGATATCCCAGTCGCCGGTTGCTTCGAAGTCGACCTTCTGCAGCGGGCCGTATTCGGTCGGACGCGCCACAAAGGCGGTCTTCAGGCCGTTCTGCTGCGCATGCTTGAGATCGCCGTTGTGCGCGGCCACCATCATCACCTGCTCCGGCGGCAGGCACAGCAATTTCGCGGCGCCAAGATATGTCTCGGGATCAGGCTTGTAGTGCTCGAACAGTTCGGCCGACATAACGAGGTCCCAGGGCAGCCCTGCGAACTTCGCCATGTTGGTCAGCAGTGCGACATTGCCGTTCGAGAGCGGCGAGATGATGTATTTCGCCTTCAGCCGCGCCAGCCCCGCTACGCTATCGGGCCAGGGATGCAGGCGGTGCCATCCCGTGGTGAGGTAATGCAGGTCGACGTCCGTCAATCCCTTGATGCCCTGCTGCTCGACCAGCTTCTCCAGTGAGCGGCGGTGCAGCATGTCGAGGATGACATAGCCGCGTTCGGGATGTTTGCGCACCTCGTCCATCGAGGCGGCATAGACCGCGCGCCAGCCGTCAACGAGGGCGGTCCAGTCGGCTTCGATGCCGCGCGTCTTCGACCATTTCGTGAAGTCGTTGATCAGGCTGGTGCGCCAGTCGACGACGGTGCCGAACACGTCGAACACCAGCGCCTTCACCGCCGAAAGATCGGCCATGCTCGCCTCCCGTTTGTTTCTGACGCCGTCATTCCGGGTCCGATGCTTCGCATCGCCCCGGAATGACGAAGGAGTATCCTCAATCGAGATGGAACTTCTCGAGCTGGCGGTGCTCCGCCTTGATGTAGCGCACGGTGCCGGTGACCGAGCGCATCACCACCGTCTCGGTCTCGATCGTGTCCTTCTTGAACTTGACGCCCGTCAGCAGCGAGCCCGTGGTGACGCCGGTGGCGGCGAACAAGCAGTCGCCGCGCGCCATGTCCTCGATGCCGTAAATCATCTTCGGATCGGTGATGCCCATCTTGTGCGCGCGCTCGCGCTTCTCCTCGCTGTCGAGGATCAGGCGGCACTGCATCTGGCCGCCGATGCAGCGCAGCGCTGCCGCGGCCAGCACGCCCTCGGGCGCACCGCCGGTGCCCATATAGATGTCAACGCCGGTCTCGTCCGGGTTGGTGGTGTGGATCACGCCGGCCACGTCGCCGTCGGTGATCAGGCGCACGGCGGCGCCAGTCGAGCGGATGCTCGTGATGATGTCGGCATGGCGCGGACGGTCGAGCACCAGCGCTGTGATCGCCGATGCCGGCACGCCCTTGGCCCTGGCGAGCCGCTGGATGTTATCAGCCGGCGACGCGTCGAGCTCGATCACGTTCTTGTCGTAGCCCGGACCAATCGCGATCTTCTCCATGTAGACGTCGGGCGCGTGCAGCAGCGTGCCGCCATCGGCCATCGCCATCGTGGCGATCGCGCCCGGCATGTTCTTCGCGCAGAGCGTGGTGCCTTCCAGCGGATCGACGGCGATATCGACCTTCGGCCCGGCATTGAGCCCGACCTTTTCTCCGATGAACAGCATCGGCGCCTCATCGCGCTCGCCCTCGCCGATCACGATGGTGCCCTCGATCGGCAACTTGTTGAGTTCGCGGCGCATCGCGTCGACCGCGGCCTGGTCGGCCGCCTTCTCCTGGCCGTGGCCGCGCAGCCGCGCGGCCGACACCGCCGCCCGCTCCGTCACCCGCACGATTTCGAGCGTGAGAATGCGCTCGAGCAAAAGTTGCGGCGGGACGGAAATATGGGTCGACATCTCTGCACTCCTTCAGCCTTCGGGCCCCTCGCCCGCATTCAATCATCTAACGTAGAAGGCGTTCGCTATCGCACACTAATTTTTCTCAATTCGGATCACCTGCGGGCGACCGCTGATGACCCTGTCGCGCTGCACGGCCTTGAGCGCCCGGTGAACCGCATCTTCACTGGTCGCATAGGTAATCAGAATGACAGGAACCGGTGAAGCTTTTTTGGCCGAACCGTTAACATCACCGTCATTGCGGTGGCGCTGCACGATCGATTCCAGCGAAATCTTCTGTTCCGCAAGCCGCGTTGCGATGGTCGCGGCGGTGCCGGCGTGGTCGCGGGCCAGAAGACGGATATAATACCCGCCCTCATGGCGCTCCATCGGCGCCTTTGTCGTCGCGCGCAGGCTGTCGACCGGCCGGCCAAACGGCGTTGCGCGGATGCCGCGCGCGACGTCGGCGATATCGGCAACGACGGCGGACGCGGTCGCCGCCCCGCCAGCGCCCGGCCCGACCAGTGTGATCGGCGGAATGCCCTCACCGTCGATCGTCACCGCATTGGTGACGCCCATCACTTGGGCAATCGACGAAGATTTCGGCACCATGGTGGGATGCACGCGCTGCTCGATGCCCTTTGCAGTTCGCACCGCAACGCCGAGCAGCTTGACGCGATATCCGAGTTCCTCCGCCGCACGCAGGTCTTCGGGCGTGATCGAGGAAATGCCTTCGACATAGACAGCGGTTTGCGCGACCTTGGTCCCGAAGGCGAGGCTCGCCAGGATCGCGAGCTTTTGCGCGGTGTCGTGTCCGTCGACGTCGAAGGACGGATTGGCTTCGGCATAACCGAGCCGCTGCGCGTCCTTCAAACATTCCTCAAACGACAGTCCCTCATGCTCCATCCGCGTCAGGATGTAATTGCAGGTGCCGTTGAGAATGCCGTAGACGCGATTGACGCTGGTGCCGGAGAGCCCCTCGCGCAGCGTCTTGATCACGGGAATGGCCGCGCCGACGGCAGCTTCGTAATTCAGTGCGCCACCATTCTGCTCGGCGGCCTTGGCAAGCTTCAGCCCGTGCTTGGCGATCAGCGCCTTATTGGCTGTCACCACCGACTTGCCGGCCCTCAGCGCAGTCTCGATGGCCGAGAAGGCGGGATCATCGGCGCCCCCCATCAATTCGACGAAGCAATCGACATTGGAATCCTCGGCCAGCGCCTGCGGGCTTTCGGCCCAGTCGATGCCGCGCAAATCGAGGCCGCGCTTCTTCTTCGAACGCGCGGTGACCGCGACGACGCGCACGCCGCGGCCGCTGCGCGCCGCCAAGGCGGCACCCTGCTGCTCAATAAGGCGGACGACTTCGGCGCCAACGGTGCCGAGCCCCGCTATGCCCACTTTCAGCGGTGCGACCATTGCAAACAGACCTGCCGGAGGAGATTAACGCCGGTTGGCGAGAGGAACCACGTTGTGCAACGTTTCGATGCCGCTTTCAAGGAAGCGGCGCACACCGCGCGCGGCCTGGCGAATACGTTGCTCGTTTTCCACCATCGCGATGCGGACAAAGCCCTCGCCGTGCTCGCCGAAGGCAACGCCGGGCGACACCACCACGCCGGATTTTTCCACAAGCAGGGTCGCGAACTGCATGCTGCCGACATCCTCGAACGCTTTCGGCAGCGGCGCCCAGGCGAACATCGAGGCTTGCGGCGGCGGGATGTCCCAGCCGGCGCGGCCGAAGGCTTCCACCAGCGTGTCGCGTCGCCGGCGATAGGTCTCGCGCATCTCGCGGATGCAGTCGTCCGGCCCGTTCAGCGCCGCAGTCGCGGCCACCTGGATCGGCGTGAAGGCGCCGTAATCGAGATAGGATTTCACCCGCGCCAGAGCCGCGATGATGCGCTCGTTGCCGACCGCAAAGCCCATGCGCCAGCCGGCCATCGAATAGGTCTTCGACATCGAGGTGAATTCGACGGTGACATCCATCGCGCCCGGCACCTGCAGCACCGAAGGCGGCGGATTGTTGTCGTCGAAATAAACTTCGGCGTAAGCGAGATCCGACAGGATGAAGATCTCGTGCTTCTTCGCAAAGGCGACGAGGTCTTTGTAGAAGTCGAGATCGGCGACATAGGCCGTCGGGTTGGAGGGATAGCAGACCACGAGCGCGAGCGGTTTCGGGATCGAATGGATGATCGCGCGCTCCACCGCCTCGAAGAATTGCGGCGTCGGCTCCGACGGCACCGAGCGGATCACCCCGCCCGCCATCAGGAAGCCGAAGGCATGGATCGGATAGCTCGGATTCGGGCACAGGATGACGTCGCCGGGCGCGGTGATCGCCTGCGCCACATTGGCAAAGCCCTCCTTCGAGCCTAGCGTCGCCACCACCTGGGTGTCCGGATTGAGCTTCACGCCGAATCGCCGCGCGTAATACGCAGCCTGCGCCTTGCGAAGGCCGTTGATGCCCCGCGAGGCCGAATAGCGGTCGGTCCGCGGCTTGCCGAGGGTTTCCTTCAACTTCTCGAGCACATGGGGCGGCGTCGACAGGTCCGGGTTGCCCATGCCCATGTCGATGATGTCGGCCCCGGCATTACGCGCCGCTGCCTTGGCCTGGTTGACCTTCTCGAACACGTAAGGCGGCAGACGGCGAATGCGATAGAACTCTTCCATGGGACCTTTGCTCCGACGACCGGCACGGCAGAATCGCGCGCCTTTACGCGGTTTGCCGAGACCAAGCCCGGTTTGGCCCGGAAATTACGCCCAATCAATGACTTAGAGCGTTTCCAGACGCAAAATCTGGGCTCGGCGACCGGATATGCGGTTGAATTGAGGTTCTTTTAGCATGTAGCGGTGGCAGCGCCAGCGATTAGCTTGCTGCCGCTTCACTTGCCGGCGTTTTGTGCGGCCGTGGCTTGGCGGTCGCGCGCGGCCTTCAGCTCGGCCTCGATCTTGGCCTGCTCCGCCGGCTTCATCGGCGCCTCCTCACGATCCGGCGGCATATCGTGCACCGGAAGATAGCCGCTGGCCTCCTTCGGACGCGCCGGGGCATCGGCTGGCACCCCGACGCCGGGAAGATCCGCGATCGACGTGGAGCAGCCGCCAAGCGCAACCGCGCACCCGAGCAGCGCGCCGACCGCGAGCAGCCTTTTCATTCGATCGATACGCATACGTCCGGAAGTCCCCACTTGCCGGTAACCAATCACTGGTACGAGCTTTGCAGCGACAAATCGTCTAATCGCTTCGGCTCTGCCCTAACCGTTCAAACCATTGTCGCCCGAAACGATTAAGTCGTGAACAACAAATCCGATTGATGCGGCTTCAATGTGTCGGAACTGGGAGGAATTTGTCGCAGTGCAACAATGCGAAAACCTAGAGAAATCCTACATCTTGCTTGCCGCACCGCGCGATGACGCGGCTCAATTGAAGCGATAGTGTCCACTGCATGAGCGACGTTACCCTCGAAACCCAGGCCACAAAGAAGTTCGACGGCGAAGCCTTCGCAATGAACATTGCGCGTGCGCTGGAGAGCTCCGGCCAAGCGCTTGCGGCCTATCTGAAGCCGCGCGAAAACGCTGACATCAAGGACAAGGCGGGAGGCGAGTTTGCGGAGGTGATCAAGACCTTCACCGCGGTCGCCGAATACTGGCTCTCGGACCAGGATCGGGCCGCTGACCTGCAGACCAAGCTCGGCAAGGCCTATCTCGACCTGTTCGGCTCAGCCGCCCGCCGCCTGGCCGGCCAGGAAGCCAAGGCCGCGATTGACCCCGCACCGCGCGACAAGCGCTTCGCCGACCCGGAATGGCGATCGAACCAGTTCTTCGACTTCATCCTGCAGCTCTATCTGCTCACCACGCAATGGGCGCAGGAGCTGGTGCGCAACGCCGAGGGCATCGACCCACACACCCGCAAAAAGGCCGAGTTCTACGTCCAGCAGATCACCAACGCGCTGGCGCCGTCGAATTTCGTTTTGACCAATCCGGAAGTGCTGCGCACCACGATGGAGACCAACGGCGACAACCTCGTTCGCGGCATGAAGATGCTGGCGGAGGACATCGAGGCCGGCCACGGCACGCTGCGGATCCGCCAGTCCGACCCGACCAACCTCGCGGTCGGCGTCAACATGGCGACCACGCCGGGCAAGGTGATCTATCAAAACGAGTTGATGCAGTTGATCCAGTACTCGCCGACCACGGAGGCGGTGCTGCGCACGCCGCTCCTGATCGTGCCGCCATGGATCAACAAGTACTACATCCTCGATCTCAGGCCCGAGAAGTCCTTCATCAAATGGTGCGTCGACCAGGGACTGACCGTGTTCGTGATCTCCTGGGTCAATCCCGATCGCGATCTCGGCAAGAAGACCTTTTCCGACTACATGACCGAAGGACCGCTGACCGCGATGGACGTCATCGAGAAGGTGACTGGCGAGATGAAGGTTCACACCGTCGGCTATTGCGTCGGCGGCACCCTCCTTGCCGCGACGCTCGCCTGGCTCGCCGAGAAGCGCCGGGTGCGCGTCACCTCGGCCACGTTCTTCGCCTCGCAGGTCGACTTCACCCATGCCGGCGACCTCCTGGTGTTCGTCGACGAGGACCAGATTTCCGCGCTCGAGCGCGACATGGAGCAGCGTGGCGTGCTCGAGGGCAGCAAGATGGCGATGGCCTTCAACATGCTGCGCTCGAACGACCTGATCTGGAATTATGTCGTCAGCAACTACCTGAAGGGGCAGCCGCCCTCCTCGTTCGACCTGCTGCACTGGAACTCCGACGCGACGCGGATGCCGGCGGCGAACCATTCCTATTACCTGCGCAACTGCTATCTGGAGAACCGGCTTTCCTCCGGCACCATGGTGCTGGACAACACGCTGCTCGATCTCTCCAAGGTGAAGGTGCCGGTCTACAACCTCGCGACCCGCGAGGATCACATCGCGCCGGCCGAGTCGGTGCTGTACGGATCGCAATTCTTCGGCGGGCCGGTGAAATATGTGCTGTCCGGCTCCGGCCATATCGCCGGCGTGGTCAACCCGCCTGCGGCCAACAAGTACCAGTACTGGACCAACGACAACATCAAGGACGCCAAGCTTTCCGACTGGCTGAAGAGCGCCAAGGAGCACAAGGGATCGTGGTGGCCCGATTGGCGCGAATGGCTGGAAAGCATCGATGCCGAGACAGTGCCTGCGCGCGCGGTCGGCTCGGAGGCACTGCCACCGATCGAAGAAGCTCCCGGCAGCTATGTCCGGGTTCGCGCATAGCGCGAGGCGCGCCGCTTCGGTATAATCAAGCGTCCATCGGAGCAGAAAAACCATCACGCTCCAGACGGGACGCAGCTCAACCGAGGGGAAACCAATGACGCGCGAACTGTTCTGGCTGACGCTGACGGTAATTCTGACCGGAATATTGTGGATTCCCTACGCCATCAACCGCTGCCAGGTCCGCGGCCTCGCCGGCGCGATGGCCAATCCGTCGCGCAACGACAAGCCTCACGCCGACTGGGCGAACCGGCTGATGTTCGCGCATGACAACGCGGTCGAGAACCTCATCATTTTCGCGCCGCTGGTCTTGATCCTCAACGCAATCGACTACTCGACCAAATGGACCGTGCTCGCTTGCGCCGTCTATTTCTGGTCCCGCGTCGCGCACCTGATCGTCTATACGCTCGGCCTGCCGGTGTTCCGCACCCTCGCCTTCGTCGTCGGCTTCCTGGCGCAGGCCGTACTCGCGGTGGCGATCTTCAGGGTGTTCTGATTACAGTGCTTCACGGCTGTGGCCTGGCCTCGGGCTTCACGCCCAAATCCATGGATGCCGTCAGCTTGGCGCGAATGTAGTCGCCAGCCAACACGGGCTCGTACAGCGCGGGATGCTCCGCATCGACGCAAGTCGGGAGGCAGGCGACTTCGGCCGACTCGTTCGGTCCCGTGAAGGCCACCATGGAGAGGCGCGCGGTCGAGCCTGTGAGGCTGCGATCGGGGTTGGATACCCGATGCAGCGTCGAGCGCCAGCGGCCATTGGTCCATCGCGACATCAGATCGCCGACATTGATCACGAAGGAATTCGGGACGACGCCAACCTCGCTCCATGTCCCGTCGCGATCACAGACCTCGAGACCGCCCGGCGCCTCGTCCTGCCGCAGGATGGTCAGGCCACCGTAGTCATGATGGGCGCCATAGCGCAATTGACCCGGCGCAGGCGGTTGCGGCTGATCGGGATAATGCACAAAGCGCAGCGTGATCGATGGATCGGCATACGAAGACGCGAAATAGTCTTCTGGCAGATCGAGGGCCAACGCCGAAAGACGCGTGAGATGGGCGGCGAGCGTCATAATCTCGGCCGACCAGGCTTCAACCAAGTCTCGAAGCCCGACCGGACTGGCGGGCCATATATTCGGCCGGCCGCTGTGGGCTTCCCGGTGCGGAGCCGCAAACACCAGGGCCTCGCACAGGTCAGGCGGCGTTTCGCCCGACAGGGTCTTGGCGACACTCTCGATTCCGATCGGCAGATAGCCGCGCCCCTTGGTCTTCTCGGGTGCCGCATTCTGCAGCTTCGTCGCCATGGACTGCGCGAAATAATCCTTCACAGCGCCATAGGTGTCGCTCGCGAGCTGTTCCGGCACCCCGTGCCCGACCACAACGGCGAAACCGATACTTTCGAACGCATGACCAAACGCCAGTCCGACCTTCTGGCGGGCCGCACCGTCACCTTGGACGAAGGGGGCTATATCGACGATGGGAAGGGTCATCTGAGGCATCGAAATCTCTCGGCAAACACATCAGGTGGTCGAGCGGTCATTTGATGTTGCTGAATCGCAGCGTGTAGGCGGATCTCACGTCGAGCGTTCTCGGATAGACTCCTGCCGTGGCGAGCGTGTCGAAGAAGCGGGTCCAGCGTTCGTCGGTCATGGCGCCAATCCCCAGCCTGTCGGCATCGCCTCCAAGGACAAGCTCGCGCTTGCGCATCTGATCGAGCTTGAAGCGGAACAGTTCCTCTCCCCCGGTTGGATTGACGGCGAGGATAGCTTTCATGGCCGGTGTGGCGTCACCCGTCATACATTCTTCGAACCCCTTTCGGGTTGCATCGACGAAGGCCTGAACGGTGTTGGAATGACCTTCAATATAGGCGTCAGTGGCGAAGATCGTGGTCGCATAATTGTCGTAGCCATAGTCGGCAAGCAGGATCGATACGGGCGGTGCAGGCAAGGCCTTGCCGAGCAGCAAGGCGTCTTCGGTGATATAGCCTTGCTGCACGGCCTTGGGATCGGCAAGAAACGGCGCAGCCGAATAGCTGTAGGCCGCCAGTTGATCATCCGAGAAGCCGAACTTGGCTTTCAGGAATTGCCAGAATTCGTTTCGTGAGAACTGGCCGATCATGATCCGCCGGTCCTTCACGTCCTGCAGGGTGGAAACGCCCTGGCCCGCATGAGCCACCAGCGTCTGCGGGTCCTTCTGGAAAAATGCCGCGACCGTACGGGCCTTAACGCCCCGATTGACCAGATTGAGCGTTGTGAAACTCGACCCCATGCCCATGTCGATTTCGCCGGCAGCGACCATGAGGGGCATATTGACGTTTGGATTGCCGGGACGAAGTTCGACGTCGAGGCCTGCGTCCTTGTAGTAGCCCTTGGCCTGGGCCTGGAAGAACCCGCAGTGCTCCCCTTGTGGCACCCAGTTTAGGCCGTAAACAACCTTATCGAGCGCCTGGGCTGGCGAACCCATGACCGACAAGGCCATCGCACAGATAGCAAGGCACTGTTTCATGAGTGTAGCGGTCCGCATGCCTGCCCCTTTGGACTGGAAATGATTCAGCCGACCGTCGGGTAGCCATCGTCGTCACCACAACGGCAAGCTGAGCCTGCGAGCCAGCTTCATCTCCGTGTTTGCGGAGCGCTCGCGACCACTGGATTGCAAGGCAATAGGAAGTCTTGCACTGCAAAGCGTTGCGTACGAGCATCATTTTTTGCGCATTGTGTTCGCAAAAAGCGTACGCAGACAGGATGCGCCCTGTGCGCGCCAGCCATCGGATCGCGGGCGCGCGCCCTCATCTGCGGCAACTGACCTCATCCAGTTTTCTGGTGAGCCTTTGAGCGCGTCCCTATTGTGCCGATCGTCCAATGTCGCTCCGGCAGAATCGTGACCGCATCGCTGTGCGCAACGCAGTCACGCTGACGGGAACAGTGTCGCCCACTTCAGGCTTAGGCCTCAGCGAGCCCCAGCATCAGCCGCATGTTCTGCACCGCCGCGCCCGAGGCACCTTTGCCCAGGTTGTCGAGCCGCGCGACCAGCACCGCCTGATGGTGCTTGTCGCTGGCAAAGACATACAGTTCGAGCCTATTGGTCTCATTCAGCGCCTCGGGCTCGATCCGCCCGCTCTTGGCAGCCTCATTCTCAAGCGGTATGACCGAGACATAGCGGCTTCCGGCGTAGCGTCTCGCCAGCGCGTCGTGAAGGTCGGCCGCGCCGGGGTTGCCCGGCAGCGTCTCGAGCTGCAACGGCACTGACACCAGCATACCCTGCCGGTAGTTGCCCACCGACGGCACAAAGATCGGCCGGCGCGTCAGCCGCGAGTAGAGCTGCATCTCCGGCACGTGCTTGTGCTCGAAGCCGAGACCATAAAGTTCGAAGGCTGGCGCGGTGCCATCCTCGAAGCTTGCGATCATCGACTTTCCGCCGCCGGAATAGCCGCTGACGGCGTTGACGGTGATCGGATAGTCCGCCGGCAGGACGCCAGCATCCACCAGCGGGCGGAGCAGCGCGATCGCGCCAGTCGGATAGCAGCCGGGGTTGGAGACCTTCCGGGCGGTGCGGATCTTGTCCGCCTGATCCGGGGCGAGCTCCGGAAAGCCGTACGCCCAGTCGCTGGCGACGCGGAACGCCGTCGACGCGTCGAGCACGCGGGGGGCCGCTGTGCCCATACTGTCGATCAGCGCTACGGTCTCCTTCGCGGCATCGTCCGGCAGGCAGAGGATCACCAGATCCACCTCCTCCATCAGCGCGCGCTTGGCACCTGCGTCCTTGCGCTTTTCTTCGGCAATGCTCTTCACCACCACGTCGTTCTGCAGCCGAAGCCGCTCATTGATGCCGAGGCCCGTTGTTCCGCTGGCACCGTCGACGAAGACGGCGGCCTTTGCGGAGCTGCCGACGGTCGGGGATGGCTTGACGTCAGAGAGGCTCATGGCTCGCTCCTTTCGAGCGTGTTCGGTTCATTTGCAAAGGCTTGCGGCCGCGCTTCCCGCATCAGATGCGCAATCTGCTGCGCGCCGGCATCGGTCTGCGAGGCGAGCGCGCCCGCCACCGCCGCGTAGTCGGTTTCGGATTTGTGCTGGTTGAGCTTGAAG
Organism: Bradyrhizobium sp. Crot121; assembly: GCF_059512385.1. Lineage (NCBI taxonomy): Bacteria > Pseudomonadati > Pseudomonadota > Alphaproteobacteria > Hyphomicrobiales > Nitrobacteraceae > Bradyrhizobium > Bradyrhizobium sp. Crot121. The sequence goes on along the minus strand of NZ_JCAMOR010000028.1, from coordinate 18,337 downwards.
CTGCCCTCGACCTCTTCAACCGTCATCTCAAGGCCCACGATTGCCTTCTTCATCGCCTCCAGCCGCGCGGCGGTCATCTTCGCCGACGTCCACGGCTTCTTCGGCAACAGCCTGTTCTCGAACTTGGCGTTGAGCGTATCGATCTGCACCGCAAGCTCATCATCCGATAGCGGCCGCACCGGACCGCTCAGGTGCACAGCCTGATAGAGCCAGGTCGGCACCTGATCCCGCGAGACGTACCAATCCGCCGACACATAGGCATCCGATCCAGTGACGGCCAGCAGCCAGGACGAAGTCCCCGCAAGCTTTATCAGCGGATTGTGACGGGCAAGATGAAACACCGCGCGCGGCGTCCCGTCGGCAGCATAGGACAGATAGAACGGCAGCGGCGAAGCGATCGGCTTGGCGCCGTCCCAGGCGCAGACAAGGCAGAACCCGCGCGCTTCCGCAAAGGCGAGACTTGCGGCGCGGTCGGGCTTGAACGGCGGTGGCGTATACATGTCGAACTCCGGAGGTGGCTAGGAGCCGCCAGATCGACCGCGTTGCTTTTCTTGGGAAAGATGCCGCGGGAGATGATCCGGCGGCAGAGGCGATGATCTTAAACGCAGACGACCGCCCATACCGCGCAAGCCCGGCGGCGACGGGCGATGGAATTGGTCGCAACGTGGATCATGCGTGAGCCTATAGGGGTGCGGAGCCTGATCGTCAAGGCGCAACGCCGTCATTCCGGGGCGACGCGGTAGCGTCCAACCCGGAATCGCGCGCCACAACCTCCAGCTTCCAGGTTCGCGCGCTAAAGGCGCGCGCCCCGGAATGACGAGCGTGGGACCAATTCAGATCACCGGATTCCACGGCGCCGGGATCACCCGGTAGCCATTGCCGTCCTTCTCGATATTGGCGAGGCCGGGGAACGGATAGTGGAAGCCCTGCAATTGCAGCTTCTCGGCGGCCACCATGTCGTAGACCCGGCGACGGGTCTTCTCGGCCATGTCGGCGTCCTGATCGAAGAAGGCGTGCCAGCCCGGATTGGTCGCGAACGGATTCGGATTGTTGGTGACGTCGGACTGGATGAACACCTTCCCCGAGCCGGACGACAACACGTAGGAGGTGTGGCCCGGAGTGTGGCCAGCTGTCGACCGCGAGCAGTCCCGGCGCGACCTCCTTGCCCCATTCGTAGGGCGTCACCTTCTTCTGAAGGCTCGCCTCGAAGGTGCTGCGGTTGTTCTTGAAAAGACCCTGCATGCGACCGGCCGGAGCGCGGCTCATCTCGCCATCGTCCATCCAGAACTTCCATTCCACCGCAGGCACCAGCACCTCGGCGTTCGGAAACGCCGGCGTGCCGTCCGCCGTCAAGAGGCCATTCACATGATCGCCGTGGAAGTGGGAGATCACGACCATATCCACCGCCTTGGGATCGAATCCCGCAGCCGTCATGTTGTCGATGAACAATCCGTTGGCGCCCTTGCTGTTGACCTTGGCAGTGGGGCCGTTGCCGGTGTCGAGAACGATGAGCTTGCCGCCGCTGTTGATCACGAGCGGGGCGAAATGGATCGTGAAGACGTCACGCGGCAGGAACGCCTTCTCCAGCGCCGCGTTCACTTCCTCCTTCTTCGCATTGGTGATGAAGGAGTCTTCCAGCTTGAAGACGTTCTTGCCGTCGGACACCACGGTGATCTGGATGTCACCGACCTTGTAGCGGTAGAAGCTCGGCGCCTGTTTGTCCGCGAGCGGCGCCGCGGCCTGTGCGGAAACGTTCGGCAACAGTGGCGCAGCAGCAATAGCGGCTGCGCCCGCGAGGGCATGACGACGTGTGATTTCCATGATGCTCTCCCACTGAAACGATGATCGCGGTATTTCCGCGTTGGCTTCCTGCAAGGACCCAATCTACCGGAAAATGGAGCGCCCAGTATCGACGGAGCTAACCCCCGCCTGAGGCGCTTATTCCACGTCTCACACCGTTCGCCACAACCACTCGGCGATGCGCGCCATCACGTCCCCGAACAGCAGCAGCACCGCCGACCACACCAGCGCGGAGATGAAATTGGCGATCTGGAATGGCCAATATGACATCTCGAAGATACCGGCCGCGAGCGGAACCGAGGCACGCAAGGGTCCAAAGAAGCGGCCAATGAAGATGCTGGGCACGCCCCATTTGCGTACGAAGGCTTCGCCGCGCGGCAGGATCTCCGGGTAGCGCGATAGCGGCCACATCTGCGCGACCTTTTCCTTGTAGCGGTAGCCGAACCAATAGGAGACCCAGTCGCCGAGCGCCGCGCCGATGCCGCCGGCGATCCAGACCGGCCAGAAACTAATACCGCTCACCCCGATCAGCGCACCGATCGCGACAAGCGCACCCCAGGCTGGGATCAGCAACGAAACAAAGGCGAGCGACTCGCCGAACGCCAGCACGAGCACGATTGGCGCGGCCCAAGCCTGGTGGTCGCGCACGAAATCGGCCACGGCACGCGCAAATTCTTCCATATAATGAACGCCTTCCCCGCCCCGCTCAGGTGGCTTGAACCTTTCTGCGGGCTCATAGCCTAAGGACAGGTAAGCCAGCCCCTTGCGTGACAATCAAGTCACAAAGCCGAAGGAAGGGGCGTGATTTCAGTTCCCGGCCCCATGGCCGCGGCGTTTTCCCACAAGATGAGGTTTTTGATGATTGGATCGTTGATGATGTGCGTGAGTGCTGTCGTTCTGCTGCTCGGAATGCTGGGCGGCATCGCTATGGGTATCCAGCAAAACTTCACTTTGGCGCCGGCGCATGCCCATCTCAATCTCGTCGGCGGCGTGCTTTTGTTCCTGTTTGGGCTCTATTACCACCTGATTCCGGCCGCGGGGGCGACGATGCTGGCCCGGATCCAGGGCTGGATGCACATTCTCGGCGCGATCCTGTTCCCCGCGGGCGTGGCCATCGTGCTCCTTAAGGGATCCTCTTTCGAGATCGCTCCGGTCGTGGGCTCATTGCTGGTGGTCGGCTCCATGGCCCTGTTTGCCCTGATCGTGTTCCGCACCTCGCGCGCCTGATCGAGAGTCCCTATCTATTCTGTGACCGCCGGGCGAGGCATCGATTGCCGCTGCCCGGCGGTCACTTTTTAAGCCTATCCGTGTCATAGTCAGAGTGACTGATTCGCTGCGCGCTGTTTGCGCAATCTATGAAGAGCCATGTCCAAATCACTGAAACCCGCCGCAAAAACCAAATCCAATGACGACCTGTTCGCCGGTGCCGAACCCAACAAGGGCCGGGCGCAGCTGAAGGTCGCTGCGCGGTCGGGTTCCGCTGAGGCTGACTATACCGCCGCTGATATCGAGGTGCTCGAAGGGCTGGAACCGGTCCGCCGGCGGCCCGGCATGTATATCGGCGGCACCGACGAAAAGGCGCTCCACCATCTGTTCGCCGAAATCATCGACAACTCCATGGACGAGGCGCTGGCGGGGCACGCCACCTTCATCGAGGTGGAGTTGACCGCGGACGGTTTCCTGACAGTCACCGACAACGGCCGCGGCATTCCGGTCGATCCGCACCCGAAATTCCCGAAGAAATCCGCGCTCGAAGTCATCATGTGCACGCTGCATTCGGGCGGCAAGTTCGACTCCAAGGTCTACGAGACCTCGGGCGGCCTGCACGGCGTCGGCGTTTCCGTGGTCAACGCCCTCTCCTCGCGGCTTGAGGTCGAGGTGGCGCGCGGCCAGAAGCTCCACCGCATGACGTTTGAGCGCGGCCATCCGAAGGGCAAACTCGAAGACCTCGGCAAGGTCAGCAACCGCCGCGGCACGCGCATCCGCTTCAAGCCCGATACCGACATCTTTGGCGCCAAGGCCACATTCAAACCGCAGCGCCTGTTCAAGATGACGCGCTCCAAAGCGTATCTGTTCGGCGGCGTCGAGATCCGTTGGCATTGCGACCAGGAACTCCTGAAGGGCGTCGAGGATGTGCCGGCGGAGGCAACCTTCCACTTCCCCGGCGGCCTGAAGGATTACCTCGCCGCCGCGATCCATGCCGACACGCTGGTGCATCCGGACATCTTCTCCGGCAAGTCGGGCCGCAACGGCGCCCACGGCGCCTGCGAATGGGCGGTGGCCTGGACGGCGGACGCCGACGGCTTCCTGTCCTCCTACTGCAACACCGTTCCGACCCCCGATGGCGGCACCCATGAATCCGGCATGCGGAGCGCGCTGCTGCGCGGCCTGAAGGATCACGCCGAGCGCGTCGGCCAGGGCAAGCGGGCTGCATCGGTCACCTCGGAAGACGTCATGGTCGGCGCCGCGGTGATGCTCAGCGTGTTCGTGCGCGAGCCGGAGTTCCAGGGCCAGACCAAGGACCGGCTGGCCACGGCGGAGGCCCAGCGCATCGTTGAGCAGGCCATCAAGGATCCGTTCGATCACTGGCTGTCGGGCAATCCGGTGCAGGCCAACAGGCTGCTCGATTTCGTGGTCGAACGCGCCGAGGAACGGCTGCGCCGCCGCCAGGAGAAAGAGATTGCACGCAAGACCGCCGGCAAAAAGGCTCGCCTGCCCGGCAAGCTCGCCGATTGTACCGACGCCGGACTTGCAGGTTCCGAACTCTTCATCGTCGAGGGCGACTCAGCCGGCGGCAGCGCCAAGCAGGCGCGCGATCGCAAGACGCAGGCCGTGCTGCCGCTGCGCGGCAAGATCCTCAACGTCGCTTCTGCCGGCAAGGACAAGCTGATGGGCAATGTCCAGCTCAGCGACCTTGTGCAGGCGATCGGCTGTGGCACCGGTGCGCATTATCGCGAAGAGGACCTGCGGTATCAGCGCATCGTCATCATGACCGACGCCGACGTCGACGGCGCCCATATCGCGTCGCTGCTGATCACCTTCTTTTACCGCCAGATGCCGCGGCTGATCGACGAAGGGCACCTCTATCTGGCGGTACCGCCGCTCTACAAGCTCACTCACGGCTCCAAATCGGTCTATGCCCGCGATGACGCGCACAAGGATGCGCTGATCAAGAGCGAGTTCAATGCCAACGCCAAGGTCGAGGTCAACCGCTTCAAAGGCCTGGGCGAGATGATGCCGGCGCAGCTCAAGGAAACCACGATGGACCCGGCCAAGCGCACCCTGCTGCGGGTCGTTCTGCTTGCCGATGACCGCGAGGGCACCGCCGATTCGGTTGAGCGATTGATGGGCACCAAGGCCGAGGCGCGGTTCGCCTTCATTTCGGACAAGGCTGAATTTGCCAGCGACGACCTGCTTGACGTCTAACCATCGCTTTCCAGAATAACCCTCTGTACGCGCGGTAGATTTTTAACCTGCCGCGGCACGCCCACCGCTCCGGGCCGAAGACGAACCGAAGCGTTTTCAGGCAAGTGTGCCTGTCCCGCAACAGCATTCCTGGTTGAAATAGCTATAGTTTGTGCAGCTACGGAATGGAATCGACGCAGCCGTCAGGCGCTCGTCTTGCAAGTTGGGGATTTGAACATGAAGAAATTGGCACTCGCTGTGGCGGCGGTTGCAGCACTGACGGGGTCGGCCTCGGCGGCTGATCTTGGCGCTCGGCCGTATACGAAGGCGCCGCCGCCGGTGGCGCCCGTCTATAACTGGACCGGCTTCTATGTCTTCGGCGGTGGCGGCGGCGGTCTGTGGGATGCTGACAGCAACGTTCAAACCACCGTTGGCGCGATTCCGCTGTCGCGCGACACGCGGCTCGGCGGCGACGGCTGGTTCGGTACCGTTGGTATCGGCTACGATTGGCAGTTCAACGGCCGGTGGGTTGCCGGCGTGTTCGCCGACGGCCAGTTCGGCAGCCTTCGTGGTTCGTTGACCGACCCGATCGACCAGGTCGAGGGGCGTGTGAAGCTTCGGACTAGCTATGCGGCCGGTGTGCGCCTCGGCTATCTGGTTGCGCCGAATGTCTACTCCTATGTCAACGGCGGCTATTCGGGTTCGGAATGGTCGGGCACGACCCTTTCCGATCTCGCCGGAAACCCGGTCGGTGCGACCACTCCTTCGTTCCGTCGTGACGGCTGGTTCGTCGGTGGCGGCGTTGAGAACAACCTCGATATCTTCGGCATCAGCGCACCTGGTTGGTTCATGAAGACCGAATATCGCTCCGCGTTCTACGACCGCATCTCTCTGCCCTCATCGTTCCTTGATGGCACACCGACGGGAATTTCGACGACCTTCAAGCCTTGGGTGCAGACGATCAGCACCTCGATCGTCTACCGTTTCAACTGGGGTACCCCGGTCGTCGGCAGGTACTGATCTCTGCTGAACTGGCAGGCAGAAGCCCCGGCATCGCCCGGGGCTTTTTTTGCGTTTGCGCCTGGGGTTCGTTGCAAGACTGGCACGTCTGCGACATCCGGGGCTGGCAAAGCCTCGCCCCAGTCGGCATCTTCCCTCAATCTCGACAACAGAAGCGGAAAACAACAATGGGAACGCCCCTCTTCGACCTTACTGGCAAGGTTGCGATCGTCACCGGCGGCAATGGTGGAATCGGGCTTGGGATGGCGCGCGGGCTGGCGGATGCCGGCGCTGCGATTGCCGTCGTCGGCCGCAACGAAGAGAAGTCGGCGGCCGCGGTCGCCGAACTTAAGCAGCGCGGCGGCAAGGCCGTTGCGATCGCCGCCGATGTCACCGACAGCAAAGCCGTCGCCGACATGGTGGCGCGCGTCAAAGCCGAGTTCGGGCGAATCGATATCCTCGTCAACAACGCCGGCATCAATATCCGCAAGCCGCCGCATGAGCTCGATATCGGCGAATGGGACAGCGTGATCGCGACCAACCTCACCAGCGCCTTCCTATGCTCGCAGGCGGTCCATCCGGCGATGAAAGAAGCCGGCGGCGGCAAGATCATCAATATTGGCTCGATGATGTCGATCTTCGGCGCCAGCTTCACGCCGGCCTATGCCGCGAGCAAAGGCGGCATCGTGCAGTTCACGCGCTCCTGTGCCTGCGCCTGGGCGGCCGATAACATCCAGATCAACGCGATCCTGCCCGGCTGGATCGACACCGACCTGACCCGGCGCGGCCGCAGCGAGATCGCCGGGCTGCATGAGCGGGTGCTGGCGCGCACGCCGGCGGCGCGCTGGGGCGATATCGACGATCTCTCGGGGATCGCGGTGTTCCTCGCGTCGCCGGCTTCCGATTTCATCACCGGCAGCGCCATCCCCGTCGACGGCGGCTATTCGATCATGGGCTGATTCAGGAGAGCGCGGGCGACTGCACATGTTCGGGACGCACGCCGATCCCGACGAAGCGCGCGGTGATGCCCTGCAACCAGGGCATCGCCGTGACCAGCCGCACCGCCAGCGGAACCTTGACTGGCTGATTGGCGGGTCCGAGCGCCGTGCTGATGATCCTGTTCTGCACGATGGTCTGCATCGTCTGCGTCATCTTCATCGGAAATTCGCGCCGCTTGCGTACCGCGTCGAGTTCATCCTCGGTCGGGCAGCCGCCCGCAAGCTTTGCCGCCAGCAGATTGGCGGTCGCGACCGCATCCTGCACCGCCAGGTTGACGCCGACGCCGCCGACCGGCGACATCGCATGCGCGGCGTCGCCGATGCACAGCAGCCCCGGCAGCGTCCAGCGCTTTAGCCTGTTAATCGCAACCGTCAGGAGCTTCACGTCGTCCCAGCTTTTGACATCGGAAATGCCGGACTTCAGGACCGGCGCCAGCCGCACCACGTCATCCAGCAGCGCCGGAAGTCCCCTCGCCTTCACCGCGTCGTATTGTCCCTTGGCGATCACATAGGCGCATTGCCAGTAATCGCCTCGGTTGAACGTGACCATCATCTTGCCGGGCTCGACCCGCGCGAACAGGTTCTCGTTTTCGTCCGGCCGCCGCCCGACGCGAAACCACAACACGTCCATGGGCGCGCCGATCTCCTCGACCGCAAGTCCGGCGCGCTCGCGCACAGTCGAGTGACGGCCGTCGCAAGCAATCGTCAGATCGGCCTCGATGTCGAGCGCGCCCTCCGGCGTCTTGGCCCTCACGCCGGCAAGCGCTTCGCCATTGCGGATCAGATCGGTCGCCTCCGTGCTCATCAGCACTTGCAGTGAAGCGAAACGCTTGCCGCTCTCGCGCAGGAAGTTGAGAAAGTCCCATTGCGGCATGAAAGCAATGAACGGGTATTTTGCGTCCGTGCGGGAGAGATCGGCGATCCGGACCTTGGTGCCGCCGAACATCCCTTCGAGCTTCTGCAATTCCTGGTGCGGTAGCTTGAGGAAGCCGTCGATCAGCCCGAGTTCGTCCATCACCTGCAAGGTCGAGGGATGCACGGTGTCGCCGCGAAAGTCGCGAAAGAAGTCAGCATGCTTCTCCAGCACCACCACATCGACGCCGGCGCGGCCCAGGAGGTAGCCAAGCATCATGCCCGCCGGCCCGCCGCCGACGATGCAGCAGCGCACTTTCATCCTGCGCACCGACGGATGCTGCGATACGCTTGCGCTCATGATGCCCTCGTCGAGACCCGGCTTGAACTATAGCGCCAATCAGACGACTAGCGTCGGAACATCTTGATCTCCGATACGCTGCCGTCGCGATAGGTCAGCTCCACCGAGACCGACTTGGTCTGCGGCGCAAGCTTCAGATAGGGCTGCGCCTCGTGCGGGATCACGCTGGGGTCGCGCGGATCGCAGGGCGGCATCTTCAGCACCTTGTCCGGCACTGCGCTGTCGATACCGATACGCGCCTCGCGGATCGCGCAGCGGTAGGACATCAGATGGGTGTAATAGACCAGGAGCCCGTTGAACTCGCGGAACGACAGCCAGCTCGTCGCAGTCATGTCGAGGATCTTGCGCTGGTCGCGGATCAATGCCGCTTCGGGGTCGAACCGGATCGGAAATGGCCCTTGCATCTCCCCGGCCGCATCGACATAGCGGACCTGGATGGTGCCGGCCGGCGCATCGGCTGCCAGTTCGATCGACGGATTGGGCATCCGTTTGCGCGTGCGCGGATCAAGCGCGTCGATGAATCCGGTCTCGCGGAAATCGCCGCCGTCGCCCATCCGCCAGGAGATTCCGAGCGCAGGGTCCGCGATCGAGAACACCACCGTCCAGCCGCCATTATGGCGGGAGAAACTTGCGATCGGCGCGTTGACGGAATCGTCCTTCGGAATACGCGGCACCGAGACCGGCGGCAATGCTGCAAGCTTCTGCGGTACCTCGGCAGCTCCCGCCACATCCTGCGCTTTCGTCATGCCGTTCAGGAACACGTCATCCACCATCTGGTCGAAATAAACAGGGATCTGCTTGTGCCTGATGGTCTCAGCCGCCTCGCTGACCAGGCGCCGTGTCTGCTGGGCGACCTGGACCAGATTCTTTCCGGGCTGCAGCAACTGCTTGGCGAAGGTACGGGTGAACACCGAATTGGGATTGGTATCGTCGTTCGACAGCCGATCGAGGGCGGTCTGGCGCGGGCCGGCCGAGAACACCGAGAATACGCCCTCCGGCAACTGCGTCAGCGGCGCCAGCCCGCCACCGCCGGCGACCGCGCGCGTTCCCGGCCGCTCGAACGGATTGTTGCGGCAAGCATCGAACACCAGGATCGAGGTGCGCGCCTTCTTGTTCTGCAGGCGCTCGACGATGCGGTCGGCGAGAACAGATGCGTCGCGCACCAATTCTTCCTGGCCCTCGGTCGCCGCCGGCACGTCGGTCGGCAGCAGGAAGTTCTGGCCGGCGATCTCGAAGCCATGGCCGGCGTAAAAGAAGAACGCGGTGTCGCCAGGCTCGATCGCCTTGTCGAAGGCGAGCAGCGTCTCGGAGAATTGCTGCCGGTTCTGATTCTCGGCGATCATGACGGAGAAGCCGAGTTGCTTCAGCGTGTCCGCCATGGTGCGGGCGTCATTCACCGCCTTCTGCAACTTGGGGACGTTCTTGTACTCGTTGTTGCCGACGACCAGCGCAACGCGCTTTTCAGCCAGCGCGGGCGCGGCGAGAGTTGCCGATGCCAGGGCAATGCCCGCGACCATCAGAACTCTCGAAAGAAAGCCAGCCATTCTCTGCCCCGTCTCACCAAGCGCCCCGTAACGCGCGACCGTCGATGCCATAGTCGGTACACCGCCCCAACGGGTTCAGTGTACGAGCTTTCGCGTTCGGCCAGTACCGCCCCGCCATTTGACGGCCAAATGACAGCTCGCCCCTTATTTGTGCGAAAACATTAAGCTTTTTCGAGCATTTGGGCAGTTCCCAGATTGACTTTGGCGATTTCGAACCTATGTTCCGGACAACGCGGCCTTGGATCGAAACGCGATTCCCTGAGTTTGCCGCCTGTCAGCGTCAGTCAGAGCCCCCGAGCTTTTTTGAGAAGCAACGCCGTTTCGGGGCGAAACGCGACCAGCCTTTTTACCCTCGATTCCGAACGGCGGTGTCGACAAGAGGCTCAATGTCTTTTTCCAATCTCGGCCTTTCCGACAAGGTCTTGGCCGCCGTAGCGGCCACCGGATACACCAATCCCACGCCCATCCAGGAACAGGCGATTCCCCACGTTCTCGCCCGCCGCGATGTCCTCGGCATCGCCCAGACCGGCACCGGCAAGACCGCCGCCTTCGTGCTTCCGATGCTCACCATCCTCGAGAAAGGCCGGGCCCGGGCACGAATGCCACGGACCCTGATCCTCGAGCCGACACGCGAGCTCGCCGCCCAGGTGAAGGAAAACTTCGACCGCTATGGGGCCGGACAGAAACTCAACGTGGCGCTCCTGATCGGCGGCGTCTCGTTCGGCGACCAGGACAGCAAATTGACCCGTGGCGTCGATGTCCTGATCGCGACCCCCGGCCGGTTGCTCGACCATACCGAGCGCGGCGGACTATTGCTCACCGGCGTCGAGCTGCTCGTGATCGATGAAGCGGACCGCATGCTGGACATGGGCTTCATCCCCGATATCGAGCGCATCTGCAAACTGGTGCCCTTCACCCGTCAGACGCTGTTCTTCACCGCCACCATGCCGCCGGAAATCCGGCGCATCACCGAGGCTTTCCTCCACAACCCCGTGAAGGTCGAAGTCTCCAAGCCCGCCACTACCGCTGTCACCGTCACGCAATCGCAGGTGCCCTCCGGACGCGAGCCGCACCAGAAGCGTGAAATCCTCCGCCGCCTGCTGCGCGGGGCCAAAGATCTCAACAACGCGATTATCTTCTGCAATCGCAAGCGCGAAGTCGCCGTTCTTCACAAGTCGCTGCAGAAGCACGGCTTCAGTGTCGGCGCACTGCACGGCGACATGGACCAGTCCGCCCGTACGGCCGCGCTCGATCAGTTCCGCAAGGGCGAGCTGCCGCTGCTGGTCGCTTCCGACGTCGCGGCGCGTGGCCTCGACATTCCCGCGGTCAGCCACGTCTTCAACTTCGATGTCCCCCATCACCCCGACGATTACGTTCACCGCATCGGCCGCACCGGCCGCGCGGGCCGCACCGGTACCGCAATCTCGATCGTCACGCCGCTCGACACCAAGTCGGTCGCTGCAATCGAGAAGCTGATCGGCCAGCCGATCCCGCGCGCTGAAGGCGACTTCTCGGTTCAATCGGATGAGAACGAGACCGACGAGCAGCCGCGCGAGGCGCGGCGGCGCGACGGGTCGCGCGAGCGCAGCGGCCGCAACTCGCGGCGCGAACGTGAGCCGCGAGTTGGTCACGGCCGCGATAGCCGCAATGCCAATTCGCAGCCGCCGGCCGCCACCAGCCCGCGCGTGCCTTCGATCGGCCGCCCGGAGCCGCGACGCACACAGCGCGACGTCGACTCAGAACCAGCCGATCACTCGCATCTCCCCGCGTTTCTGCTGCGCCCCGTGCGGGCCCGCGTCTAGCGCTTTGCGCAGCGTCGGCCCGGATCAGGCCGACGCCCTAATCTCTTGGCTTGGTTCGTTTTTTTCGTGCCGCCGATTCTTCCATCAGAATCGTCGGCGCGCGGCGTGCGATTCCCCTATTTACGGGGCGTTCATTATCCTCCATTAGCGTGGCAACGATACTTTTATTCATTGCGGCTGAGCGGCGCGGCTCGGTATTGGGGACTTAGTCAGTGGTCAAGCTGCTGGACGAACACGAACGCACGATGGCTTTTGCCGAGGTTGCGCTTGGGCAGATCAGGTCGCTTCGTCAGCCCGCCGTCCCCCGCAACTACGAAATCTGGTATGTCTACGCGACCGGATACAATGCTCCCCTCAACAAGATCATCAACGAGACTCTGGCGCGCAACGGCAAGCTGAGCGAAGCCGATCTCGAGCAGATCTACGAGACCTATCTCTCTCACATCAAGACATCTGATCGCATCGACAAGGTCGGCGCGCGCGTCATCGGCGAGATCGACGATGTCGTAACGCTGATCTCGGACGCGCTCGGCATGTCCGCGAGCTACGATGCAAGCCTGAGCGGCGCCAGCGAAAGGCTCGCGAGCGTGAAGAATCGCGACCAGCTCAAGCCGATCATCGAGCAGCTTGTGAAGTCGACGCATGAGATGCGCGAAACCAACAAGGCACTCGAGAATCGCCTGGCGCTGTCAAAGACCGAGATCAGCAATCTCCAGCACAGCCTGGAGGCGATCCGCGCCGAGAGCCTGACCGATCCGCTGACCGGGCTTGGCAACCGCAAATATTTCGACCGCTCGATCGAGATGGCCGTGCAGACCGCGATCGCCAATGACCAGCCGCTGTCGCTCCTGATGTTCGACATCGACCATTTCAAATCGTTCAACGATTCCTACGGCCATCTCACCGGCGATCAGGTGCTGCGGCTGGTCGGCATGTCCTTGAAGCAGACCATCAAGGGCCAGGATATCACCGCGCGCTACGGTGGCGAGGAATTCGCGGTTGTGCTGCCCAACACCAGCCTGCGCCAGGCGCTGACGGTGGCCGACCATATCCGCCGCGCCGTGATGGCGAAGGAATTGAAGAAGAAATCCACCGGCGAGATCCTTGGCCGCGTCACCATCTCGGTCGGCGTCTCCCTGCTGAAGCCGGGCGACGACACGGATGCGCTGATCGAGCGCGCCGATGCCTGCCTCTATGCCGCCAAGCGCGCCGGCCGCAACCGCGTGGTCTGCGAAGTCGACCCCGAATACACCGCCGAAATCCGCAGCCGCGTTGCGTGATGATTTCGTAGGCGAACGTTCTGTCACGCTCTCTCCCCCGTCATTGCGAGCGCAAGCGAAGCAATGCATCTCACCGCTTGTGGAGGCATGGATTGCTTTGTCGCTGCGCTCCTCGCAATGACGGGCTGTAGCTTCGTAGGGTGCGTAAAGGCGCACTTGCGCCGTGCCCACCATCGCACGCGCTATCTGGAACGGTGGGCACGCTTCGCTTTGCTCACCCTACGATTTGGCGTCTTCTTGGCTTTCTTTGCCGAGGCCTTCTTCGCCGCCTTCCTTGCTTTCGGCCGCTTGCGCAATGCGGCGCGTTGCGCGGCGGCGAGCGCGGCCCTTGCCCATTGCGCCAGCTCTTCCGAATCGTCGAACAGCCGCGCCGGCAACTGCCAGTAGGAGTTCACCGTGACGGTCCGGGTGCTCGTTTGATATTGGAACGGCTTCGAGCCTTCCGCTTCAAACCGCGGAATGGTCTCTTCGTCGGCGCGGAAATAGAGCCCAGCACGCAGCGATAACGCGAAGTTGGTGCCGTCGGCAGAGATGCCGTAGCCGGAGAACATGCGGCGGATGGTGACCGGGCCGAAATCGGCAAACAGGTCGATCAGGAATTCGCGGTCCATCATGGCCCCAGCCCCGCTCTCACCCCTCATGGTGAGGAGGCGCGCAGCGCCGTCTCGAACCATGAGGCCCCGATCTCACCCGCGGCCATCCTTCGAGACGGCCGCTGCGCGGCCTCCTCGGATGAGGTCCCGTGTGCTTGGCGAGCGGTCTACACCTTCGCCGGTGTCAGCTGAACCGACTCGCCGCAGCCGCAGGCGGAAACCTGGTTCGGGTTGTTGAAGATGAACTGCGCCTGCATCTTATCGGCCTTGTAGTCCATCTCGGTGCCGAGCAGGAACAGGACTGCCTTGGGATCGACCAGGATCTTCACGCCCTTGTCCTCGACCACCTCATCGGTCGGCCGGATCTCGTGGGCGTATTCGACCGTATAGGACTGTCCCGCGCAGCCGCCATTCTTGATGCCGACGCGAAGGCCGACGATCTCGGAATCGGCCCGGTTGGTCAGTTCCATGATCCGCGCTGCCGCGGCGTCCGTCAGCTTCATGACCTGCGGGCGGGGCCGCGGCTTCGGCTTGGCAACTGGTGCGATGGTATCCATTGCAGCGGCTCTCTCTCCCTACGATGCAGAGCGGCAAAGTCTGTCATCTCAAAAATAACAACGAAATTCCGGCTGTGAAGGTCTCATGTTCGCAATTGGCTAGAACTTCTCCGAACGACACACACCTAGTAGATCGCCCATACTCCCGGTGTGACCAGTTCCAGCAAATGATTGTCCGGATCGCGGAAGTAGATGCTCTTGCCGCCGCGCGGCCAATCGGTCCTGCCTTCGATCGCGACATCGTGCTCGCCAAGCCGCTTTTCCCAGGCTGGCAATTCATCTGCGGCGATGGCAAAGGCCGCATGGATCGGGCCGCTGCCGTCGTGCGGCGGAATGGTGCCGCCGGGCAGATGGACCGTCTCAAGCGTAGCCCCGCGACGAAACAGCAGCAGCAGATTCCGGCCTCCTATGTCGAAGGCCATAAACCGCGAGTCGCTCGTCAGAGGCTCAAGACCGAGCACATCGGTGTAGAACGCGCGGGCGCGGTCGAGGTCATCGACATAGAGTGCAGTCTCGATGACACCGGATAGCTTCGGCAACGAACCTCACCACATGTTGAGCACGAGGCGGGCCTCGTCGCTCATCCGATCCGGCGTCCACGCCGGCTCCCAGACCAGGTTGACATTGACGACGCCTACGCCGGGAACGCTGGCCAGCGCGTTCTCCACCATGGTGGGCAATTCACCGGCCGCCGGGCAGTTCGGCGTGGTCAGCGTCATCTCGACGTCGACGCTGCGGTCGTCCTTGAGATCGACCTTGTAGATCAATCCGAGCTCATAGATGTCGGCCGGGATTTCCGGGTCGAACACCGTCTTCAACGCCGCCACGATCTCCTGACTGAGACGCTCGGTCTCTTCCGGCGGCAAGGCGGAGCTTGTCTCCACATGGGCGGTTTTGACGTCGTCGGCAGTCTCGGTCATGCGAACAATTCCCCAGCCTTGATCAAGGCTTGCGCCAGATGGTCGACCTCTTCCCTCGTATTATACATGCCGAACGAGGCCCGGCATGTGGCTGTGACATTGAACCGCTCTAAGAGCGGCATCACGCAATGGGTGCCGGCCCGCACCGCAATCCCCTGGCGGTCGATTACGGTCGCGACATCGTGGGGATGGGCGCCCTTCATCTCGAAAGAGATTACCGGCCCCTTCTCCCGGGCGGTGCCGATCAGCCGCAGCGAATTGATCTCGCGCAGGCGCTCCTGGGCGTAGGTCAGCAGGCTGTGCTCATGGGCGGCGATGCGCTCCTTGCCGATCGAATTGACGTAGTCGATCGCAGCGCCCAGCCCGATCGCCTGGACGATCGGCGGGGTTCCGGCCTCGAATTTGTGCGGCGGGTCGCCATAGGTGACCCAGTCCTTTGCGACCTCGCGGATCATCTCGCCGCCGCCGTTATACGGCCGCATCGCGACCAGGTGCTCATGCTTGGCATAGAGCACGCCAATGCCGGTCGGGCCGTAAACCTTGTGGCCGGTGAAGGCGTAGAAATCGCAGTCGAGGTCCTGGACGTCGACCGGCAGATGCACGGCGCCCTGCGCGCCGTCGACCAGCACCGGAACGCCGCGATCGTGCGCGATCCTGACGACCTCCTTGACCGGAACCAGCGTGCCGAGCGCATTCGACATCTGCGTGATCGCAACCAGCTTGGTGCGCGGCGAGAGCAGCTTCTCGAACTCCTCGATCAGGAAATTGCCGTCGTCGTCGACCGGCGCCCATTTGATGACGGCGCCATGCCGCTCCCGCAGGAAATGCCAGGGCACGATGTTGGAATGGTGCTCCATGATCGAGAGCACGATCTCATCGCCCTGCCCGATATTGGGCTCGCCCCATGACGAAGCGACCAGATTGATCGCCTCGGTGACGTTGCGAGTGAAGATGATCTCTTCGCTGCGCTGCGCGTTGACGAACTGCGCCACTTTGGTGCGGGCGCCTTCGTAAGCCTCGGTCGCGGCATTGGCGAGGTAATGCAGGCCGCGATGCACATTGGCGTATTCGGTCTTGTAGGCTTCGGCCATGCGGTCGAGCACCGCGTTCGGTTTCTGCGCGGAGGCCGCGTTGTCGAGATAGACCAGCGGCTTGCCGTAGATCTGCAGCGCCAGCGCCGGAAAATCCTCGCGCACCCGCGCGACATCATAGGCGCCGTTGGCGACCGCCGGATGCGTGCTCATGCGCGTGCCTCCAGCCAGCGCTGTGCCGCCGCGATCACATGCTCTCGCAGCGAGTCGTTCGCGATCGATTCGATGGCCTCGCCGACGAAGGCCTGGATCAGGAGCGCCTGCGCTTCCTTCTCGGGAAGGCCGCGCGCGCGCAGATAGAACAACAGGCTTTCGTCCAGCGCACCGGTGGTCGCGCCATGGCCGCAGGTGACGTCGTCGGCAAAAATCTCGAGCTCAGGCTTGTTGTCGGCCTCGGCCTCATCGGAGAGCAGGAGCGCCCGCGTCATCATCTTGGCATCGGTCTTCTGCGCGTCCGGACGGACGACGATGCGGCCCTGGAACACCGAATGGGCGCGGTCGTCGATCACGGCGCGGAACACTTCGCGACTGGCGCAGTGCGGCACCGCGTGATCCATGAACAGCGTGGTGTCGGCATGCTGCCGGCCCTTGATCAGGTTGACACCGTTGGTGTCGACCCGCGCGCCCTCGCCTGCAAAGATGATGGTCGGCTGATAGCGGCTGACGCTCGCGCCCGACACCATGCCAAAGGTGTTGAGCTGCGCATGCGCGCCGAGCGTCACCGCGGCGGAAGCAATGTTGAAGGCTTCCAACCCGTCCTCAACCAGACGGAGATGATCGAGCCGCGCATTGTCGCCGAGCGAAACGATCAGGGAGTCGTAGGTCTGATACGCCTTTGCACCTTCGGTGGCGACAAAGCTTTCCACCAGCGTCGCGCTCGCGTCGCGGCCCAGGCGGAGCAGCGAACGGGTGTACATCGCAGCCGGCGTGCCCGTGCTCGCGACATGGACCACGTGCAGCGGTTGCTCCAGCACAGTGCCGTTGGCAATTTCGATCACGACGCCGTCGGTCGCCATCGCCGTGTTCAGCGCGATCATGGGATTGGAGTTATCGGAGGCCAGCAACTCGCCGTCCCCCGCCTCCAGCACCTCACGCAGCGTGCGGACGGAAAGGCCCTTTTCGCCCTTGCCGAGATCAGAAAGCTTTGCCGCGAATACGCCGTCGACCAGCACCAGCCGCCGCGTGCCTTCGATCGCATGCAGCTTGAGCGCGGCTTCCGCGCGCGACAGCGCCGCCGTATCGGGTGCAGCCGCCAGCGGCAGCACTTCGCGCATCAGGACGCGCAGGTCGGTGTATTTCCAGTCCTCGATCCGGCGATGCGGGAGGCCCGCGCGCTCAAAGGCTTCAAAGGCCTGCTGCCTTTGCTCGGCGACCTTGCCCGAGCCAGGCAACCGCTCACGCGCGAGCGCAAAGCTGGTGCTCACTGCGCGCCCAGAATCGGTTTTTGCCAACACGACGTTCATCACGAATTCCGTTCAGGCTTAGGCGTCTTCGAACTGCGCATAGCCGGATTCTTCCAGCTGCAGCGCCAGTTCCTTGCCGCCAGTCTTCACCACCGAGCCCTTGGCCATCACGTGCACGTAGTCCGGCACGATGTAGTTGAGCAGCCGCTGGTAGTGGGTGATCACGACCATGGCGCGCTCGGGCGAGCGCAGCGCGTTGACACCGTCGGCCGCGATCCTCAGCGCGTCGATGTCGAGACCCGAGTCCATTTCATCGAGGATGCAGAGGCTCGGCTCGAACAGCGCCATCTGCAGGATCTCGTTGCGCTTCTTTTCTCCGCCGGAGAAGCCGACATTGACGCCGCGCTTGAGCATGTCCTGCGGAATGTTGAGCGACTTGGAGACTTCGCGGACCTTCTTCAGGAAGTCCGGTGTCGAATATTCGCTCTCGCCGCGCGCCTTGCGCTGCGCATTCAGCGCGGTGCGCAGGAAGTTCATGGTGGCGACGCCGGGGATTTCGACCGGGTACTGGAACGCCAGGAACACGCCCTTGGCGGCGCGCTCGTCCGGCGCCATCTCCAAAAGGTCTTCGCCGCGGAACAGGATTTGTCCGCCGGTGACCTCATAGCCGGGCTTGCCGGCGATGACGTGCGAGAGCGTCGATTTGCCGGAGCCGTTCGGCCCCATGATCGC